>NZ_JASE01000005.1:1579230-1895076 GCF_000622325.1 Sulfitobacter geojensis
TTTCGGCGCGATGAACGTCGACACACCTTCCGAGACGAGCGCGGAACTGGTCAGGGTTGACGGTGCGGAATGGTAAATCGGAGCTGCCGTAAAATATCGCGACCCCGGTTTGAAGCGCATCATTTCGGCGCCTACACGGGCAAGAACCGCTTCGAAGTCCTTGCGCGGTCCTGAACCGGTACGCCGCACCCCTTTCGGCCGGCCTGTTGATCCAGACGTATAACGCATGAGCGGGCGCATCATTTCGCGCTGTGCCAGGGGAGCTTGCGCCGCCACCAATGCACTCCATTCCGGACAGTCCAAATCCGTATTGGCGGCCGCTTCGTCAATGCCATAGGCCGCACAAAGTGCGGGGCCAGGTGTTACCCCAATCACCTTGCGCCCCTTCAGCGCCGGTCGTAGTGCATCAATCAGATCGCGGTGGATGATCACAATCTGGGCTCCGCTATCGGCACAGATGGCCGCGACTTCGTCCGTCTGACCGTGCCAGTTCAATGCGACGATGACTGTTCCCGCTCGCGCTGCAGCACGCATGATTTCAAGTTGGACCAGATCATTCCGCATGATCACGGCCACGGGCACATCCACGCCCGCCCCAATTGCCGTAAGGGCGCTTGCCCCCTTGGCTGCTTGCACTTCCAGCATTTCCCGAGAAAGCTGTTGGTCAAAATCCGCGACAACTGTATCCGACATGGTGTTCCTTTCGACTGCCGGCTCATGAAACGCTACCCGCTTTCTGAAAGTAAAGTGGTCAGAAGAGGGTTGGTCCGAATTCTGCAGGATACGCCACGTCAATCGTTCATTTTGATAGGCCGTTGGGTTGGCATGTTACCACCATGCAGGTTCCTCCAATACGCCGACCAAGGGCATCAGAAATTCACCTGTCCCGTCACGGGCAAGATCGTCTACCAAGCCGATTGAACGATCAAAACTGGATGCTGTTCCATCAAACAACGACATAGCGGATTGTGCGTTTGACACGTCGGACATGCCCCTATGCACAGAAAAATATGCGCCAATATCTGTCTTATCCGCAAGATACTGCCTGTCCGCCATTTGTTGGGCGAGAAAGCTGTTCGACATTTGCCCCTGTGGTGGCGTTTTTGCGCCTTCCAGAACAGCGAGGATGAACTGGTCGCGCGCGACTGCACCGGTTTCCAAAGCCTGTGTCCAGAAATCAAACCCGTCTTGATCTGCGCGCCGCCCCAGCACGTTGCTGTAAACTGCAGTTGCAAAATCGTCAGTACTCATGCTGTCTGGATAGGTCTGGCGGGTTTCCTGTTGCTCGATAAACAAGGCGGCGATCTGCTGCAGGCTTGTCCCGTTGGCAAATGCTGTTCCCCAAAAATTCAGGCCAACAGCGTCTGGTGCGCGGTTAAAATATGCGATGTAGAGCTCGATGAAGCTTTCCATCTCGGCTGTGCTCAGATTCTGGGTGCCGGTGAACTCCGAAAGGTCAAAGCGGGTGACGCGGTTGTTTTGTGACGGGTCCGTAAAATGCAATTGTTCGATATTCATCAGTTGATCGGTTCCGTCCCCGCCGACGCGGCGGTCTTCGATCTCGATACCCGTCGCAGTGAGGGCGAGGGTATAATTTTCCTGCCCACCGGAGAAATGGGCACTATCCCAACCGCGGCCACCATCAAGCATATCATCCCCCGCGCCGCCGCGCAGATTGTCATCACCTGACAAACCGAAAATCTCATCAACAGTTTCGGTACCGTGCAATGTGTTATCTGATTCATCGCCAATCAATGTCTCCGGCGTCTGGAAGTCCGGACGTATTGGCAGGTAATCCTGACTGGCTCTTTCGCCTTTGGCAAAGGCCTGAAGGAAATCCTGAACGGCCGCCATCCGTGGATTTTCATCATCGAGGTGGCGAAGGTGCCCCCAGCTCCCATGAACTGTCGGGCGATCAACGGCTGTATAGGCGTTGAAGAGTGTGCCCCCCGCATCGACCCAGGTTTGAAGCAACTCTTGATATATTGAACCCATACCCGCGGTATAATTCAGATGCGAAAAGAAGTCGGTCAAAGTCGCATTTCCTTGCCACTCGCCGACACCGACAATATGCGTACCACCTTCGTACATGACGAGTTCAAGACCAGCCGCGTCGGCCTGGTCTTTGTGATAGGCGAAAAGCTGTGCGAGGTCTGCCAGCGACCCTTGTGGATCCCCACTGACAGAGCCGTCTCGCAACTCAAGGATGGCGCGCTCGGTGGCGAGATCATACCGATGTTCGGCCAAATAGGCCTCTCTGGACTGGCCGGTTAAACCAAGGGCGGTCGCATTTTCCTCGGCAAGGGTCCGGCTTTCATCCAGCCACGCGAGCACCATATTTCCCTTTTCACCCCGTCCAAGGCCGCCGTCAAAATATCCGGTGATCGCATAGGCGTCAAAATAGGTGGAAGGTGCCGCGCGCGCCGCAGGGTTTTCCGCGACCCAGTCGGGCGCGTCGAGGATAGCATCCTCAAGACCTAACCATCCGGTTTGGGTGGTAATTACTTTGATCACATTCGGATTGTTCACGCCGTAGATTTCGTCGATGATCTCCGCCATTGTCACGGCATCACCCGCATAGTTCTGCACCCAAGCGGAGCCAACTCCAGGGAAGCGTTCCTGCCCTTCCAGATCAGCCGCACGCGCCTGTTCGAATTGCCAGTTCCAGACCTCATTGGAAAATTCAAAATAGGGCGTCAGGCCGGCATCCAACGTTTCATGAACCTCGCGGACGAAGGCGCGGATGTATTGGGGCGTGGCGAGATGGGGCAGGGTGAACCAGGGGGCGGTCCCCGTTTCATTGGCAAGACGGATCATCACCTCAAGCGGTGCGCCATTTTCGGCCCATGAAGCATCTTGCGTTTGGGGCATGTCGCGTTGAGATGTTACTGTTGAATTATTGGTGTTCATCCAGTCCATAAAGCGCAGCGAATGAGCGTCCTCGATGATATCGATCCATTTCGGATTGAACATCTTGCCCGCGTCAAAAGCTGCGGTATGCTGTTGGTGCACAACAGATATATCTCGAATATAACTTCCGTTACCCGCAGGGTCCGTTGAAAGGATATCGATGCTGACAAGGCCGCGCCCGTCCGGCGCATATGAAAACCACGCTTCGTTCTGCCCGTAAGTTACGTCATAGCCCGCGAGGCCGATCTGAAGTTCACCGTTGCCTTCCCAGGTAACGCGATAACGTCCTGCTGCATCTGTCATCTCTGCTGGAAATTCTGTGAGGATGAGCGTCGCGATACTGTCGACACCGGCCGGGATTTCGGCCGGCCAGCCGTTGCTGTCCAGAATGCCCTGCGCCAATAGGTCTTCGTTTTCTACCCCTCCCCACCGGCCGCTTTGGTGACCAAAGAAGGGGCGTGAGGATTTAAAGACGTCCAGGAATGGCGATGCCGGGGCATAATCGGCAATATGGCTCAGGCCAAAGCCTAGACCGATAGGGATGCCGGTGTCCGACCCGCCGCCATTTGTAGGCGGCTGGGGAGGCGGTGTTGGCTGAGGTTGAGGTTGCGGGGCCGGTTCTGGTTCGGGCTCAGGCTGCGGCGTGGGGGCGGGTTCCGGTTCCGGTTGTGGCGCAGGTTGCGGGGGAGGGGTATTGCTGCCATTCCCGTCAGTCCCATCGCGATCATAAGCCGCCAACGTCTCGTCAATTACATCACTCATTGCTTGAGAAATCGCGGGGCTTGGACCGCCGTAGGGGGTTCCCCATATCGAAACTGTCTGCTGCGGCAGGCTCGCGGCATCTGCACCGGCGATGACCTCTGCCTGCAGAGCGGCGACAAACCAAATGCCGGTTTCGTTGAGGTGAATGTTGTCGTTAAAGAGATCGCGAATGCTGGTCAAACCCGGAACCCGACCGGCTTCGATTGCGTCATGCAGCTTGGCCATGGCCTGCCCCGCAGGCACAAGCAAAGCCTCGGCCGCGCCACTGGGGGCATTGGCGTTTACATGGTCGATAATCCCTTCCCATTTGGACAGATCATTGGCGATTTGCGCCCGCCAAGTTGCGGTACTTGCACCAATTTCATGCCATGTTTCGTAAAGGTAAAACTGCGTATCTGGGTTGGCATCGTGAGCAAGGTCGAAATAGCGTTTTGCGTAGCCTTGGCTGTCATTCCACATGATCTGGTCATCCAGTGGAATGCCTTCTGTCACAATCACAGCGTCATAAGAACCACTTGGCAGGACATCGCGTGCATTCACACCCTCGGCACTATGACCGTTGTTCCAGTTCCACTTTAGCGGGGCACCATTGATGACCTGATAATCAGCCCGCATGGCAAAACCCTGATCGGCCATGAAGCTGTTGAACATGTCGGGCATCACTGGCCCGACCAAACTGTGACCAATAAAAAGCGCCTTTCCCGGCATGAGAATCCCCTTGCTATGTGCCGCTCGTCTTCACCCGTTTTGGCGGTCGAGCTGGGGAATCCATAAGGCCGCTACCCTAATTGTAAGTTAAGCGGCACTGCAATTTGTTCTATTTTCGTTCTAAAACTTCGGCTTTCGAATTTCGCAACAAAAACGGCAAATGAATTTACGGAAAATTATGAAATTCCGGGAAGGGTAGGGGTGTGATTTAGCAAAGGGTCAGACTGTGAAAGCCAATAAATCGGGGCGCGGCTGTTCCTGTGCGACAGCCGCGCCCGTATCTTAGTTTTCAGTCAATGCGCTGACGATCTGTGCCAGCGCGTTCTGTGCTTTGGTGCGCATTTCGTCGTCAGTGGCATCCTGAATGGGATGCGGCACCAAGACATAGCGCGCGCCGTTCATGCCAAGCGCAGCCTTTTGCGCTTCGGCGGCTTCGCCAAACTCGCTAGAGGCGACAAAAACCGATGGGATTCCCTGGATTTCAAACCAGACTGTATCGTGCATACTGCACGTCGTACAGGAACCTCAGTCGGCCAATGCCTCTAGCACCAGATCACAGGCGTCACGCATTTCGTGGCGCAGGTCGTCTGGGCAAGGCTTTGCAAAGGTCGGCTTTTTGTAGCGGCGTACCGTTACATCAGGGGCCTTTTCAGCCAGCAGTTTTTCAAGCTCGTCCAGCATTACATTGCCGCGCGGCTTGCTGATATCCAACAGGCCGATGACACCGGAAAGCGTGCCGGATCGTGGGGTGATCTGGCGTTCAACTGGTGTGCGTTCGTCTGTCGGGTCAAGAATTGTTGTCATTTTCCTCCTCCTCTCGACGTTAGCTTATCCGAGGTCGATCTTCTTGGAAACCGGTGTCGAACCGACGGCACCGCTTGCCCAACCGTGAAACGCAGACGAAAACTTGCCCGCGTTTGATCCGGCAACGACCACGTGGATAAAGTCGGTGCTGGCAAATTTCGAAACGGTCGTCGAACCGGCGCTGGGTTGCGGCGCTTTCAATGTATCATCACTGCGCGAACTGGCGGCTGGAGTGGCCGTAACCTCCTGAATACGCTGGCGTAAACGCTCCTTTGAGTAGGGGCCCTCGCGCATAAGCGTATCAAGGTGTTCGGGACAAACTACAAGCAGGGCATCCACCGGCAGGTTCTTCATCTTAGGAGAAAACACGCCCTCCAACCCGAGGCCAAGAGACCCCGCGATCTGATCAGGCTCACGCGAGGTCTGGTCAACGATGTGCATGGGGCCGCCTGTCATGGCAAAGACGGTCACAACGGAATCCTCTGGCTGAAATCCGCGTTCGACGTGCAGCGCAGGCCAGGGTGTGCGTTCTTCGTATTCGGCGAAACACATGGTAAATTTCATCGGGTTCCCAAGGGTCGAACGTTCGACACCACCGGTTGACGCCCCGCCGACATTGCGCACCACCAAGCGGACTGCGCGCCCGATCGTAGCATTCGCGCGGTTCCCGGCACCCAAGGCACCAAGTTTCATATTCATTCCGATTTTGTCACGGATCGGCCCGTTGACCACGATCACAGGGGCGGCCCCCATCGTCGTGGCCGTGACGCCATGAATGTTAAAAGCGTCGGTGCAAATCGCCTCGACAGCGGTGATAACCACGGGCAGATATTCGGGCTTGCATCCCGCCATTACTGCGTTGATCGCGATTTTCTCAATCGTTGCTTCGCCCATGTTGGGGGCCACGGTCGCGACCACTTCCTGCGCATCGCGGTGGGTGCCGGACAACATCCGCATCACCCGCTCCGGCGTTGGCGGCACCAGCGGCAAACCGTCCGAAAACCCCTGATCGAACATGAACTCCGCCACGTCGTCGCTGCTGGCTACCTCGATCTTGCGCGCCCGGATCGGGCTGCCCTCTGCCTCGGCGCGCAGTTTGTCGAACACTGCGGGATCAAGGTGTTTCGAACCGCACCCCGGACGCCATGCAGGCAGGCTTTCCCAATCGATCTGGGCTGCAGGAAGGGCGGTTTTACCGCTTATCTCTGCGCTCAGTGTTTCCCAATCGGTTCGGATGAACCCTTCAAACTGGCGTTGCACGGTGCCCTCATCGTCGATCCAGAATACCGAGGGCACGCTTTCGATGTCCCATTCGAACGCAGTCTTACAAGCAGTGTCATCCAGCACTGGCATTGACAGGCTGTGGCGCTCGGCAAAGGTGGCGTTGGCCGCGCCGGACTGGGCGATCAATGTAACGTTAATCTTATCGCCATAGGCTTTGTGGAAGGCTTCAAGCACGGGGGCGGCGGTGTTGCAGGTTCCGCAATCCTCTTTAACAAAGCAGATCAGGCTGGCCTGTCCGGCGGGCAGGCTGTGCGGTGTCCCTGTCAAATCATTCAATGAAAAACTCAAACCTGTGTCGCGCATTTTTGCCCCCTCGCATTTTTTGCCATTGTGGTAATGAATGGCGCGCAATGTCCAGAGCGTGCAGGTGGCGGAGGTGGATGGGAATCGAACCCACCACACGCCGCAAAGGCGCGTCCATGGTGTTGAAGACCAGGGAAGCCACCAGACTCCAGTCACCTCCAGCTGGCGCGAACCTATCCTTGTGCAGCGGGCGGGGAAACCTCATTTGCAGTCATACGGCGCGAATTACCGGTGCGGGCTGTGATGCCAAGGCTGTCGAAATGTTCCAACACCGGCACGATAACCCTGCGGCTGGTATCAAGCGCGCGACGCGCTGCACTGGTGGTGAATTCTTGCGGGGCGGGGAACTTCCTATTCAGGATTTCGGCGGCGGCGGTCAGGATGTCGGCGTGTAACAGCAGGGTTTGGTTTAGTGCTACGTTTTGTAAGGCCAGAACAGCACCCGCGTCGATCAGCAGCGCCAAAAGATCCGAGTCCGCCTTCTCGTCCCCGGGGGCACGTGTTGCGTCAAGACCGGCGTCGCGGAAGTGTGTTTCGATCTCGGCCATCCTTGCCCGCTGATCCCGATCCAGCCGCGCAACAGGGTCATGATCGAAAGCTGCTAGCATACCGTTCTTTGTGCGCAACCGCCCGTCTGCGCGCATGATGGTTTGCACGTGTTGCGACAGAACCGGTGCCATCGCAGCAGGAATAATGAGATTTCGAGGGGCAAAAGGGCGCACCGGAAATTGTGCATGGTAGGCGGCCAGCGCCGATTGGATCTGCGTTTCAGCGGCCGCTATGCCATCGTGCGGCGCAATTTCGGTATCCGTCAGAAAGGTAAAACGACTGCCCAATTCACACGCCACAGCGTCGCGCGGCAGGCGTGCAAGACGCGCGACATCTTTGGCGTCGCAAATACCTCTGCCCGCGACGCTTAAGGCGTTCGCGATATCTTTCACATGTCCCTTCCGGGTGGCTTGCAAGACGTCGATCCGTGCGCTGTCGCGGGATTTCACCGGCGTGGCTTGCGGGTCTAGAAACACTGCGCCGCCAACCGTCTCAGCGGGGGAAAGCTGTCGTAAGATCGCGTGTTGACCGGCAAAGCCGACGACCGGCGTCTTAAATCTAAGCTGCGCGAAACCGGTCTGACCGGCCCCCAGCTGCCCGCCACCGAACAGGCGCAGGCTCGCAACCGCGTTAGTGGTGCCAAAGAACACGCGCAGGTCTTGCATGTGTTTTAAGGGACGGGCGGTATCGGATGGCAGGTCCAGTACGACGTCGATGCAGGATGACGGTTCGATTTCTTCACCGCGACACAGCACTGCCCCTTTGGGAATATCCGCAACGGCCAAGCCGCGCAGATTTGCGGCCATGCGCTCGCCCGCTTGAATATCCGCGCGCGTTTCACCGCGGCTTTGCAAGCTGCGCAGGGTGACGGGCTGTCCGGTGGGCTGCAAGACAAGGGCGTCGCCAAGGGCGAGATCGCCGCCCAGCAATGTACCGGTGACAACCGTGCCGCGCCCCTCAAGGGTGAAAACCCGATCCACTGGCAGGAAACCGTGCAAGGGGGCTGCGACCTCTGGCGGATCGGACAGCAACGCCGCGATCTGCGTGTGCAGGCCGTCGATGCCCGCGCCCGAGTACGCCGAACACAAAACCAATGGCGCATCTGCCAGCGGCGTGCGCACCAAAGCCTGACGGATATCAGCCAGTCGCGCGGCCTGTTCGTCGGGGGGCAGTAAATCCGATTTCGTCACGGCGATGACGCCCTTGTTTATCCCCAGCAAACCGGCGATCTTCAGATGTTCCAGTGTTTGCGCGGCAATGCCTTCCACCGCCGAAATCACCATCAACACAGCCCGTGCGCCGGTTGCGCCAGTGATCATCGCCTGAATGAAATCCTCATGCCCCGGTGCATCGACAAAATCAGCGACGCCGGTAGGATAGCTGTGATGGGCAAAGCCTGTTTTGATGGAAAGGCCGCGCGCCTTTTCCTCGGCCAACCGGTCGGTTTCTACTCCCGTAAGTGCTTTCACAAGCGCGGTTTTTCCGTGATCAACATGACCGATCACAACGATACAGCAGGTATTCATCGCCGGTTTATCTGTTCCACCGCGGCGACAATTGCCGGCAGTTCCGCGTCCCAGACCGTGCGCATGTCCAGCATCACCTGATCGCGCTCTATGCGCCCGATCACCGGTGTTTTCTGCGCGCGCAAAGCGGCCGTCAGTTTTTGCGCAGACACATCCGGCATGCGCAGCGACACGGCGAAACTGGGCAGTGCCTGATCGGGCAGGCTGCCCCCTCCGACATAGGCGGCGCTTTCATGCAGCGCGACGCCGCTGACGCCTCTGGCTGTCAACGCATTGGTCAATGATATCGCACGGCTTTCTACCTGCGCCAGCGGTGCCGATAGCATCTGCAACACGGGGATGGTCTGCACCGGATCAAACGGCGGCAGATATAGCCGCAATGTGGCCTCAAGCGCTGCAAGCGACGATTTATCCACGCGCAACGCCCGCATCAGGGGATGCGCTTTTAAATCGGCGACAATATCCGCCCGTCCTGCGATGATACCGGCCTGCGGTCCGCCCAGTAATTTGTCCCCCGAGAACATCACCAGATCAACGCCGGATTTCAGAATATCCGCGACAACAGGTTCATCCGGCAGCCCGTAGGGCGACAGGTCAATCAAAACGCCGCTGCCAAGGTCCTCCATCAGGATCACGTCATTTTTCGCGGCCAGCCGGGCAAGATCGCGCCGGTCCGGGGCCGCCGTAAAGCCGACGATCTTGAAGTTACTGGTGTGACTTTTCAACAAAACCGCCGTATCCGCGTCGATGGCGCGGGCATAATCGTCTAACCGCGTTTTGTTCGTCGTGCCCACTTCGCGCAGGGTCGCACCGCTTTGCGCGATGACATCGGGCAGGCGAAACGACCCGCCGATCTCGATCAACTCACCGCGCGACGCCACCACGCTGCGCCCGTTTGCCGTGCCCATCAGGCCCAGCAGCACAGCGGCTGCGCAGTTGTTCACCACCACCGCCGCCTCTGCGCCGGTCAAAGTACAGATCAAGTGTTCGACGTGGCTGTGGCGGGATCCGCGTTTGCCGGTGGCCAGATCAAATTCAAGGTTTGAGGCTGCCGCACCTGTGGCCTGCATCGCGGCAATCGCTTGGGGGGCCATACGGGCACGGCCCAGATTGGTGTGGATCAAAATGCCTGTGGCATTGATCACCGGCGTAAGGGAGGGCGCGCGGGCGGCTTCAATTCGTGCTGACAGGGCGTCGGCGAATTCTATGCTTTGGAAATCGGGGAACAGGGGCGCGCGCCCCGCCCGCAAATCCGCGCGCAGCCCGGCGATGATCTCGCGTAATGCATCGGCGGTTTCGGCATGGCTGAAGCGCGCGATGACGTCGGCGATGCTGGGCGACCCCAGAAGGGTCTGTATTTGCGGCAGGTCAGAAAGGTTTTTTTGCATGTGACCTGATATGCGGGAAACAGCGGTACAACTGCAAGGCCGGTCATCGCCGGTCTGCTCAGATGGCGAGTTCCTTCCAGCGATGACAGGCGACGTTATGCCCTGGCCCGGCGGTCTCTAACAAGGGTTCCTCGACACGGCAGCGCTCAATCGCCATGGGGCAACGTGTCTGGAATTTACATCCCGGCGGCGGATTGGTGGGCGAGGGGATTTCCCCCTCCAATTTTTGCGCGCGGCCCCGATCATCAGGATCAAGCGAGGGGATCGCGGATAGCAAGGCCTGCGTATACGGATGGCGCGGCGTGGCAAACAGCTTGCGGGTGGGGGCGGTTTCAACCAACCGGCCCAGATACATCACCGCCACATGGTCGCAGACATGGGCCACCACACTCAGATCATGGCTGATGAACAAAAAGGTCAGGCCCATATCTTGTTGAATGGCCTTGAGCAGGTTCAGCACGTCCGCCTGAATGGACACATCAAGGGCGGCAACACTTTCATCCGCGACGATAAATTTTGGTGCCGACACAAGGGCGCGGGCGATAGAAATGCGCTGGCGCTGGCCGCCGGAAAACGCATGGGGAAAGCGGCGCAGGTGTTCCACGTTAAGGCGACATTTCGCGGCGATTTCGCGCACGCGCTCATCCGTTTCTGCACGTGATTTGGTTAGCCCCATCACTTCGAGCGGTTCGGCAATAATATCGCGTACTGTCATGCGCGGGCTAAGGGCGGCGTAGGGGTCCTGAAAGATCAGCTGCGCGCGGGTGCGGTAGTCTTTCAACTCCTGTTTGCCCAAATTTTTCAGCGCATAAGACACCTCGCCATCGTCAAACAACACATCACCCTTGGTGATCGGCGCAGCCTTGAGCATGGCGCGCCCCAGCGTGGTCTTGCCGGAACCGCTTTCACCAACAAGGCCAAAGAAACTGCCCGGCGCGATGTCGATCGTGACGTTTTCAACCGCGCCGACATAGGGTTTCGGCCCAAGGATGCTGCCGCGCAGGGGGTAATGCACGGACAGGTTTTGAGCGGTAATCAGGGGTTTGTCGCTCATGATGCATCCCCTTTTGGATCGTGCAAATGGCAGGCGGCAGCGTGGTCCGTATCCACGCGGCTGAACTTGGGAATTTCCGTGGAACAGCGCGGGCCCAGCACCTCTTGGCAACGGGTATGATAGACGCAGCCCGACGGACGTTCGAGTGGCGAGGGGATGTCACCCGGAATCGGCGTCAGCGGGGCATCAATATCATCGAGCGTCGGCAGCGCTGCCAGCAACCCGCGGGTGTAGGGATGGGCAGGGCGGCGGATGACATCGCGCACAGTGCCCTGTTCAACCAGCTTGCCCAGATACATAACGGCAACTTTATCAGCGGTTTGCGCGATCACGCCCAGGTCGTGTGTGATGAAAATGATGCCCATGCCAAATTCGTTTACGAGGTCTTTCATCAGGTCGATCACCTGCGCCTGAATCGTGACATCCAGCGCCGTGGTCGGTTCATCCGCGATCAACAATTTCGGTTTGGTCGACAGGGCCATGGCGATCATTGCCCGTTGGCGCATGCCGCCTGAAAGCTCGAACGCATATTGGCCAAAACGCGTGCCGGCATCGGAAATGCCGACACGATCCAGCATTTCGATGGATAGCTCTTTGGCCTGCGCTTTGGAGAAATCGGTATGGATCATCAGTTGTTCGACCATCTGATCCCCGATGGAAATCGCCGGTGCAAAACTGGCCATCGGTTCCTGAAAGATCAACGAGATCGCCCCGCCGCGCACAATCTTCATTTCGGTATCGTTTTGCAGGGACATCACATCCACCGGCCCCTCGTCCAGATGCAGGGTGATTTTAGTATCCGGTCCATACACCGCATTGCGCGGGTTCAGCTTCATCAACGACTTCGCGGTCACGGATTTGCCGGAACCGCTTTCGCCAACCAGCCCCATCACCTCGCCCGCCTCAAGGCTGAAAGACACGTCATCCACCGCCGTGATGCGCCCCTCGTCGGTGTCAAATTGCAAGGTCAGGTTTTCAACGTCAATCAGCCGGCTCATTTCTTGGTGTCTCCGTAAGGGTCAGCCGCGTCGCGCAGCCCGTCGCCGACAAAAACAAAGGCCATGACCAGCACAATGAAAAAGATCACGGGAATAAAATACCATTGATAATTCAGCAAAACATCCGCGCTGGTCACGTTTTGCAGCATGACACCAAGGGAATTCACCGGATCTTTCAACCCCAGCCCGATAAAACTGAGCGCGGTTTCAGACAGCACCATATAGGGGAAGGAAATCACCAGATCGACGATGATATAGCTGGTGAAACTAGGCAGCAGATGTTTACGGATCACATGGCCGGAGGAGGCACCGCAAAGCTGTGCGGCAAGCACATATTCCTGATTGCGTTCGGTCAGCAAATGCGTGCGCACGCGCCTTGCAAGCGTGGGCCAGCCGATAAAACCGAGGATGACCGAGATGAAAAAGAACCTTTCCTCCGCGCTCCATGTGTCGGGGATGAAGGCGGCCAAGGCCATGAACAGGGGGATCGCCGGAATGGTACGCACGGCGTCCGTGACCATCTGTATGAACGAGTCGATCCAGCCGCCATAGAACCCGGATATCCCGCCGATGATCAGCGCCAGCACAAAGGCAATCAGTACGCCAATGGTGCCCACGGCCAGCGAAGTGTTGATGGCGTGGAACGTGCGCGAAAAGATATCCTTGCCGGTGGAATCTGTGCCGAACAGATGAACATACCCTTCATCCAAGCCGAACAGATGCGTGTCAAAGGTCATGAAAAACAGCTTGTACTCAGACCCTTCAACGAAGAACTGGATGTACTGGCGCTTGTCCGTGTTGACGGTGGTGACCCAGCGAAAATTGGTTTTCGCAGAACGTTCCCTTTCCAGCGCATAGACAAACGGGCGCAAGGAACATCCGTTGTCATCGCAAAACTGCGGAATGGTCGGGGCCCCGTTCAGGTAATCCTTGTCCCGCCCTGCGATCGTCGGATCGTATGGCGTCAGGAAGGACGCGAAAATGCCCGACAGTATCAGGATCACCAACACCCAAGCGCCTACCATCGCGGCCTTTTGTTTCTTGAAACGGGCCCAGATCAGCTGTCCCTGACCGGCGGTGAAATAGGCATCTTTGGCGGTCTGGTCGACGGCAGCGTCGTAGATATTTGTCTCGGTCATGTCTTTATCCCAAAATGCTGCGACGGATGCGCGGGTCGACAAGGGCCAGCGTGATGTCCGTGATAAAGTTGATCGCCACGATACTACCGGTTAGGAAAAAGATAATCGCGCCTGCAAGTTGCTGGTCGTTAGAACGGGCGAGCGCCTCGATCAGCAGGGAACCCGCTTCGGTCAAGGTCAGGATCAGGGCCACGATGGGCAGTTCGTTAAAGATGCGGTTTAAATCGAACCCCAGCGAATTGATGATCGGGCTTAGCGCATGGCGCGCTGGATAGCGCATCAGCAGGCGGTGCCCCGAAACCCCGCGTGCGGCGGCCGCAGTGACATAGAGTTTGCTGATCTCGTCCGACATCAACGCGCGCACTGTCTGGATGGCAAAAGCAGTGGCCGACCAGCCAAGGATAAACACCGGCAGCCAGACGTGACTGAGGAAATCCTTGATCTTGGGCCAGTCCCAAGGGGCATCGCGGAATTCGGGGGAGAAGAGACCGGTCAGGCTGTTGCCAAAAAAGACCGTGGAAAACAGCATGATCATCAGCGCGAGCAGAAAGTTCGGCAAGGCCAGACCAAGATAGCTGACCAGACGCAGGCCGTTGTTCAAAAACGGGTTGCGCGAAGTCGCCGCGATGATGCCCACAGGGATCGCAATAAGATAGGCCAACAGCAGGGAGCCAAGGCAGATCCCGATGCTGAGCCAGACCTTCTGGCCCAGCAGCTGGTTGATATTCAGGCGCAGGATACAACTGTCACCAAATTCACCCTGAAAGGCACCGAATATCCATTTCACCCAACGTTCAAAGAACGGGCGGTCAAGGCCAAGGCGGATGCGCTCGGCTTCGATATCCGCGACAGAGATTTGCGCGCCTTGTGAGTTTTTGAAGGCGAGATAGCGTTCGGCGCAATCGCCGGGCACCAGCTCCATCAGGGAAAAGACGATGAAAGAAACAAGGCAAAGCGTGAAAAAGGCAAGGACGGCGCGAATGCCCGCAAATCGTAAAAACTGTACCATCCGTTTTCGCGCCCCCGCAGCAGATGCGGCCCGTTTCGGGCACGCTTATTATTGGTGTGTCGCGGGCCAACCCTTCGGCCCGCAACGTATTTTTATCAACCTAAGCAGTTCTTATTCGTCCAGGAACCACTGTGCCGGACGGTAAGGGTAGGTCCGGTAATAGGCGTAGGACGCGGTTTTGAACTCCGGCACGTTCTTCATCGCAGCGTTGCGATAGATCGGCTTTTGCTCTTTCACGGTGCCGATAAACAACAGGTTGCTGGTCATGGTTTCGACCAGTTTGCGACCGGCGGCATCGGATTCCAGCGTGCCGACTTGGGCCGCCTGGAACACCTTGATGTCTTCCATCATCTGCTTGGCATATTCCGGTGGTTCCACGCCGGATGCGCCGTTGCTGTCCACCCATTCGCCCCACAGCATCGCCGTGCGCATGTTGAAATAGTTGTCATAAGGCGGGATGAAGATTTCACCATTGCCAAGGACAACCGCCAGCGGCACGGATTTTTCCCACAGGGTCACGTCCAACTGGTTGGAAGATTGCGACGACCGGTATTCATCCGAGGTCACCTCTTTAACCGTGTTGTTGATGCCTACGTCGCGCCATGTCTGGCCAACCAGTTCAACGATCTTGATCGAGATGCCTTGCGTTGCAACCTGCAGGTTCAGCACCAGCGGATCGCCATTTGGCAATTCGCGCATGCCGTCGCCATCTTTGTCGACCACACCGATTTCGTCGAGCAAGGATTTCGCCATTTCCGGATCATACTGCGCGAAATGCTGTTCCCATTTCGGGTCCACAAAATCAGGCGTCGGCGAGAAGCCGACATATTGTTGGGGGGTGCCCAGACCAAACATCGCCACCTCGTTGATCTCGTCGCGGTTCATGGCCACAGACATGGCTTGACGGAACTTGAGATCGCCGAAAACCTTACGTTTCTCAAGGTCTTCGGAGGTGACGTTGAACGCGATCGTAGGCATCGTGATGTCAGGTTTCAAATCGACAACAAAACCGCCCTTTTCCTGATTTTCCATCAGCAGCGGCACATAGTCGATTTGCAGCGCCTGTGCTTTGTAATCCACTTCGCCGTTGACCAGTTTCAACAGACGCACTTCGCTTTCACCAACAAAGATCTCGTCCATCTCGTTGATGTAAGGCAATTGATTGCCGGCCGTGTCGACCTTGAAGTAATAGGGGTTCGCAACGAATGTGCGCCCTTCAGTGGTCTCAGACGTGACGATATGGCTTTCCAGAGTGGGGGCCGCATCAAGGGGCAGGTTCGCCACCTTGTCCGGATGTGCCAGCATCGGTGTTGGTGTGTCCATCCAGTCGGATGAGCCGTAATAGGCTTTGACCAGTGCATAACCGTCATCAAAACCCAGCGATTGCGCGAGTGTGTCCGCATCGGGGTTGATGGCTGGGTGATACTGGCCAAGGAAATGCTTGGGCTGGAAGCCCTGGGCGTAGTGGTTGGCGAAATGCGCAAGGAAACCGGGCTTGGGCACAGGCATGTTGAACCGCACGGTCAGCGGGTCAATTACGTCAACCGTCATCGCTTCGCCGCCGGCCAGCACGTAATCCTTGGGGCTTTCGATCACCTTGGGGTCAAGGGCAAGGTTTTCATACCAGAACTCGACATCTTCGGCGGTAAAGGGTTGGCCGTCGGACCATTTATGCCCTTCGCGCAACACAAATGTCAGCTGCGTAAAGTCGTCATTCCACGACCAGCTTTTCGCGACGTTTGGCACGATGGTGGTCAGGTCGTCGGCATAACGCACAAGGTTCACGTGGCGCACGGACATAAAGTCCGACGTGCCGGCCTCTGTCGCATTGGACAGGGCGTTAAACATGCCGCCGTACTTGCCGATCATCTCGTAAGGGGCCACTACCAGCGGTTCACTTGGCAAGCGGTCTGCCAAGGCGGGCATGTCGGGGTTGCCACGGATTTTGGCGTTCATCGCGGCGATGTCGGGGTTCTCGGACATCTCCATTGTGCAATTGGCCGCTGTTTGGAACTCGGCCAGCTCGTATTGTTGTGGATAGGCACCTGCGGCCACGCCCATCGGGTCGGCCACTGTGACGGCAGGGCAGGACGCCATCGCGGTGCCGCCCAGCGCCATCAGCGCGGCGCTGGATAAAAGTATCTTCCTCATCGGTATCTCCTTGTTGGTTTTCACGTTGTTTGCGTGATTGGATCGTTGGGCTTCGTGCCCTTGTGCATCATCCCCCCAGCGGGAATGGCAATCTGCAGGTAGCTTGGGGATGTAATGGTTTTGTAACGCATTAAAGACAGAACCGTGGTCCGGTCGCACAGCGTTCCGTGCCGCAGCAGGCCTGCGGTTTATGCATCCAATGCGGCCCTGCCGGGCCACGCGTGCAACAAATTGATATAAATTTCCCCAGTCGATCCGGTCAGTAGTGAATATTAACTTCTCTGAGTCAACAAATTCTAGTTTCGGCCCGATCTGCGCGGATGCCTTTCCACGTCTTTCGGGCCATCTGCTGTAATACTGGTCAGTGACAGGGTCTGATCCGCGTTTCGCATCCGGTGGCGCAGCATCTTGCGGCCAAGGCGGGCAAGCTCTGACTGGTATTCAGGGCGCTCCGCAACATTTGCCGCTTCGCCGTCACTTTCATGATCATAAAGGATCGGTGCCAATTCGGCGGCAAATTCGATTAGGGTAAACCGCTCTTCCCTTAGGATCGACAGGGATGAGTCCGCGCAGCCGGTACCTAGGGCCTGCTGCCAAACGGTTGGGGCCAAAGGTTCGCCAAAGTCGAGCTCGGAGAAGGAATAGCTGCGCCAGTCTTGCGGCATTTCGCCCGCCAGCAAGGGCAGCAACGACCGGCCATCCATCGAATTGGGCACGGCTTGGCCCACCCAGTCAAGGATCGTCGGGGTGATGTCGATCGTTTCAACAGGCACATTTACCGTCGCGCCAGCGCGCGCTTCATTGTCAGGTTGGCGGATGATCAGCGGCGTGTGATAGGCCGCGTCATGCACTGTGAACTTGCTCCAACAATGCCGGTCGCCCAACATTTCGCCATGATCCGCCGTGACGATCAGTAAGGTATTGTCGTATTGGCCTGTGTCTTTAAGAAACTGGACAACCCGCCCGATGTGCACATCCACTTCGGTGATCAGCCCCAGATAAATCGACCGCAGGGTTTGCGTGTTTTCGTCCGTTACTTCCAGATCGGGAAACCCCACCACATTTCCGGCGGGAGATTTCGACGCGATTGTCGGGCCAAAGAACGGATGGTTCGCCCGTTCCGCCGCAGGTGTGGCAAGCCGCGCGGGCAGGGGCAGGGTGGTCGGGTCATACATATTATTATAGGGGGCAGGCGCGACCAAAGGGGGATGTGGCCGGATATAGGTCAGATGCGCAAACCAGCTGGTTTCGCGATAGGCGGGCATGATGTCCAGAAACCTGTCGGTCAGAAACGCGGTGTCGCTGTCCTCTGCACGGTAGAGGGCGGGATCGTTGATTTTGGGCGCATGGCCCTTGGCGGGAACGGGGCGATAGACATCTTGGTAGGCGTCAAAATCATAGCCTTGGTTGATCAGATGTGACCGCCAAGGGAACGACATTTCAAACCGCATCTCAACGATCTCTTCAAAGCCGTTCATCGGGTGTTCGTAGGTGCGCAGGGCTGGATCATCTGGGTGAAAGGCGCGCGGATCCTGTGAAGTATCGGTATAGCCAAAGAGCATCGGCAGATAACCCGCTTTGCGCATTTCCGTTGCGACATTGGGGATATCATGGCGCAACGGGGTGCCATTGCGCACTGACCGGTGGTTCATCGCATATTGCCCCGTCAGCAAGGAGGCCCGCGAGGGGCCGCAGGGGTTTACCACGGAAAAATGGCGCTGGAAGGTCACCGCATCCGCCATCAGCGCCGTTAGGTTCGGCGTCTGCACGTGTTGTGCCAGATCGCCGAAAATGCAATCCGCGCGCAGCTGGTCGATGACGATGAACAGCACGTTTTTCTGGCGGGGCATGGTGCGAATCCTCTTTGATCACGTTCGCTCAGCTAACGCCTAAATCAGGCGTGGTGCAAAGCGTGAGGGCAATAAACCCACGGCGCACGGCAGATGGCGTGATGACGGGACCGCGCAATCAGCCTAAACAGGGAAGGGCACACCCCGCCCTTCACGGGCCCAACCCCTGAAAGGCGCATATGTCCGCGGCCATCGTTGCCATCATCCTAAGTGCCGCGCTGTTGCATGCAGTATGGAACGCCATCGTCAAAACCGCAGCGGACCGGACGAGCATGCTGGGGTTGGTCGCATTGGGGCATGTCATTCCGGCAACGGTGATGATCGTGCTTTTGCCTTTGCCCAATACGGCAAGCCTGCCCTACATTGCGATGTCGACCGTAGTGCATTGGGGATATTACATTTTTCTGGGCCGCGCATATGCGCATGGTGAATTGGGCGTCGTCTATCCGATTGCCCGCGGTGTGGTGCCGGCTTTGGTTTCCCTTTGGGCATTTTTGCTGCTGGGCGAAGTGCTGCCGGTTGCGGTCTGGCTGGGGATCGCCCTGATCGTGACGGGCATTTTGCTGAGCAACTGGCGCGCGTTAAGAACCGGTGTCGGGGGGACCGCTTTGGCATTGTCGTTCGGCACCGGCCTTTGCATATCAGCCTATTCTGTGGTCGACGGGATCGGTGTGCGCTTGTCGGGTGATACTCTTTCTTATTGGGCGTGGGGAGCATTTCTGCATCTGTTCATCGCGGGCTTCGCAGGTTTAAAGCGCCGTAATGTGCTGGCGGATATTCCCGTTAGGGTCTGGGCCGTCGGGATCACCGGCGGGATTGTATCGATGATTGCCTATGGTCTTGTTCTTTATGCCAAAAACTTTGCCCCCCTCGGGGCGGTATCGGCCTTGCGCGAAACCTCGGTGATCTTTGCCACGCTGATCGGGTATTTTGTGCTGAAGGAGGGCAACCTGAAGCGGCGATTGGCGGCGGCCGTGTTGATGTCCTTCGGGATTGCTATGATCGGTCTGAACACTGCATAAATCGACATCAAGGGAGATTTCGCCATGACCGTAAAGCGTATCGTCGCCAACATCGCGACAAGCTCCGTGCAAGAGCTGCAAAGCTTCTACACCGACGTGTTCGATCTGGATGTGGTGATGGACATGGGATGGATCGCGACATTGGCGTCGGGCGAAAACGCGCCCGTTCAGATCAGTTTCGCCAGCGAAGGCGGGTCCGGCACGCCGGTGCCTGACATGTCAATCGAGGTGGACGACGTGGATGCGGTATACGCCCGCGCCCAAAAAGCAGGCCATGCCATATTCTATCCCCTGACAGACGAACCTTGGGGCGTGCGCCGGTTCTATCTCTACGACCCGGCCGGGAAACTGTTGAACGTCTTGGCCCATAACGCTTAGCGTTATAGCAGACCGGAGAGGCAATGATCGTGACCAAGGTCGGAAACCCGCCGATCACGGATTGAGCATTTGCCCTTGACCGCCGCTTCACGCTACAGCTTGATGCATAAGCAATAGACCCAAACGTCAATACGGACCTGTGCCTTGCTGCAGCCGTGGGATGAAAACAACGGGCATGCGGTGTGGTAAATGTGGTTGAGCAAATGCATCTGAAATCCAGTGTCAGGGCAGGGGCAGCGGGGATTATGATCTCTGCGGCCAGTTTTGTGTCTGCGGCCGACGTCACCCTCACGGGAATTCCAGCAGGTAGCGATCTCTACCAAACCCTTGCGGGGGGATCGTTGCTGATCGAGCAATCCGGCGCCGAGCAAAACCCGACCAGTCAGGAAGTCGTCGCCGCCGCGCAGGCAGATTACGGGCGGCTTTTGGCAGTGCTTTACGATCAGGGCTATTTTGGCCCAGCGATCACCATCACACTGGATGGGACCGACGCCGCGGCCATTCCCGCCGTGCAGGCCCCGCGCCAGATCTCGCAGGCCGTTATCAGCGTCGATACCGGCCCGCAGTTCCGCTTTGGCACGGCGAAAATGAGTCCCGTGGCCGCAACCACCGAAATTCCCGAGGGGTTCGCAAGCGGTCAAACCGCCAGCTTAAGCGTGTTGAAAGATGCGGTCGCGGCGGGTGTCGACGGCTGGCGGGCGCAGGGACACGCCAAGGCCGCGCTGGCCGCGCAAGACCTGTCCGCACGTCACACCGACCGGACGGTCAACGCTACGCTGCGGCTTGCACCGGGACCGAAGCTGCGGTTCGGCGATTTGCAGGTCAGCGGCAACAAGGCTGTGCGCCGCGAGCGGATCATCGACATTGCGGGCCTACCCGCAGGGGAGGTGTATTCCCCAGACGAATTGCGCCTTGCCGCCAACAGGTTGCGCCGGACCGGTGCTTTCAATGCCGTCGCCCTGATCGAAGCAGACAACATCGGCCCCAACGACACCCTGCCGATCACGGCACAAGTTACCGAAAGCCTGCCGCGACGCTTTGGTTACGGGGCGGAACTCGGCTCGCTTGAGGGGCTGACGCTTAGTGCGTTCTGGTTGCACCGCAACCTGTTGGGCGGGGCTGAACGGCTGCGCATAGAGGGCGAGATATCCGGCATCGGCGGGGATTCCGGTGGCGAGGATTATTCCCTGTCCGCGCGGTTCGAGCGGCCTGCAACCTTTAACGAGGACACGGATTTTTACGCGCTGGCCAAAATCGAACAGCTTGACGAAGTGAACTTTTTTTCCCGCCAGCTAGATCTGGAAGCAGGGATCGAGCGGATCGCCTCCGAAGAGCGCACCTATACGCTGGGCCTTGGGCTGCGCCGCGCCCAGACCCGCGATGCCTTTGGCGAAAACCAGTATACCTTGTTGACCCTACCGCTAGGTGCCGAATTTGATTACCGCGATGACCCGCTGAATGCCACCAGCGGCTATTATCTCAAGGCCGGCGTTACCCCGTTTCTGGCGGTGAGCGGGTCGGACAACGGTTTGCGCACTTCGCTCGATGCCCGCGCTTATCGTACGTTTGGCACCACGCGCCCCGTGACCTTTGCACTGCGCGGGCAACTTGGATCGGTTTATGGGCCTGACCTTAGCGAAGCGCCGGCGGATTACCTGTTCTATTCGGGCGGCGGCGGCACCGTGCGCGGGCAACCCTATCAAGCGCTGGGCGTGGATCTGGGCGGCGATGGCGATAACGTCACCGGTGGGCGCAGTTTTCTGGCCGTTTCCGCCGAAGCACGGGTCGCTGTGACGGACAGCATCGCCGTTGTCGGGTTTGTTGACGGTGGTTATGTGGGGGCCGAAGAATTCTATGACGGTTCCGGCGAGTGGCACTCGGGTGCGGGGCTTGGTCTGCGGTATAATACAGGCATCGGTCCCCTGCGTGTGGATGTCGCCGTGCCGACCTCGGGACCGGAAACCGAGGATGATTTTCAGATTTACATCGGCATCGGGCAATCCTTCTGATGCGGTATCTTTGGTCTCTCCTCCTTTCATCATTGCTGGTCATTGCGACCTTTGCACCAGCCTCTGCGCAGGAGGACGACAAGGGTTTTCTGACGCGCACGATCCAGGACGCGCTTAGCGGCAGCGGGCGCACCGTCAACATAGACGGGTTTCGCGGCGCGCTCAGTTCGGAGGCGTCTTTTGACCGGATGACCATTGCCGATAAGGACGGCATCTGGCTGACCCTTGAAGAGGTCGTTCTGGAGTGGAACCGATCCGCCCTGCTGCGCGGACGTCTTGAAGTCGAAAAGCTAACTGCCGCACGGCTGGATTTGCCGCGCTTGCCTGTTGCTGAAGACGATGCATTGCCAGACGCGGAAGCTGCGCCATTCACTTTGCCGGACCTGCCGGTGTCGATCCTGCTGGAAACCTTTGCGATAGAGCGGATCAGTCTGGGCGCACCGATTCTGGGTGAAGCGGCAGAGCTGTCAGTCACCGCATCTGCGGTGCTGAACGACGATCTGGGCAAGGTTGATTTGCAAGCCAGCCGCACAGATGCGAAACGCGGTGCCTTTGAAATCAAAGCGGATTTCAGCCGCGACGAGGGACTTCTCGATCTTCTGCTCAAATTGAGTGAAGGCGAAGAAGGCATTGCGGCCAAACTGCTGAACATTCCCGGCCAGCCCTCGGTTGATCTGAGCGTTGCCGGTTCGGGACCGTTGGACGATTTTTCCGCAGACGTTAACGTGACCACCGACGATCAGGAACGGCTTGCGGGCGAGATCATTTTAAGTGCTCAGGCCCCGCGCCGCGCCAGCGCCACGCCGGACCGGCGCATTCAGGCGGACATCGGCGGCGACATTACCGCATTGCTGGCCCCGCGGTATCGGGCATTTTTCGGCGAAGATGTCGCGCTAAAGATTGATGCCCTGTTGGAGAGCACCGGTGCGGTTGAAATCTCCGACTTCGCGCTGGAGGCAGAGGCCGCAAATCTGGCGGGTAAGGTCACCTTGAACGCTGAAAAATGGCCGACGTTGATCGACATTTCCGGGCAGGTTGCCAACCCTGATGGCACCCCGATCCTGTTGCCTGTCGGCGGTGAGGGCACCACCGTTAACACCGTTGATTTGCGCGTGAATTATGACGCGGAACAGGGCGACGCGATCACCGCCCGCTTTGACATGAGCGACCTGTCGCTTGCGCAGATTACGATTGACCAGACCCAGTTGTCGCTGGACGGCACTTTGCTGGGGGATGCGGGACGCGTGGGGCAGTTTGACGGGGACGTCGCGTTCGACATGGCGGGTCTGACGCCGCGCGACACAGCTTTGGCAGAGGCGCTGGGCCGTGCGGTTCAGGGGCGCGCTACGATCAGCTTTGTCGAAGACCAGCCGCTGCGCATTTCGGGGCTGACCCTGACGGGCGCGGATTACGGTCTAACCGGAGATGCAGAAATTGCGGGCCTAGAATCCGGCCTAAACACGCAGCTGGATGCGCAGCTGAAGGCCAATGACCTCAGCCGGTTTTCCGCACTTGCGGGGCGCGAGTTGGACGGGCAAACGGAACTGGCGTTAAAGGGCAGCGTCGGTCTGTTGAGCGGGCAATTCGATTTGGACGCTACGGGCAGCACCACCGATCTGGCCGTTGGTATCGAACAGGCCGATGCGGTGATGGCAGGGCGCACAACCCTTAATGTCACGGCCCGCCGCAACGAAACCGGCACGGTCCTGCGCGATCTCGTGCTTGAGAACGCCGCGATCAGCCTGACGGGGGGCGCGGTCTTGCGCACTGATGATAGCAGCGCACAGGCGGATTTCACGCTCAATGATATTTCGCTGTTGGTGCCACAATACCAAGGACCGGTGAAGGTCAGCGCAACAGCCCGTCAGGACACCCGCGGCTGGTCAGTTGATGCAAAAACCGATGGTCCCTACGGCGCGGCATTGACGGCCAAGGGGTTGGCGACCGGCCCGAATGCTGCATTGGAATTCACTGCCGACGTGCCTGACGTAAGCAAGTTCGCAGAGCAGATCGACGGTCCGGTCACCGCCAGCGGCACCCTGCGCAATTCGTCTGAGGGCTGGACCGTCGAAACCGATGCGACCGGCCCCTATCAAAGCCGCGCGCGTCTTGACGGGCTGGTGACACCGGCAATCGATCTGAACTTTGATGTATCTCTGCCGGATGTTCAGCCCTTGGTGCCGCAGGTCTCCGGCCCGCTCAACGCGACCGGTCAATTGCGCCAGACCGACAACGGCTTTTTTGTCGATACGCGGGCCAGCGGCCCATACGGAGCGAAAGCCGCGGTGGAGGGTTTGGCAACGGGGCCTGATATGGCCCTGACTTTCGATCTGTCCGTTCCCAATGTCGCGCCGCTTGCGCCGGGTATCAGCGGGCCATTGGCTGCCAACGGCACGTTGCGCCAGACGGCAGGTGGCATCGTGGTGGATACCCAGGCGACTGGCCCTTACGCCGCGCGCGCATCCGCGCGAGGTACGGTGACAGGGCCGGATGCTAACGTTGATTTCAGTCTGTCGATGCCCGATATTGGCCCGCTGGTGGATAAGATCAACGGGCCGCTGAACCTGCAAGGCTCTGCGCGCAAACAAGGCACGGCATGGGCCGTTGAAACCGATGCCACAGGACCGGCGGGGACGCAGGCGCGTCTGGCGGGGCGGGTGAATTCCGACGGGACGTTGAACATGGATGTTACCGGCAACGCGCCTTTGGGGCTGAGCCGGCCGTTTCTGGCACCACGCGATCTGCAAGGGCAGGCGCGGTTTGATCTGACCGTGAACGGGCGTCCTGCCTTGTCGTCGGTGTCGGGCAGCATTCAGACGACAAACGCGACGTTCAACGCGCCTAACCTGCGTGTCGGGGTGCAGGACATTGCGGCGGATATCCGGCTTGGGAACAACCGCGCCCAGATTGATGTGACGGGGCAGGCGGCAAACGGCGGCAATTTGACGGTCGGTGGCAGTGTCGTGCTGACCGGTGCTTTGCCCGCTGATCTGGCCATTGGTTTGCAAAACATCGTGCTGGTCGATCCCAATCTTTACCGCAGCTCCGTCAGCGGTGCTTTGCGACTGGCGGGGCCGTTAACGGGTGGCGCGCAGATTTCGGGGCAGGTCGATGTCGGCGAAACCGAGATCAGCGTGCCCTCAACGGGGCTGACCAGCATCGGGGACATTCCACCGATCAACCACATTGGCGCGACCCGTCCGGTCATCGCCACGCGGCGCAAGGCAGGCATCGAAAATGCCCAAGCCGGTGCGGATCCAGTCACCAGCAGTGGCGCGGGTTTTGGATTGAACGTGCGGGTGAACGCCCCCAACCGTATTTTCGTGCGCGGACGTGGGCTGGATGCGGAACTGGGCGGGGCACTGACCGTGACGGGCACGACCAACCGCGTTATCTCGGCCGGCCGGTTCGATCTGTTGCGCGGGCGCTTGGATATTCTGGGCAAGCGGTTTGATCTGGTCGAAGGGTCGATCCAGTTTCAGGGCGATCTGGTGCCCTATATCCGCTTTGTTTCCGCCACCTCGACGGATACGGGCGAAGTGCGTGTGGTTGTACAAGGTCGCGCCGACGCGCCCGAGGTGACGTTTGAAGCGACGCCCGAAGCGCCACAGGACGAGGTGTTGGCGCAGCTGCTGTTTGGTCGCAACCTGACAGAGATATCGCCCATTCAGGCGCTGCAACTTGCCAATGCCGTGGCGACCCTTGCGGGTCGTGGTGGGACAGGGGTGATCACCAGCCTGCGCACAGGGTTCGGGCTGGACGATCTTGACGTTAGCACGACCGACAGCGGGGCGACGGCGGTACGGGCTGGCAAATATATTTCGGAAAACGTCTATACCGATGTGACCGCAGCTTCCGATGGCACGGGCGAAGTATCCCTGAACCTCGACATCACCTCGCACCTCAAGGGCAAGGCGACCTTGGGATCGGACGGCAATTCCAGTATCGGTATCTTCTTTGAAAAGGACTACTGAGGGGATCAGTCTTTGGCCGCAAAGGCACCAAAACGACCCTGATCGAAAAGCAACCCTGCACCCTGACCGGCGCAAGCGGCGGCGTGGGAGATCTGGCCCAGAATGATCGAATGGTCACCGGCGGCGTGCACGTCGAACCGGGTGCAGTGGAAGGCCGCGAGACATCCGGCGATCTGGGGGGCACCCGTGGGACCGTCGTCCCAGTCGAAACCGGTGAAATCATGGCCCTGACCGGCAAAATGGGTCGCGAGCGCCTGCTGCTCCGTGCTTAGGATATGGATGCAAAACTGTTCCGCCTGCGCGAAAGCGTCGTGACGTTTCGAGCGCAAGGCCGCAGACCACAGAACAAGCGGCGGGTCGAGCGACACTGACGAAAAGGAGTTGGCGGTCATGCCTAACGGTCCTTGGGCTGTGCGGGTGGTGATCACGGTCACACCGGTCCCGAAACGGCCAAACGCGTGGCGCAGGGCTTTCCCGTCGGTCGGGGCGAAAGGTGTCATGTCAGTATCCATCGCGGCCTGCGGTGCCACGGCAGAAATCATTTGTCCAGTGATGCCCATCGCATGATCCTTTTTCGTCGCGCGAATTGCGCGCTGGATCACATATAGGCCGCGACCCGGACCAGAACAGGCCCGGAACGCGGCGATTTTGTGCTGATTTGCGCCGGATCAGCTGCGATTCATCCGGTTTTCGATCAGATCGTCAACGACAGCGGGTTCCGCCAGGGTCGAGGTGTCGCCCAATGCGCCAAAGTCATCCTCGGCAATTTTGCGCAGAATACGGCGCATAATCTTGCCGGAGCGGGTTTTGGGCAGGCCGGGGGCCCATTGGATCAGATCGGGGGATGCAATGGGACCAATTTCCGTGCGCACCCAGTTACGCAATTCAACGCGCAACTCCTCTGAAGGTTCTTCGCCCCCCATCAAAGTCACGTAGCAATAAATGCCCTGTCCCTTGATGTCATGCGGGTAGCCGACGACGGCCGCTTCGGCGACCTTGCCATGCGCGACCAAGGCGCTTTCGACTTCGGCGGTGCCCATGCGGTGGCCGGAGACATTGATCACGTCATCGACCCGTCCGGTGATCCAGTAATCGCCGCCTTCGTCGCGTTTGCAGCCGTCACCGGTGAAGTAATATCCCGGATAGTCAGAGAAATAGGTTTTCTCGAAGCGTTCATGATCGCCCCAGATCGTGCGCATCTGACCGGGCCAGCTGTCGGCGATGCATAGCACGCCCTCGACGGGGTCGCCTTGCAACACTTCGGCGGAGGTCGGTTCCAGCACAACAGGTTTCACGCCAAAGAACGGTTTCATCGCGGCACCCGGTTTCATCGCATGGGCACCGGGCAGGGGGGTCATCAGGTGACCGCCTGTTTCGGTTTGCCACCACGTGTCAACGATAGGACAGCGCCCGCCGCCGATGACTTCGTTATACCATTTCCACGCTTCGGGATTGATCGGCTCGCCCACGGTGCCCAGCACCTTGAGGCTGCTCAGATCGGCACCTTTCACAAAATCATCCCCCTTGCCCATCAACGCCCGCAGGGCCGTGGGGGCAGTATAGAACTGGTTCACTTTGTGCTTTTCACACACCTGCCAGAAACGGCTTGCATCGGGATAGGTCGGTACCCCTTCGAACATCAGCGTGGTGGCACCATTCGCCAGCGGTCCGTAAACGATATAGCTGTGACCGGTGACCCAACCCACGTCCGCCGTACACCAGTAGATGTCGCCGTCGTGGTAATCGAAAGTGATTTCATGGGTCATTGCCGCATAGACAAGATAGCCGCCGGTTGTGTGCACCACACCTTTGGGCATGCCGGTAGAGCCAGAGGTGTACAGAATGAACAGCGGATCTTCGGCGTTCATGACTTCGGGCTCGCACGTCGCGGAAGCTTCAGCCGCCAGCGCGTTGTAATCATAATCGCGCCCGTCGACCCATGTGGTCTGCCCGCCGGTCCGCTTGACCACCAGACATTTCACGGTGTCCTTGCAGTGCAGCAAGGCCTGATCTGCGTTTGTTTTCAGCGCGGTGTTGCGACCGCCACGGGGCGCTTGGTCTGCGGTGATGACAACCTTGGCTTCCGACCCGTTAACACGCGCGGCTAAAGCATCGGGCGAAAATCCCGCAAAAACGATCGAGTGGATCGCGCCGATGCGCGCACAAGCCAGCATGGCATAGGCCGCTTCGGGGATCATCGGCAGATAGATGATGACGCGGTCGCCTTTGCCCACACCCATGTCGCGCAGGATGTTCGCCATCTTGCAGGTATTGGTGTGAAGGTCGTTATATGTGATGTGCAGCGCGCCGTCTTCGGGGCTGTCGGGTTCCCAGATGATCGCTGTCTGATCGCCGCGTGTTGCGAGGTGACGGTCAATACAATTGGCCGATACGTTCAATTCGCCATCGGCGTACCAGTTGATATGAACATTGCCCAAGGTGAAATCGACGTCTTTGACTGTGCTGAACGGCTTGATCCAGTCGACACGGGCCCCCTGTTCACGCCAGAACCCGTCAGGATCGCTGATCGAAGCATCATACATGCGGGTGTAGGCATCGGCGTCCACATGCGCGCCTGCGGCCATGGCATCCGACGGCGGATAGGTTTTTTCAGCTGTATCAGACATTGTAGGTCCCTCCCTTGGCAGTCTTTCAGGCCAGTGCATGAACTCGGTCATGTCGCTCGCCCGCTCCTCGCCGCGATCATAGCGGGCTGTGAACGGAAGGGAATAAGTAACTGGAAAGGAGAGGTTTCCTTGTAAAGGTTTTTCCCGAAAATCTTAGCTTGTGTAAATTTTTCGGGAGAAGCCCGCCTGCCTTAGAGGGTTTAGGGCATATTTTTGTCAATCGTTGCGGTCGTTCCTGATGTGATGGAAAGTCTGTTTGCGCCCAAAGTCCAACCCGAAAGTTGCGAACGACGGACATGTTTAGGACGGCTTATTCGCGCTATAGGTGTGAATTCCATTCTTCCCTCTGGGGTGACGCAGGAAACTTTGGCAACGGGCTCTTGGTTGGTTCGGCGGGGGTTGGCAGCGCCTCTGCCGCGCGATACCTTCTGCGCAAGCGCGCCGAGGAGGGTGCGCATTAACGGGAGAAAACCAATGACCAAGTTTTTGAGCGGCGCCGCTGTCTGCGCCATCTCTTTTGCGTTCGCATCACAGGCTGCGGCCACCGAGTGGAACGTATCTGTCTGGGGCAAGCGCCGCGCCTTCACAGAACATGTTGAAAAACTGGCCGAGCTGGTCAGCGAAAAGACTGGCGGCGAATTCACGATGAACGTCAGCTATGGCGGCCTGTCAAAGAACCGCGAAAACCTTGACGGCATTTCGATCGGTGCCTTCGAGATGGCGCAGTTCTGTGCCGGCTATCACGCTGACAAAAACCGCGTTGTGACAGTGCTTGAACTGCCATTCCTCGGGGTCGAGAACCTTGAGCAGGAGCGCGCTGTTTCCAAGGCGGTTTATTCACACCCTGCAGCCGCGGATGAAATGGCGCAGTGGAACGCGAAACTGCTGATGACCTCGCCGATGCCGCAGTACAACCTTGTTGGCACGGGTAACCCGCGCATGACACTGGAAGACTTCAAAGGCATGCGTGTGCGTGCGACGGGCGGTCTGGGCCGCGCGTTTGAAGCGGTTGGCGCTGTGCCGACGTCCGTAACTGCGACCGAAGCCTATCAGGCGATGGAATCCGGTGTTGTTGATACGGTGGCTTTTGCCCAGCATGCGCATCTGTCCTTCGGCACGATCAATCAGGCGGAGTGGTGGACGGCCAACCTGAACCCCGGCACAGTGAACTGCCCGGTTGTGGTGAACATCGACGCCTATGAATCCCTGTCTGACAAAGAGCGTGAAGCACTGGATTCATCTGTTGAGGAATCACTGGACCACTATCTGGCCAACTACGGCGAGCTTTTGAAAAAGTGGGACGCGGTTCTGGAAGAGAAGGGCGTGAAGAAAGTCGAGATCGCACCCGAAGTGATCGAAGAGTTCCGCGCCGCCGCTGCGGCACCTGCACGGGATGCATGGATCGCAGACATGGAAGCACAGGGCCTGCCGGGTCAGGAGCTTTATGATCTGGTGGTCAAGACCTTGGCAGACACCAAAGCTGGCAACTAAACCGGTGACGTGACCGGCGGGATCAATGCCGTCCTACGGTGCGAATGCCGTAGGGCGGGGTTGTCCCCGCCACCCCCCTAACAAAGGATATCGCCATGGCAGGCTCGGCCGCTGTGCTGGAAGATTCCAGCCTCCTCAGTAAACTTGACCGTATGTTGCTGCCGATAGAGCGCTTTTGTGCGCTGCTGTCCGGTCTTGCGATATTTTCCTTGATGTTTCTTGCCGCCTATTCGGTGACGGCGCGGAAATTCTTTGGCGCGCCCATGATGGGCTACGTCGACTATATCGAAGCCGCGATGCCGATCATTGCCATCATGGGCGTGTCTTATGTCCAGCGGGACGGCACCCATATCCGCATGGATATGCTGGTTTCAGCGCTCAAGGGCCGCATGCTGTGGTTGTTTGAACTGATCTCTGTCGTGATGATCCTGATCCTGATCGTGGCGTTGACCTATGGTGCTTGGGAACACTTCGACCGCTCCTTTGATTGCGCCCGCCCTCTGTGCAGCCGCGATAGTTCTATTGACGTCGGCCTGCCGATCTGGCCCAGCAAGCTGGTGGTGCCGATTGCCTTTGCCGTTCTGGTGCTGCGCTTGTTGTTGCAAACTTGGGGGTATGGCCGCGCGCTGGTGCTGGGTCTGGAAAGTCCGGTGGCCGTGCCGCTGAACCTGACCGTTGCAGAACAGGCCATGCTAGAGGCCAAGGCGCTGGAAGGGGCTGACTGATGGAACCGATTGAAATTGGCATATGGGTGTCCGCAGGGATGCTCGTGTTTGTGGTGCTTGGCATGCGCGTGGCTTTTGCCGCCGCGATGGCAGGGTTTGTCGGACTGGTCTGGCTGCGCTGGAACGGGTTCGATTATGACCCCGACCGGTTCTGGAAAGCTGTCACAATCAGCGTAAAAATTGCCGGTCTTACGCCGCATTCCAAAGTGTCGGCGCAGGTGTTGTCGCTGATCCCTGTCTTTATCATGATCGGTTATCTGGCCTATTACGCCAAACTGACCACCGCCCTGTTCGAGGCGTGCAAACGCTGGTTTGCCTGGGTGCCCGGCGGGCTTGCGGTATCGACGGTTTTTGCCACTGCCGGCTTTGCCGCGGTTTCAGGCGCATCTGTCGCCACGGCCGCGGTTTTCGCCCGCATTGCCATCCCCGAAATGCTTAAGATCGGGTATAATAAACAATTCGCCGCCGGTGTGGTGGCGGCAGGGGGCACACTTGCCTCGCTCATTCCGCCCTCTGCGATCCTTGTGATCTATGCGATCATCGTGGAGCAGGACGTGGGCAAACTGCTGCTTGCGGGCTTTATACCCGGTGCATTTTCCGCGATTGTGTACGCTGCGCTGATCATCGGCATTGCGATGGCATGGAAAAACGTCGGCCCGCCGGTGACCGGATATACATGGCGGCAACGGTTTGAATCCATCCCGCCCGCATCGCCCATTTTCGCGGTCGTGATCATTATCATCTTCTTTGTCTACAACCCGTTCGGCGATGCATGGGGCACCCCGACCGAAGGTGGTGCCGTGGGCGCATTCATCGTCTTCCTGATGGCCCTGTGGAAAGGCATGCGCTGGAACCAGTTGCGCGAGGCCCTGCTGGACACGGCCAAACTGACGGTGATGATTTTCACCATCATTTGGGGCGTCTTGATTTACGTGCGTTTCTTGGGCTTTGCTGAATTGCCGGATGCTTTTGCAAGCTGGATCACCTCGCTTGATATGGCACCGCTGACCATCCTGATCTGTATCCTGCTGGCCTATGCGGTTTTGGGCATGTTTATGGACGCCATTGGCATGCTGTTGCTGACACTGCCTGTCGTGTATCCGGCCGTGATGGCGCTGAACGGCGGGGAAAACGTGTTGGCAGCGGACTCTGCCTTTAGCATGTCGGGTCAAATGTGCGCCATCTGGTTCGGTATTCTGGTGGTGAAAATGGCCGAGTTCTGCTTGATCACGCCGCCGATTGGTCTGAACTGTTTCGTGGTTGCCGGTGTGCGCGATGACCTGACCGTTCAGGACGTGTTCAAAGGGGTGACACCGTTCTTTCTGGCCGATGCTGTAACCATCGGACTGTTGGTCGCTTTCCCAAGCATCGTTTTGTGGTTGCCGTCATTGGTCGGCTAATTCGGTAACGACAGGAGACATATCATGGCGGTTCTGCCCATCATCGACGCCAGTACGGATGAGTTGACGGAGATCTTCAAGGATCTGCATGCGCATCCCGAAATCGGGTTCACCGAAACCCGTACTGCGGGCATCGTTGCGGACAAGCTGCGCGCCTATGGCGTCGACGAGGTGCATGTGGGCATTGGCCAGACCGGCGTTGTTGGCATCATCAGGGGCAATCGCGAGGGGGCGCGCCGGATCGGGGTGCGTGCAGATATGGATGCGCTGCCGATCACCGAGGAAACCAACCTTGCCTATGCTTCAACCAACCCTGGTGTGATGCATGCCTGCGGACATGACGGACACACCACCATGTTGCTGGGCGCGGCGAAACATCTGGCCGCGACCCGCGATTTCGCAGGCACCGCGGTGATGATCTTTCAACCGGCAGAAGAGGGGCTGGGCGGTGCGCGTGGCATGATCAAAGACGGGCTGTTCGACCGCTTCCCCTGTGACGAGGTCTATGGCATGCACAATTCCCCCAACGGGGCGGCCGGAACCGTGGGCATCTGCAAAGGCGCGGCGATGGCGGGAGCGTCGTTCTTTGACATCACTGTGCAGGGCAAAGGCAGCCATGCCGCAGCTCCACATCAGTCCCGCGACCCGTTGGTCATTGCCTCCAACCTTGTGGGCAGCTTGCAAACCATTCTGTCGCGCAACGTGGCCCCGCTGGACACCTGCGTCCTGTCCGTGACGCAATTGCACGCCGGTGCCGCCTATAATGTGGTGCCGGATACGGCGATGCTTGCGGGGACAATCCGCTATTTCAAGGACGAGGTCAGCGCGCTGGCCGAAACCCGGATGCGCGAACTTTGCGCCGGTTTTGCGGTGGCTTACGGCGTGACCATCAACGTTGACGTGCGCAACGTTTTTGATGTGCTGATGAATGATCACGACCTGTCTGATGCTTATATGGACGCCGCCGCCGATATCGTGGGCCGCGAAAACATCAGCGACACCGACCAGCCTGCCACCGGATCCGAAGATTTCGCTGATATGCTCAAGGTGATCCCAGGTGCCTATTGCCGCGTCGGTCATTCCGGTACGACCGGCCTGCACAATCCCAGCTTTTTCCTGGATCCCGAGGTGCTGCCGGTGGGTGCTTCGATCATGGCGCGGATTGTGGAACGGCGGCTGGTGGCGTAAAGGGAGCGTCAAACACGCCCTTTTGCAAAGACCCGACATGCTGCTTGATCAACACGCACGGCTTTCCGTCGCCCCGATGATGGACTGGACCGACCGCCATTGCCGCTATCTGCACCGGCTGCTCAGCCGCAATACGCTGCTTTATACGGAGATGGTGACTTCGCCCGCATTGGTGCGGGGCGGGGCATTGCATTTGTTGGATCACGATGTATCCGAACATCCCGTCGCGTTGCAACTGGGCGGTTCGGATCCCGTTGAACTGGCCAAAGCTGCCAAACTGGGTGCGGATGCGGGATATGACGAAATCAATCTGAATGTGGGCTGCCCGTCGGATCGGGTGCAGTCGGGCTTTTTTGGCGCGGTACTGATGGAGCGCCCTGCGTTGGTGGCGGAATGCGTGGCCGAAATGCGCGCGGCGGTGAATGTCGACGTCACCGTAAAATGTCGCATCGGTGTGGACGATCAAGACCCCGAAGAGGTGTTGCCCGAATTTCTGGCGCAAGTCATCGCGACTGGCTGTACCCGTGTGCAAATCCATGCGCGCAAGGCGTGGCTCAAGGGGCTGTCCCCCAAAGAAAACCGCGATATCCCGCCGCTCGATTATCCACTGGTCCAGCGGATGAAACAATATTTCCCGAACCTTCATATCTCGATCAACGGCGGTATTACTTCGCTGGATCAGGCGGTTGCGCTGCTCGACAGCGGGTTGGACGGTGTGATGATCGGACGCGCGGCCTATCATCAGGCAGGCGATATCCTTAGCACAGCCGACAGGCGGATTTACGGGCAGGGCGAAGACACCACAGCCGAAGAGGCGGTGCGCGCCATGTTGCCCTATATCGAAGCGCATCTTAGTGCGGGGGGCCGGTTGAACCAGATCACCCGTCATATGATGGGTCTGTTTACGGGCCGCCCGGGCGCGCGCATCTGGCGGCGGATGCTGTCGGAAAACGCGTCAAAACCGGGGGCTGGACCAGAACTGGTTCTGGAAGCACTGGCAAGCATCGAAACACTGGCAGCTGCGCAAGAAGCCCTGTAACAGTCAGGAAACAATAGCGGAGCCTCCCCATGCCGGAAACCATGTTACTGATCCAGATGACCGTGTTCTTATTGGTGATCGGGGCCTTCGCCGGTGTGCTCGCCGGCTTGCTGGGGGTTGGCGGCGGCATCGTTCTGGTGCCCGCGTTTTTCTATTCTTTCCAAGCGCTTGGATTTGACGGACCGCAGTTGATGCAGATGTGTCTTGCGACGTCATTGGCGACAATTGTTGTAACCTCTCTGCGCTCGGTTCTCAGCCACAATAAAAAAGGGGCTGTTGATTGGGACATCCTGCGCGGGTGGGCACCCGGGATTGTCATCGGGGCCAGCTTGGGCGTGTTGATGGTGGCGCAATTGCGCTCGACCACCTTGCAAATGGTGTTTGGTGTGCTGGGGCTGACGATCGGTTTGTACTTGGGCTTTGGGCGATCCGAATGGCGGCTGGGACAGCAGATGCCGGTGGGCAAGCTGCGGGCGGCGATGTCGCCGGTGTTGGGCTTTTTATCGGTGCTTTTGGGGATCGGCGGGGGCAGTTTCGGTGTGCCGGTGATGACGCTTTATAACACACCGATGCACCGCGCCGTGGCCACTGCCGCGGGTTTTGGCATGCTGATTGCCGTACCTGCCGTGATTGGTTTCCTGTTTGTGCCGATGCAAGGCACGGTGCCGCCCTATACGCTAGGGTTGGTGAACTTGCCGGCCTTTGGCATCATCATCGCGATGACACTGATGACAGCCCCGATTGGCGTGAAAATTGCCCATATGATGGATCCGAAACCGTTGAAACGGGTGTTTGCGGTCTTTCTGATCCTGGTCGCGTTGAACATGCTGCGCAAAGCGTTGATGTGATGCACGGCGGCTTTGCCGTTTTTGACAGTGACCCACAGGTCACGGCATGGGCGCGGGCCGCAGAACAACAGGCGCGCGACATCGCTGCCGACCCCGCTGTTAAAGCCGCAAACCTGCGTCACGGCGAGACCTGGTTTGTCGGCGTCGATGCCTTGCCAAACGGGCCTGACGGCAGCATCGCGGGTGTCCCCCTAACTGGCCCGTGGCACGATCACATCGCCGCACCTGCAAGCTGGCATCCCGCGCAGCTGTCCATCGTTTATCCCGGATACCCAAAGCAGGACGTGGGCGAAAGTGACGCCAACCACCGCTACCGCATCACACGCTATGCAGCACATGTAGACGGGTTGCTGCCTGTCGGTCCCGCGCGCCGCCGGTTTTTGCTTGAACCGCATGCCTTCATTCTGGGGCTGCCGCTGAACCTGTCAAACGCTGCACCGTTGATGGTCTGGCCGGGCAGTCACCGCATCATGGGCGCGGCATTTCGCGACCTGATTGGCAATCGGGATCCGTCCACGGTGGACCTGACAGAAGGTTATCAAATGGCCCGCCGCCACGTATTTGCAACCATTGCGCCGCAGCCGGTTCTTGCAAAACCCGGCGCGTCCATTCTGCTACACCGCCATTTACTGCATGGCGTTGCCCCTTGGACCGCGACGGCAACAGCCCCGCCAGAGGGCCGGATGATCGCCTATTTCCGCCCTCAGTCCAGCGCGAAAAGCTGGCTGGCGGCAGACTAAAAATCTGCGCTTTCCCTACAAAGACCGCTGTGCTGCCCCATTGTTGCCATCTGCGCAACGATACTGATCCCAACAAAAGCGATAAAACAGGACCAAGTAAAATGGCAGCAGTAATGACAGGCGCGGCAGGCAATATTGCCTATTGGGACGCAACATCCGGCCCGATGACAAAACGGGCGTTCGACGTCAAAGGCATCTTTCAACGTGCTGATCTGACACGCTTTGCAAGCCTGAGCGCATTTTCCGCCAATAGCAATCACGCACCGTCAAACCTTGACTGGGCTGATTCATGGGACGCGGGTGTTGATTTCCTTTTTAGGATCGCGGGCGCGCGTTAAGCGTTACTTTCGGGCCAGCCGTGCCGCGCGTCCGCCGCGACGCTTGCTGATCTGACCGGCCCTATCGGGCAACTCTGCCATGATTTCGCGGCGTTCTTCGGAGGACATGCGGGACCACCGGCCAATTTCGTCGATGGAACGCAAACATCCGGTGCACAGCCGTGCTTCTGGATGTACCACGCAGATTTTGATGCAGGGGCTTTCGACCTCGTCGCGCGTCCAGATCTGATCACTCATCTTGCATTTTCCTCCCTGCGCAGGAATGCCAACCGGTCCAGCACCCCTTGCAAGATATACCCCGCCGCGACGTGATCAATGACCTCCGCACGACGTTTGCGTGATGTATCCGCCTCAAGCAAGGCGCGCTCTGCGGCGACAGTCGACAGGCGTTCATCCCAAAAGGTGATGGGCAGCGGTGTCAGCTTGTCAAAGTTACGCGCGAAAGCGCGGGTCGATTGGCAACGCGGTCCTTCCGACCCGTCCATATTGCGCGGCAATCCCAGCACCAGACCGCCGATGTTGCGTTCCGTGATGATTTCGGCCAGACGGGCCGCATCAACGCCGAACTTTTTGCGCCGCACGGTTTCCAACGGGGTGGCCACGCTGAGAAACCCGTCGGAGACTGCCACGCCAATTGTCTTTTCCCCCAGATCAAGCCCGATAAGTGCGCGCATGGAAGGCAGTGCGCCCGCGAATTCCGCCATATCTTCGATGATCATTCCGCTACTCCTGCCTGCGATCCGGCGGCGCGGATCACATCCAATGCGGCAGCATTGCCAGCAAACACTTCTATCGCATTGTTAAAGATGGCCAAGGCCTGATCCGGATTGCCCATCACCGCCAAGGATGTGATCAAACGTGCCCAGTCTTGTGGTGGCCCGCCTTCGGTGGCCAGCCGGTTTGACAGGCCGTCGACCATGCCGCCGATCATCTCCATGCGTTCCTCCGCGCTCATTTCCGAGGCCGCTTCGATGTCGTCCACCGACGGGCCGCGCGCCGCACCTGCGCCAATCGCGGGAACGGTATAATTCACCCCCGCCAGATAAGCGACATCTTCGATTTGCGACAGGATGGGGGCGATCCATGCCGCGTCTTCGGGGCCGCGCCGCAGCAGGGCGTCCCACAAACGAAACCCGATATCGGGCCGCCCCGTTTGTACCATCATCAAGCCAAGGTAATAGCGCGCACGTTCTTCCGTCTCTTCACGCGCCAAGGCGGCGCGAAAGGCAACTTCCGCCTCTGGCGAGACATAGCCGCCTGCGGCCAGAACCAGCAATTCTCCGTAATCGCTTACATCCTGCGCGGTGGCCGCTTCGCCTTTGATGCGCAACACCCGCTCTTGTGCCGCTGCTGCGGCTGTAAAGTTCCCGATGCGCGCTTCGTTTTCGGCCAGCAGCGTATTGCCCTGAATATCGTTGGGCCGGTCCGCAACCGTGCTGCGCAGTTGCGCCATCAGGTTGCGAAATTCATCCGTCACTTCCTGAAGCGGTGTGAACGGGGGCAGGCTGTCCACCGCCGTTTTCTGATCAGGCCGGTTTTCACGCATACGCTCGGCAAATTCGATACGATCGGCCAACGCCAGATCGCCATAGCCGGGCTGTCCCAGCCACGCATAAAGTGCCAGCGATCCACCCACCATGCCCAGTGCCACCAGCACAAGGATCATCCGCGCGGGCGCTGCCGCCTTTGGTGTCGCGGCGCGGGGGCCGGCGTCGGCGGCCAGAATGCGACGTGAAATTTCCGTGTGGGCACGCTCGGCATCCTCTGCCCCCAATACACCGCGCGCAACGTCACGTTCCACACCGGCCAGCTGATCGCGGTAAACCCTTAGATCATATTCCACTGCATCCGGCTCTGCTGCGTCTTGCTGTCGCAGCAGGGCACGGGCCAGCAAAGCCACAACAAGTACCGACATGGTGCCGCAGATCATCCAAAAAATCATGTCACGTCCGTTTCAGCCAACTGGTGTTTACTCTCTAGCCTTGTGTCTATGCGCTGAACCCCCGCGACAAAAGGGGACAAATGGACCGCACCCCGCGATACAGGCCACAACACGCGTCGCCTATTGCAGCGGATGTCGCAAAATTGATAATAAACGCCGTGGCCAGTATCCTTTTTTCCGCTGGTCCCGCCAGAACAGGGGCATGGGGGCGCTGCTGCACGCCGTCCGGCCATCGCGCTGCTTTCAGGGATTTGTGACATGAAAAAATACTCCGTCTTTGCCGTCGCCCGCGAGGCCATGCGCCATCACACCGGCTGGGACCGCGCGTGGCGCGATGCACAACCCAAAGCGAAATACGACGTGATCATCATCGGGGCAGGGGGCCACGGGCTGGCGACGGCGTATTATCTGGGCAAGAATTTTGGCATCACAAATGTCGCGATCCTTGAAAAGGGCTGGCTCGGGGGCGGCAACACGGGGCGCAACACTACGATCATCCGCTCGAATTACCTGCAAGACCCGTCCGCTGCGATCTACGAAAAATCCCGTTCGCTTTATGAAACCATGAGCCAGGATTTGAACTATAACGTCATGTTCAGCCCGCGTGGCGTGATCATGCTGGCCCAGACCGAACACGAGGTGCGCGGTTACAAGCGCACCGCCCACGCCAACGCGCTGCAAGGGGTGCCGACGGAATGGATCACACCGGCGCGGGTCAAAGAGCTTTGCCCGATCATGAACATCGACGGTCCGCGCTATCCGGTGCTGGGCGGTCTGTGGCAGGCCCGCGGCGGCACCGCGCGTCACGATGCGGTTGCATGGGGGTATGCGCGCGCCTGTTCGGACATGGGTATGGATGTCATCCAGCAATGCGAAGTCACCGGCATCCAGAAGTCGGGTGGCAAAGTCACCGGTGTGAGCACAACCAAGGGCGACATCGCCTGCGATAAACTCGGCATGGTCGTGGCAGGGCACTCCGGTCATCTTGCCGATATGGCGGGGTTCCGTCTGCCGATTGAATCCGTTGCCCTGCAAGCGCTGGTGTCCGAGCCGATCAAACCGGCGATGGACATCGTGGTGATGGCCAATACCGTGCATGGCTATCTGTCGCAATCGGACAAGGGTGAAATGGTCATTGGCGGCGGCACGGACGGCTATAACAATTACACCCAGCGCGGCTCCTTCCATCATATCGAAGAAACCGTGCGCGCGCTGATCGAAACCTTCCCGATGCTGTCGCGCCTCAAAATGCTGCGCCAGTGGGGCGGGATCGTGGACGTCACCGGCGACCGCTCCCCGATCCTGTCAAAGACGCCGGTCGACAATATCTTTATCAACTGCGGCTGGGGGACGGGGGGCTTCAAAGCGATCCCGGGGTCCGGCTGGGCCATGGCCGAATTGATGGCCAAAGGCCGCTCACCGCTGACGGATGCCTTCGGCTTGGAACGGTTTGTCGAAGGACGCTTTATCGACGAAAGTGTTGCGGCGGGGGTGGCACATTGACCCGCGCCGGTATCAGCCGTCCGAAGATTTCTTGGAACCAAATCAGGGCGCGCGCCGTTGAGTATTCAAATGGAATGCTCAAAGGAACAATTCAATGTCACACCCTGACAACACAGTATCTGAACGTAACACAACCACTACCACGACCACATCCGGCGGCGCTGGTATGGGCATCATCGTGGGTGCGCTTGTCGTCGTCGTTGCGGTTCTCGCCTATTTCGTCCTTGGTGGCGACAGTGGCGCGTCGAACGGTGCAAGTGACGTTAGCGTCACGATCGAAGGCGCTGGCGATGCTGTCGAAGGTGCTGCCGCTGCGGTCGGAGACGCCGCAACACCAAGCGAATAACACCAACACTAAATCTGACGACCATCGGGCTGGCTTCCTCGCGGGGGCCAGCCCTTTTGCGTCTGCGCAGTGCTTTATCAAACGCCATCTCTTCTCTCCTGCCAGCGGAGCTTCCACATGCTGAACATCCATTGCCCGAACTGCGGCATCACCGCTGAGGAAACCGAATTCCACGCCCACGGCGAGGCACATCTGAAACGCTTCGGCCCCGGCTCAAACGACGCCGAATTCGAGTCCTACCTCTTTATGCGCAAGAACCCCAAAGGGGTGCATTTCGAACGCTGGCGCCATCAGAACGGCTGCGGAAAATGGTTCCATGTTGCCCGCTGCACCGTGACCCTCGAAGTCTTCGGCAGCTATTCCGCGCAAACCTACGCCCCCCCGCAAGAGATCATAGACGAAATCCAACGCCGCCGTCCCGACTGGTCAGCAGAAACAATCGCACCATGAACTATCCCCTCTTTTTGGCCTTATATACTGTCCGCACTCTCCTCACACGCAAGGGGCCGCTAACATGAGTACACGTCTCGCCACTCCCGGTCGTCTGACCGATCACAGCAAACCGTTGAACTTTACCTTCAACGGCAAAAACATGCGCGGTTATGCGGGGGACACGCTCGCCTCTGCGCTTCTTGCCAACGACCAGATGCTTGTGGGCCGGTCCTTCAAATACCACCGCCCGCGCGGGATCGTGGCCTCCGGCCCCGAAGAGCCCAACGCGCTGGTCAATCTCGGCGATGAGGGCCGGTTTGAACCCAACCAACGCGTCACCACGACAGAATTGTTCGAAGGACTGAAGGCCGCGAGTCAGAACCATTGGCCGACCCTCGAATTCGACGTGGGCGCGATCAACAAGCATCTCAGCCGCTTTTTACCCTCGGGTTTCTACTACAAGATGTTCATGTATCCGCGCGCCTTCTGGAAACACGTCTACGAACCGGTGATCCGCCACTCAGCCGGGTTGGGCAATGCGCCCAAAGCGCGGGACGAAGACACTTACGAACACTTTTACGCCTTTTGCGATGTTCTGGTGGTCGGCGGTGGTGTTGCCGGATTGCAGGCGGCCCTGACCGCAGGGCGGGCCGGTGCCCGTGTGATCCTGTTTGAGCAAAGCGACCATTGGGGCGGGCGCGCGCCTGTGGATGGCGGCGTCATCAACGGCGGCCCTGTGGACAAATACGTGGACGAAACCCTTGCCGCCCTGGCAAAAATGGAAAATGTGCAACTGCGCCTGCGCACCATGGGGGCGGGTGTCTATGACCACGGGTATGCGTTGGGCTATGAACGCCTGACCGATCACGCACCGGAAACGGCGGGTCCGCGCCACCGTTTGTGGCGCGTCCGGGCGGCCCAGATCATCACCGCGACTGGTGCGATCGAACGCCCGCTCAGCTTTGCGGGCAATGATATTCCGGGTGTCATGCTTGCCTCTGCGCTGCGCGATTACGTGGTGAACTACGGGGTTTCCGTTGGGGACCGCACAGTGGTCGTTACCAACAATGATAACGCTTACCTAACGGCAATTGCGCTGAAACACGCCGGTCTTGACGTGCCCGTCATCCTTGACGCGCGGGTTCTGCCGGATGATCGCGGGCTTGTCGAACAGGCCAAGGCACTGGGCATCCGCGTGTTGATGGGCCACGCGATTTCTTCGGTCAAAGGTGGCAAGCGCGTCACCGGTGTCAGCATCTGCGCACAAGCGGGCGAAGGCGCGGTTCTGGAAGAGATCGCATGTGACGCTGTCGCCATGTCCGGTGGTTGGTCGCCGGTGGTGCACTTATGGTCCCATTGTGGCGGCAAATTGCGCTGGGATACGGCCCACGCCTGTTTCTCGCCGGATGTGGATAACCCGCCTAAAGGGGCGGATGGTATGGGGTTTGTAACCCCTGCGGGTGCCGCGTCTGGCATGTTCGCGTTGGACGATGTGCTGCATGATGCCCATGCGGCAGCCGAAGGGGTGGTCACCTGTTTGGACATGAAGCTGCCCAAAGATGCAGTGGCACCCGTCGCCGAACGCCGCGAGGAATCGCCGATGGCTCCGGTCTGGATGATGCCGCAGGGCGCAAGCGCCAAGCTGCGCGAAAAGACCTGGCTGGACTATCAGAACGACGTCAAAGTATCAGACGTCCGGTTGGCCGCGCAGGAAGGTTTTGTCAGCGTCGAACACGCCAAACGGTATACCACATTGGGCATGGCGACGGATCAGGGCAAGTTAAGCAACATCAACGGTCTGGCCACGCTGGCCGGTGCCTTGGACAAGGACATCCCGTCTGTCGGCACCACCACTTTCCGTCCGCCCTATCACCCGATTTCACTGGCTTCGATTGCGGGCGAGGCGAAGGACCATGTGTTCCAGCCGATCCGCCGCACACCGTTGCAGGACTGGCACGATGCCAATGGCGCGGAATACGAACCGGTCGGCCAGTGGCGCAGGCCCTATGCCTTTAAACGCGGCGCGGAAACCTCCCATGATGCTGTGATGCGCGAGGTCAAGAACACCCGCGAGAAGCTGGGGCTGCTCGATGCTTCGACCTTGGGCAAGATCATCGTGAAAGGGCCGGACGCGGGCAAGTTCCTCGATATGATGTACACCAACATGATGTCGACGCTGAAACCGGGCAAATGCCGCTATGGTTTGATGTGCAGTGAAAACGGCTTTCTGATCGACGACGGGGTTGTGGCGCGCATTGATGACGATACATGGCTGTGCCACACGACCACGGGCGGGGCGGAAACCATCCACGCGCATATGGAAGAATGGCTGCAAACCGAATGGTGGGACTGGCAGGTCTATGTCGCCAATGTCACCGAACAATATGCGCAGGTTGCTGTTGTCGGGCCAAACGCACGTAAGGCACTGGAAAAGCTCGGCGGCATGGATGTCTCCAAAGAGACGCTTGGCTTTATGGAATGGGCGGACGGGACGCTTGGCGGGTTCGCGGTACGGGTTTACCGGATCTCGTTCTCCGGGGAGCTCAGCTATGAAATTGCGGTGGATGCCAGCCAGGGGCGGGCCTATTGGGACGCCTTGATGGTTGTCGGCGCGGACCTTGGCGCGATGCCTTATGGCACCGAATGTCTGCATATTCTGCGGGCCGAAAAGGGCTTTATCATGATCGGGGACGAAACCGACGGCACCGTGATCCCGCAGGATCTGGGGCTGGGTTGGGCAATATCAAAGAAGAAAGAAGACTACCTTGGCAAACGCGCCCAAGCGCGCAGCCATATGACCGACCCGTCCCGCTGGAAACTGGTGGGGCTGGAAACGGTAGATGGGTCAACCTTACCGGACGGGGCCTATGCGGTGGCAGAAGGCACGAACGAAAACGGCCAGCGTGTAACGCAGGGGCGCGTGACCTCGACTTACCATTCGCCGACCTTGGGCAAAGGCATTGCGATGGGGCTGGTCCTGAACGGACCCGACCGCATGGGCGAGGTGCTGACCTTCCCCGGTACGGATGGCAAGGATTATGAAGCCAAAATTGTGAACCCGGTGTTTTATGATGCGGATGGGGAGAAGCAGAATGTCTGAGCCAATGACCGCCCTGAACGGGGTCAGCGATACCACCGGTATCGCCACGGTAACCGAACTGGGACCGCGCGGCATGATCACCCTGCGCGGCGACATGTCTGCGAAACCTATCGTCAAGGCTGCCGTGGCCGCGGGCGGCGTCACGTTGCCCGAACGGGGCCATTGTGCCACCGAAGGCAGCGGCGGGATGGCATGGATGTCGCCGGACGAATTGCTAATCCTGTGCGATTACGACACGGTGCTGGACCGTCTCGCGGACCTGCAGGGCAAGCTCGCCAAACATCACGCCTTGGCGGTCAATGTATCGGATGCGCGCGCGATGTTCCAGATTACCGGCCCGCATGTGCGCGATGTGATGGCGAAACTTTCCCCCGTCGACATGCACCCGGACCAGTTCACCGGCACAATGTTCCGCCGCACGCGGATCGCGCAGGTGCCTGCCGCGTTCTGGATGCCGGATGAGCAGACGGTGCAGATCATTTGTTTCCGCTCGGTCGCGCAATATGTGTTCGACGTACTGAACATGGCGGCGCAGGCAGGGTCCGAAGTCGGGTATTTTGGCGAAGCTTGATGCACCGCGCGTTTTGGCCCGAAGGCTGCGCAATTACAGCGCTGGGCGCGCTGCGCGTCTTCTTTCGTCAATCCCGTTGATCCAGATTACCGCTGGCATGGGGCGCGGCATCGAGCGCGGTGCATGCCGCGCAAAGCGCTCAGGGGGCGGATTTGCGCAAGTGACCCGCGACATTTCCCATTTAATGGCGGCTTGCGCGTGATTTGGCTCAGGCACCCTTGACGAAGCATGCGTGCGCACTCCATTTGGTGTAGAGATTTCTGAAACACCAAGGAGGCCCAGAAAATGGCTTTTGAACTTCCCGATCTTCCCTACGCCCACGACGCGCTTGCTTCCAAAGGCATGAGTGCGGAAACGCTGGAGTTTCACCACGACAAGCATCACAACGCTTATGTGACCAACGGCAACAAGGCGATCGAGGGCACTGAATGGGCCGGCAAATCGCTCGAAGAGATCATCAAAGGCACTTATGATCCCTCCGCCGTGGCGCAGAACGGTATTTTCAACAACATCAGCCAGCTGTGGAACCACAACCAGTTCTGGGAAATGATGGGGCCGGGCGACAATGCGATGCCAAGCGAGCTGGAAAAAGCCATCGTCGAGAGCTTTGGCTCTGTCGACAAAATGATGAGCGAATTCAAAGCGGCGGGTGCCGGACAGTTCGGTTCCGGCTGGGCCTGGCTGGTCAAGGACACAGACGGCGGTCTGAAAGTCACGAAAACCGAAAACGGCGTGAACCCCGTTTGCTTCGGCCAGACCGCGCTGCTGGGCTGTGATGTTTGGGAACACTCCTATTACATCGATTTCCGCAACGCGCGCCCTGACTACCTGTCGAACTTCCTCGACAACCTTGTGAACTGGGAAAATGTCGCCTCCCGCCTGTAAGGGCCGCGCCGTTTACCAGACCAGTGTTGAAAACGATTTGCCCCGCAGCTTTGCCGCTGCGGGGTTTTTCTTTGGAACCACCGCGCCTTGTCTGGGTTTTCTTAGTGACGATGCCAACGACCGAACGGTGAAGGTTACTACCGCCGCGTACAGCAAAACCGTGTCGCAGGCGGAAGGGGTTTCTGAATGGGGTGGGGATTACATCCCGCAGCGCTTAGATGGGACCGACAAAATCCGCACAAGCCGCAGATCGGGTCGCTGGTGATAGAAAACCTGATAAGGAGGACCATCATGACAAAGTTGAAGAACGGCACATGGGTTATCATCGCGGACGGCGAAAAAGCCCTGTTCTTGGAAAACCAGACCGACGGGGAAGACCCGTTTCTGGAAGTGTTCCGCGAAGAAGAACAGGAAAACCCACCCAACCGCGATCAGGCGGCGAACCGGCGCGGTCGGTTTAACGACGGCCCGTCTGTGCACCGCTCGGCAGTAGATGATACCGACTGGCACCAATTGGCCAAGGACCGCTTCGCGGGGGAGCTTGCGGACATCCTATATCAGAAAGCGCATGCCGGTGCTTTCGAGCAGATCGTTCTGGTGGCACCGCCCGGTACGCTGGGTGAATTGCGCCATCAGATGCATCAAGAGGTGTCGAACAAAGTGATTGGCGAGATCGACAAAACGCTGACCAACCACGCGCTCGACGATATCGAGAAGATCGTGGTGAAGGAATTGCAGGCCGCCTAGGGCCGCAAGTCCGTTTCGACGCGCAAGTGATCGGGGGCGCTGTGGTTAAATTGCCACAGCGCCCTGCGCTTGGCACGATAAAAATTTGCCTTTTAGTTAGTAATTACTGGCAAGAAGCGGCCCCAGAGACGCAAGGGCATCTTTGCGTATTGATCCCTGCAAAGACGGATCGAACGAATAGGATGTGCGTCGGTTTAACACAACTGCGCAGCACTGCCGGATTGCGGCTAGCTGCTGGCTTGCGCTGCAATTTTACTTTTAGAAAACCGAAAACAATCGGGTTTTTCGAACCAATGGCTCAGGAAAAATCGGCTTTCAACGCGGTCAGCGTCGCCGCGGCATCAGGCACGACAGTCGCGAATTCCAGCAGTGACGCATCGGCAAAACCGCTGTCCACAACATGGTCCATCAGAGCCGTCAGTTTCGACCAGTAATCATTTGTATTCACGATATAAATAGGCTTTTTATGCAGCCCCAGCTGGCGCCATGTCAGCACCTCGAACAACTCGTCCAGTGACCCCGCACCGCCGGGGAGAACCACCACCGCATCGCAGTTCATGAACATGACTTTCTTGCGTTCGTGCATGGTTTCCGTCACCACATAGCTGGTCAGATCGGTTTTGCCGACTTCCCAATCCACAAGGTGCTGGGGGATCACGCCAAAGGTTGTGCCGCCCGCCGTTTGAACGCTGCGTGCGACGGTGCCCATCAACCCGACATCCCCCGCGCCATAGACCAGCCGCAGCCCAGCCTGCGCAATGCCAGCCCCCAACGCTTCGGCATCACGGGTGTATGCGGGGTCATTGCCGGGACGCGAGCCACAGAAAACACAGACAGATTTTTGCGACATAACGCGGGCCTTTTCGTTAATAAATTGTGCAGCGACGCGGGAGGTGTTTTGACCCCTGTTAGCCTGCTTGCTAATAAGGCTCAACCTTTCGGGATGGTGTAAAATGCGCAATTTCTTTGCTGGATTTGGGAATGGCTCCGGTGCCTTTGCGGCTGCGGCTGTATGTTTGGTGCTGCTGGCGGCGGGCTATTACGTGCAATCGGGGCGGGGGGCGGTTGATGCACCCGAACGCGCAGCACTTGTCGCCCCCACGCAAGCAGCGAACGACGCGCAAGCGGACGACGCAGCGGCACGCGAACCCGACAGCACTGAAACAGCTGCGAAACCCCAGACCCAAGCCGACGCTGGACCCGATGCAAGTGCAGCACCCGAACAGCCTGAACCGGTGGTCGAGGCCAGCACACCCGATCCGGCACCTTCCTTTGACGAGGTGCGCAGAGAGGCGGATGGCGTCACGGTGATTGCGGGCCGCGCGGCCCCGGGAACGCAGGTCAGTGTATTGCAAGACGGCAAGGTTGTAGCGCAGGCAAAGGCAGACGGATCCGGCAAATTCGCGACCCTTGCGCTGATCGCGCCGGACGGCAAGCCGCATGTGCTAAGCTTGCTGCAACAGGGGGAGGCTGGCGAGACGGCATCCGAAGATGAGATTATTCTGGCCCCGATGGCCCCCGTCGCTGTTGCGGCAGTGGCGGAACAAGCACCGGATGCATCCGCACCGGTGGATGAAAATGCCACGGCCCAAGACGTCGCGCAGGACGCGGTCCCCCAAGACGAGATCGCTGTAACCGATACTGAACTGACGCAAGCAGAGGAATCGCCCGCCGAGATAGCGGAGGGTGCGATTGAAACAGAAGCGACAGCAATGGCACCTGACGCGGCACCCGAAACTTCGATGGAGACCGCCGCAGTCACAGCCGCGCCAGCGCAAGAGGCGACACGCGTAGAAAAGCCCGCAAGCAAGAACGATGCGGAGCCTTTGAGAACGCAAAACAGCGCCCCGCAGGAGACGCAGAATGCCGCCGCCGCGCCGGTTACTGAACAGCCAAGCAGCACGGCCACGGACGCGCCTGCGGTGCCGCAAGCCAACGCGCCGGAGCAGGTTGCCGTTCTAAAATCCACCGCCACCGGTGTGGAATTGTTGAACACTCCCAGCCCTAAAGCGATGACAAATGTGGCGCTTGATACCATCAGCTATTCCGAGGTGGGCGAGGTTGAACTGGCCGGACGCGCACAATCAGATACAGCATCGGTGCGGGTTTATCTGGACAATAATTCGGTGATAAGCCTGCCTGTCGACGCTGAGGGCCGCTGGCGCGGTGAATTGCCGGATGTGGACGAAGGGATCTATACGCTGCGGGTTGATGAAGTTTCGAGTAGCGGCAAGGTGACCAGCCGCGTCGAGACCCCGTTTAAACGCGAGGCCAGCGCCGTGCTGGAGGCTGCCGCAGCAGAACAGGACGGCCCGATTTCCGCGATCACGGTTCAGGAGGGCGCGACCCTTTGGGCGATTGCGCGTGAACGGTATGGCGATGGCGCGCTTTATGTGCGCGTGTTCGAGGCCAACAACAACGCAATCCGCGACCCTGATCTGATCTATCCGGGACAGGTTTTCGACCTGCCGGATTAGGGCAAATCCAGCAGATGGCTGATGCTGGCTAAGGGAATCATCCTTAGCGACTGGCAACCGGCACCCTGCAGGACTATGTAGCGTTCAAAGAGACAGGAACCTGCATGCCCAGCGATACGAGCCAAGCCGCACAACACGCGACACCTAAACCGCCCCACCAGACCCCCGATATCGACGCCGAGGAACGCCAGTCCGGTTTTCTCGTGCTGCGCAAGGTTGCGCCCTATCTCTGGCCTGCGGATATGCCGTGGGTCAAACGGCGGGTGCTATGGGCGATGTTGGCGTTGTTTGTCTCCAAACTTGTGTCCGTGGTGACGCCTCTGTTTTACCGCGACGCGGTAGACGCGCTTGCGGGGGAAGGCGTGCCTATGGTGGCCCTCGGGGCGATTGGCCTGACGGTGGCGTACGGGATGGCCCGTCTGATGACGGTGGGGTTCCAGCAACTGCGCGATGCGGTGTTTGCCCGCGTCGGTCAACGCGCCCTGCGCATGTTGGCGCTTGAAACCTTCGAGCATATCCATCGCCTGTCGATGCGCTATCACATCACCCGCAAGACTGGCGGTTTAAGCCGCATCATCGAACGCGGTGTGAAAGGGGTCGAATTCCTGCTGCGATTCCTGCTGTTCAACATCGGACCGCTGATCCTGGAATTGTTGATGATCGGGGCGGTACTGACCTATCTGTTTGACTGGACTTATCTTTTGGTCGTGGCTGTGACCATCGGCTTTTACGTTTGGTTCACCTTTGCGATTACAGAATGGCGCGTGCGTCAGCGCCGCCAGATGAACGCAGCGGATACAGATGCCAACCAAAAGGCCGTTGATAGTCTGCTCAACTATGAAACCGTGAAATACTTCGGTGCAGAGGCCCGCGAGGCGGCACGCTATGACAGCGCGATGGCCGGCTATGAAGAGGCGGCCATCAAGACCAGCCTGTCACTGGCATTTTTGAACTTTGGCCAGTCGCTGATCATTACGGCCGGTCTGGTCGGGGTCATGGTGATGGCCGCGATCGGGGTACAAAACGGCACTTTGAGCGTTGGTGATTTTGTTATGGTCAACGCCTATATGGTGCAGATCACCGTACCATTGAACTTTCTGGGCACTGTTTACCGCGAAATTCGCCAGGCGCTGGTGGATATGGGCCAGATGTTTGGTCTGCTTGACCAGCCGGCAGAGATTTCCGACAAAGCCGGGGCCAAGGATCTTGACGTCACTGGCGGAAAAGTCACGCTTGAGAATGTGCATTTCGGCTATGACCCCGAACGCAGCATTCTGAACGGGGTCACGCTAGAGGCCTTGCCGGGTGAAACCGTGGCGATTGTCGGCTCGACCGGGTCCGGGAAATCGACCATCGGTCGGTTGTTGTTCCGGTTTTATGATGTCGGTGCGGGTGCGTTAAAGATCGACGGACAGGACCTGCGCGACGTGACGCAGCTAAGTCTGCACCGTGCAATTGGTGTGGTGCCGCAGGACACAGTGCTGTTCAACGATACCATCGGGTATAACATCGGCTATGGCCGCGAGGGCGCGACACAGGCCCAGATCGAAGCGGCCGCGCGCGATGCGCAAATCCACGACTTTATCACCGGCTTGCCTGACGGGTATGACACGACGGTGGGGGAGCGGGGGTTGAAACTGTCAGGCGGTGAGAAGCAGCGCGTGGGCATTGCACGCACCCTGCTGAAAGACCCGCCGATCTTGTTGCTGGACGAGGCAACATCGGCGCTGGACAGCGAGACAGAGCACGAAATTCAGGACGCCTTGAACCGTGCAGGTCAGGGGCGCACAGTGCTGACCATCGCCCACCGCCTTAGCACGATTGCCGAAGCCGACCGGATCGTCGTGTTGGAAAAGGGCGAGATTGTCGAGCAGGGAACCCATGATGACCTGCTGGCAAAGGACGGGCGTTACGCGCAGCTTTGGCATCGTCAACAATCCGAGGATCAGGCACCAGCTTAAGGCTATCTACCGGTGCCGACAAACGCGAATGACGCATTTGTCGGCACCGTTGTTAAGTCTAAAGGCAAGGTGAAAAGGGTGCGGTGCCCCCGATCTTGCCTGTGGTGGCAAGTGCGGCCTAGTCCTGCGCAATTGCCTTTGATGTCAGTTTGTCCAAGGCACCGGTCATCATCTGGATATATTTGGCTTCTGCTGGCAGTCCGTGGGTTTCGGCCAATGTGGCGGGGGCATGATAGGTGACATGGACCACCCCTTCACCATCTGCATAGGCGAGCACGCGCAGTGGCAGATCAAGCCCGGCGGTCTGCCCGTCCAGCATGGCCGGCGTGCCAAGTTTTGGATTTCCGAAGATCAGCAGTTCCGTTGGCCGCAGATCCATATCCACCTTGGCCGCACCTGCCGCGTGATCAACACGGGCAAAGACGGTGGCCCCTGCTGCGTCAACGGCTGCTGCGAGACGGTCCATGGTTTGCGTCACGGAATGCGGGCTGACCTTGTCGATCAGCTCACCGGCTTGGGCGGGGAGGGTGAGTGCCGCAGTTGTGACAGCGGCGATCAGGGATTTACGGATCATGGCAGGTTCCTTTGATGAATCTACCCAAACCTAGCCAGATCAGGGGCAGATGTGAGGGGGGAACCGCTCACATCTGCTTGATCAGCATTATTCGGCCGCCGGAACTTGTGCTGTCGTCGCAGCAGGCACAGGCGCAGGCGCGGGTTTCGGGGCCTCGAACGGGTCGGCCTGCCAGATCAGTTCATCAGCGAGTCTGCGCTTGGTGTCGCGGTGCAAGGCCCAATCACGGGCAGCTTTGCTGGCGCGCCCCATCGACATTCTGGCCAGCAGGCGCGCAATCCAGCGCACATAAGTGGTGGCCCAGACGCGGATCGCCAGCATGGACGGCGTGACCAGCAGCGTCAGCACCGTTGCAATGCCAAGACCGAACACCACCGCTGTCGCGAGCTGTTTCCACCACAGGGCCGTGGGGCTGTCGATGGTATAACCGCCTTGGGCAAAGTCGAGGCTAAGGCCGAACATCATCGGCGCAAGGCCCGCCATCGTGGTGATCGTGGTCAGCAACACCGGCCGGATACGGGCCTGCGCGGTGCGGACAATCGCTTCGATCCGCGGCATATAGCGTTCATATTCCTGATAAGTGTCGATCAAGATGATATTGTTGTTCACCACAATGCCGGCAAGGGCCACAATCCCCGTACCGGTCATGATGATGGAAAAGGTCTGATCCATCACCAGCATCCCGATCAGCACGCCGGTCGTCGACAAGACCACCGCCAGCAGCACCAGAATAGCGTTATAGAACGAGTTGAACTGCGCCAGCAGGATGATGAACATGAGCCCCAGCGCTGCTGTGAAGGCCGAGCTGAGGAAGGCTTGCGATTCCGCCTGATCTTCCTGATCGCCGGTCCATTCCGTGGTCACACCAAAGGGCAGCGGTTTTTCATCCAGCCATTTGGTGATCTCTGCGATGCGTTCGTTCGCGTTGATCGGCACCATCCGAAGCGACCCATCCGTGATCCCTGCCACCAGATCTACATCGCGGGCCGCCTCCGTGCGTGCGCTGATCTTGAACGGCGTGCCGTCCGTGGCGGTGAAATCGGCGTCATTGCCCGCCGGACGCAGGGTTGCGAGTGTCGTATTCACATCCTGATCCTCGACGCGGGTAGTCTTGACCACTTTCATCAAGCCCGGTGCTACATCGGCTTTGACATCCAGATAGCGTTTCTGATCGACGCGGTTGATCTCCGCCAGTTTGGGGACCGGCGTGCGCGTGATAAAGTTGCTCAGCGGGATCAGACCGTCCAGCGTGCGCACCTTCAACGTGTCCAGCGTGCTAAGCACACGATCATCCTCGGGCAGGCGGACGCGGATTTCGATTTCCTCGTCCGAACTGTCCACCCGCATGGTGTCCAGAAGCAGGCCGCGCGTGACCAGTTGCACCATCGCGCCCACAGTCACCACATCCGCGCCGTAGCGCCCCGCTTTCTCGACATCCACGTCAATCTGCCAGTCGATGCCGGGCAGGGGGCGGGTGTCCTCGATCAGGGTCAGGCCGGGGGTGTTTTCATATTGCGCACGTGCCAGCGCAGCGGCGGTCATCAGATCGGAAAAACTGTCCGCTTTGAGACGCAGATGCACCGGTTTGCCAGAGGCGGGGCCGCGCGCCTGCGCCAGAATTTCGATTTGAATCCCGGGAATGTTGGACAGTTCTTCGGTGAGCTCCGCAATGATCACGTCCCCGTCATAGGCCGGATCCTGCGTTTCGCGGTTCACGTCGAAACCGAAAAACGGAACGGTAAACAGTTTATCAACCTTGTTGGGGCGGTCCTCCCAGGGGATCGTCTCAAGTTGGATCTGCCCGATGCTGTCTTTGGGGGCTTGTGCGCCGCCTGTGTTGCTGTCCAGCCCTCCTTCGCCCGCAAAAGCAAAGGCCGTCTGAACGCCGGGGTGTTTCAGCACGATGGCTTCGGCCTTTTCCAGCAGATCGTCCTTTTCGTCCAGCGACAGGTTTCCGCGTGCGAGGACATAAACGATGGCCTGTTCCGGTTCGGATTCGACAAAGAACTCAACTCCTTTGGAGTTATTCCCGAAAAAGATCATCACGGTGCCGACAAAGACAAATACCACACCAGCGGTGACCAGGGGCATCGCCGGATTGCCGACAAGGGCGGCCATCAACCGGCCAAACCCGTTCCGGCGATACCCTGCTTCGATGCGATCGGGCGCCGTGCGGAACAGTTTCGACGTGACCCAGCGCCCGCCGCGCCCTGCACGTGTGAACACACCAAAGAAGGCGAGCAAGGCCATCATGGCACCGGCCAATCCAATGGCAACCAATGCGCTGAGCGCTACGATGCAGAGGAAGACGGCCGCAAAAGTCGGAATGACCGAACCCAGCACATTCAACCCATCCATCGCCGCGAATTGCGCAGATATCACGCCAAACAGGGGCGACATCAGGGACATCGGCAGCATAATCATCGCAATGGCCAGCGGGAACAGCAGCAAATGCAAGAACCAGCGCAGGCCGGCGATGGCTTCCATGTTGTCAGCCATCCAGCGTTCAAGCCGCCCCGTCACACCGCCCATAACCGGCAGGTAGATCAGCGCCACCACCAATGACGCCGAAAGCACGAAGATCAACGTGACCGGCAACATCCCCATGAATTGCCCCGGCACACCCGGCCAGAACAGCATCGGCAAAAACGCGCAAAGCGTGGTCGCGGTGGAGGAAATAATGGGCCAGAACATGCGCTTGGCCGCTTCGGTATAGGCCTGCATGGGGCCATCGCCCTGCTGCTGACGCGCATCGGCGTATTCAACCACTACAATGGCGCCATCCACCAACATACCAACGGCCAGAATCAAACCGAACATCACGATATTGGACACGGAAATGCCCATCAGCGCGAGGAAGGCGAAACACAAAAGGAAGGAGGTCGGAATTGCAAAACCCACCAGCAGCGCGGCGCGGATCCCCAGCGCGGCCAAAACGACGATCATCACCAATGCAATCGCAGTGAACACAGACCCCAGAAGCTGTTGCACCATGGAGTCGACCACGCGGCTTTGATCGTTCGACGTGCCGACGGTCACGGCTGCCTGCACCCCGTCCGGCCAGTTGGCAGAGCGTTCTTCGACGATCTGTTTTACCATCTTCGAGGTGTCGATCAGGTTGTAACCCTTGCGCTTCACGACCTGTAGCGCCAGCGTCTTTTCACCATTGAAACGCGCGGTGCCTTTGCGGTCCTCGAACGTCAGGTTGATCTGCGCCAGATCGCCAAGGGTCACAACGCGGTCGCCGTTGGTTTTGACGGGCAGGGCGTAGACATCGCGTGGCTCGTCAAAGGAAGATGGAATTTTGACCGAAAACGCCCCTTGGGAATTCTCGATCTCGCCGGCTGCGATCAACTGGTTGTTGTTCTGCACCACATTGATCAATTCGCCCGCCGTGACGTTATAGGCTTCCAGCCGCAAGGGGTCGATGATCACCTCAAGCATCTCATCGCGATCCCCGGCAAGGCCGGCCTCAAGAACTGCGTCCAGCCCTTCAAGGTCGTCCTGTAAATCACGCGCCACCCGCGCCATTGTGCGTTCGGGAACGGGACCCGTCAGGTTAACGATGATGATCGGAAACTCGGAAAAGTTGATTTCGTTGATGCTGTATTTTTCATACCCGTCTGGAAACAGGTTTTCAGCCGTCGACATGGCGTCGCGCACATCGGCCATGATCTTGGTCTTGTCCCAGCCGAATTCGAATTCCAGCGCCACACCGGCATAGTTTTCTGCCGCCGTGCCGGACATCTGTTTCAACCCGTCCAGATCGGACAATTCAGTTTCCATCGGTTTGACCAGCAGCGTTTCACTGTCCGCTGCCGAAATGCCGGGGAATTGCACAGAGACAAAGAGCGCCGGAATTTCAATGTCCGGTTCACCCTCTTTGGGCAGGGTCGAATAGGCATATCCGCCAACCACAAGGCTGAGCAGGATAAAGGCAACGACCATTCGGGCCCGTTCAGCAGCCCAATCGACAATACCGGTCATTGCGATACCTCTTCCCATGTCGGGTCAACAGTGACGCCAGCGGTGACGTATTCCTGCCCCAGCACAATCACATCCGCCGTATCAGGCAGGCCGGTAACCCAGACCCCCTTGGAGGTGTCGCGCATGATATCAACGGGGGCAAAGGCCACAACAGCATCGCCGTCAACCAGCCGCACGCCGAGGTTCCCTTCGTCATTCAGGGTCAGCGCGGATTGCGGGATCAGATGTGCCTTGACCCCTTCAGCGGCGATGGTGATTTCGACGGTTTGCCCGTCGCGGATGCTTTGGTCAGCATTTGGCACGTCGATTTCGGTGCGGAATGTGCGGGTTTGCGGATCAGCCGAGCGCGACAGAAAGGTCACCTTGCCGACAACTTCACGCCCGCCCGCTGCCAGCCGCGCGGCGGCTTGCGCGCCAAGGGTGACGTGGTTCACTTCGGTTTCGGGGACAAAGCCGACCAGTTTGATCGGGTCGAGCTGGATAATCGTGGCACAAAGGGCACCGGGCTGCAAAAGGCTGCCCAGTTCTGCGGTGTCGCTTTCCAACAGCCCGCTAAAGGGTGCCGAAATCACCAGACGGTCGATCTCCTTTTCCGCTTTGGCAACCTCTGCGGTTGCGGCCTCGATCCCGGAACGGGCAGCTGACAGGCCGGAGGTTGCACTTGAAACACCTGCTTTGGCGGCGGCCGTGGCAGCATCCGCACCTGCAACGCGGGTCTGCGAGGCAAAGCCGCCTTCGCCTAGACGCGCGGCGGCGTTCTGGTTGATCTCTGCTTCTTGCAGGCGTGCGCGGGCCTCTTCAACACGGGCTTCGGCTTCGGGCACGCGCGATTGGGCTTCGGACAATCTGGCGCGGGCTTCGTCCAATGCCGCACCACGGGTGCCTGCATCCAGCACACACATTGCATCCCCCGCGGCCACCTGCGTGCCTTTGCGCAAGGGGGCAGAGGTCACAATCGCCGAAGTTTCAGAGCGCACATCAACCTGTCGCGCCGCTTCTGTTTCGCCGCGCAGGATGACCGCGCTGTCGACCTGTCGGCCCTGAACCTTGCGCACCATGACTTTCACCAGTTTTCGGGGCGGAGCGTCTGCATCCGCCGTTTGGACCGTTTCGCTGGCAGGCAGGGCGTCCGCCGGGGGTGTCGCGGCTTCGGAACTTCCGAAAAAGGCGGAAAGCTGTGGCCGTGCGAGAATTGACATCGCCAATATGACAGTGAGCGCTATCGCGGCCAGAATTGAGAAAATACGCATAGAGCATCCCCGGGGGCTGATGTGCCGGACCCGTTGCCCGACGTAATTAGGTGCTATGTAGTGTAAGATAAGTGAACTAACTAGTTTAGATGTGCGTTTTTTTGCACATAATCCCTCCGTTTTTGTGCCGCCGGTGACGGCAGCTGCGGTAAGTGGCATCCCAACAGGAATGTTACCGGCACTTGGCTTGCCCGCCGCCGCACGGTAAGAGGGGCCAAACACTGGGGTACGGGGCGCGTTTCATGAGCAATACTGACGGGTTTGTCGAAGAGGTAAACGAAGAGGTCCGTCGCGACCGGCTGTATGGCCTGCTGCGCCGTTATGGCTGGATTGCGGTTGTGGCGATTCTGGCAATTGTCGGTGGGGCTGCGTTTTCCGAGTACACCAAAGCGCAGAATCGGGCGCAGGCTGAAGGGTTGGGCGATGCGATGTTGGCGGCCCTGTCGATTGACGATCGCAGTGAACGTGCTGAGGCTTTGGCAGCCATTGACGCCGCGACGCCTACCTCGGCTGCGGTGTTGCGCATGATGACAGCGGCAGAGCAGGCCGAAGCCGGCGACACGCAGGCGGCGGCGGACACACTGAATACGCTGGCAGTTGACGGCGATGCGCCGGAAATCTACCGCCAGATTGCTGCGTTCAAAGCAGTGACCCTGCAAGGCACGGACATGCCGGTGGCAGATCGACGTCAGGCGTTTGAAGCCATGGCACAGCCGGGCAATGTGCTGCGCCTTTTGGCAGAGGAACAGCTGGCGCTTATCGATATTGAAACCGGTGATATCGACACAGCGATCAGCGGGTATCAGGCAATTGTCGACGACGCAGAGGTGAGCACAGACTTGCAACAACGCGCCCTACAGGTAATTGTGGCCTTGGGAGGCGAGCCGGTGGTACCAAATTCAGCTGATTTTACCCAAGCCGGTGACGTACTTCAGGGCAATTAATCGACGGGTCCCGCGGTCAAGGCCAGCCGGGCAAGAGAGCGAGTAAGCATAAAGTGAGCAGGGCCATGACATATTCGACGTCGTTCGGGACGGTTTCGTTTGGGGCAAAACTCTGGGGGGCACCACTTTTGGCCGCCACCTTGATGCTGGGGGCCTGTGACGAGCGTGAGGATTATCTGCCTGGTCCGCGCGAGGATGTCAGCGCCGTATTGCAAAACCCTGCGCTGGGCGCACCGGTTGAAAACACCGGTGTTGCGGAAAACACCAGCCGTCCGATTTCTCTCGGCGCGCCGAAATCCAACACCAGCTGGACCCACACCACCGGCACAGCCAAATACCGTCCGTCCCATCCAGCGCTGCGCGGGGCAGTGCAACTGGCATGGTCCGCGGATATCGGGGACGGTGACAGCCGCAAATTCCGCATTACGGCCGATCCGGTTGTAGATGCCGGCCGCGTCTTTACGCTGGATGCAGGGGCGACCGTCACGGCAACATCAACTTCGGGGGCCACATTGTGGAGCCGCGATTTGACGCCTGCCAGCGACAAGCAGGGGCAGGGCTCCGGCGGCGGGATGGCCGTTCAGGGCGACACGCTTTACGTCTCGATCGGATATGGCGTGTTGGCAGCGCTGGACGTTGCCACAGGTGGGGTGCGCTGGACGCAAGACCTTGATGCGTCCGGTTCCGGTGCGCCCACGGTTTACGGTGATCTGGTTTATTTGACCGCTGGCGATGACACAGGCTGGGCCGTAAACAAAACCGACGGCCGCATCGAATGGCAGACCAACGGCAGCACCAGCGTGAACAACGTGTTGGGCACACCTGCACCGGCGCTGACCGATCAGCTGGCAATCTTTTCTTACGGCTCGGGTGAAATTCAGGCTGTATTCCGGCAGGGGGGCTTGTCCCGCTGGACGTCTTCGGTACTTGGCAAACGCCCCGGTCGTGCGCTGTCGTCAATTTCCGACGTCACGTCTGCACCTGTGGTTTCAGGAGACCGCCTGTTTGTCGGCAACCAGTCCGGCCGCCTGTCCGCGCTAAGCCTTGGCAGTGGCGATAAAATCTGGACCGCCCGCGACGGTGCAATTGCGCCGGTCTGGCCGGCTGGCGGCAGCGTGTTTGTCATCTCCGATTTGAACGAACTTCTGCGTCTTGATGCGTCTGACGGCAGCCGGATCTGGGGCACTGCTTTGCCGAACTTTGTGAAATCGCGGCCAAAACGTCAGGCAACAGTGTTTGCCCATCATGGTCCGGTTGTGGCCGGTGGTCGCGTGATCGTCGCCTCCAACGACGGTGTGTTGCGCAGCTTTGACCCTGTTAACGGTGCATTAAGCGGCAGTGTCGAAATCCCCGGTGGGGCAACAACCGCGCCGGTCGTTGCCGGTGGCACCCTGTATGTGGTTTCGCGCAAAGGCCAATTGCTTGCTTTCCGTTGAGCGCGAAATGGTCTAAAGGCCAAGCTTGATCCGGCCCTGCGCGATGTATTTCGGGCCGATGGAGCTATGAAATGTCCTTTACCCTTGCCATCGTGGGCCGCCCGAATGTGGGCAAATCCACATTGTTCAACCGCCTTGTCGGCAAACGGCTTGCCCTCGTCGACGACCAGCCCGGCGTAACGCGCGATCTGCGCGAAGGTGCCGCGCGGCTGGCCGATCTGCGTTTTACAGTCATTGATACCGCCGGACTGGAGGAAGTCACCGACGACAGCCTGCAGGGCCGCATGCGCCGTCTGACGGAACGCGCGGTGGATATGGCCGACGTTTGTTTGTTCATGGTGGATGCGCGCGTCGGTATCACGCCATCCGATCTGGTCTTTGCAGACATCCTGCGCAAACGCTCCGCCCATGTGATTCTGGCTGCCAACAAGGCCGAAGGCAAAGCCGGCGAAGCGGGCGCACTTGAGGCCTATTCGCTGGGTCTGGGAGAGCCGATCAGCCTGTCCGCCGAGCATGGTGAAGGGTTGAACGACCTTTATTCGATGCTCGTGCCGCTGGCCGATGCGCATGCCGAGCGCGCAATGGACGATGCCCCAGAAACCGATGTCGATTTGAGCGAAGAAGACGAAGACGACGGTGATGCGGTGCCGGTGCCGACAAATGCCAAACCTTTGCAGGTCGCGGTTGTCGGGCGCCCGAATGCGGGTAAATCGACGCTGATCAACCAGATTTTGGGCGAGGATCGCCTGCTGACCGGCCCCGAAGCGGGGATCACCCGCGATGCGATTTCCCTGCGCAAGGAATGGAATGGCGTGCCGATGCGTATCTTTGATACCGCAGGCATGCGCAAAAAGGCCAAAGTGCAGGAAAAACTGGAGAAACTCAGCGTCTCCGACGGTCTGCGCGCAGTGAAATTCGCCGAGGTTGTTGTAGTTTTGCTGGATGCTGAAATCCCGTTTGAACAGCAGGATTTGCGCATCGCCGATCTGGCCGAACGCGAGGGCCGCGCGGTGATCATCGCGGTGAACAAATGGGACATCGAAGAGGACCGTCAGGCCAAGTTGAAAGGCCTCAAGGAAAGCTTTGAACGTTTGCTGCCACAGCTGCGCGGCGCGCCGCTGATCACGGTCAGTGCCAAAACGGGCAGGGGGCTGGACCGCCTGCACGAAGCCATCATGCGGGCCTATGAAACATGGAACCGCCGCGTGACCACAGCCCAGTTGAACCGCTGGCTTGCCGGCATGATGGAGGCGCATCCGCCCCCCGCGCCACAAGGCAAGCGCATCAAGCTGCGTTATATGACACAGGCCAAGACCCGTCCGCCGGGATTTGTGGTGATGTGCAGCCATCCTGACAAGGTGCCTGACAGCTACAGCCGCTATCTGGTGAATAACCTTCGGATCGATTTCGACATGCCGGGCACGCCGATTCGGTTGTGGATGCGCGGTCAGAACGATGCGAATCCCTATAAGGGCCGCAAGAAAGCACCGCCAAGCAAGCTGCGCAAACATACCGACGGGCGTCGCAAGGATTAGGGCGCGCGGAAACTTTCAAAGTTTCCGGCCGCTTTCTGTGAAAGAAAGCGCACAGCGCTTTACATTGCGCGAAATGCCTTGAGCGTGGGCACCAACATCACCAGTGCCCCGCCGCCCGCCACATAGGCCACGAGCGGTGTGGTTTCGAGATTCTGAACGATCACGGCGACCAATGCCCAGATCACTGCGATCCCATAGGTCGGCGCGCGCCCCAGAGCGCTTTGCACGAAGCACCCGATGACGATCGCAAGCCCGACAAAGACCAACGCAGCGGTCGTTTGATCCAGAAACCCGTACCCTGCCGCCAGCAATCCCAGTGATACGCATGAAGCCGCAGACAGCCAGCCCGCGTAAAGCCCGACAGGCCACGCGGCCCAAGTCTGATCATTGACCGGCGCGAGGAAAAGAGCGGCCAAGGCGCTGAGCAACATCACCCAGATCAACACGCTGGCCCATATCGGGCTGGCGACGGCCACGGCCAGCCATGCGGACCCGATAAGCAGGGATAAAGCCAAAGGTTTGCGCATGTCGTGCCATTGCCCGTCCTGATACGCTTTAACCAGTCCCCAGCCCAAGCCGATGATCAACCAGCCATAGATAACCCCCCAGATGGCGAAAGCATATCCGGCAGGCTGCACAGGCGGATTGTCCTGCGGCACAGGGAACTGGTTCGGGTCAAACCCCGCAAAACTCTCCACAAAAAGCGGCGATGCAGCAAAAAGCAAGCTCAGCAAAAAGCAGCCAAGGGCGAAAACAAAACGGGCGTTGGCCATGTCATGTCCTTTCGGTCCGGTTTCGCAATCAAACCTAGACCGTCAGGACATAAATGCAAATCTTGCCTGACCGTTTTTAGGCCAGGTTCCCTTCGGCGGTCAGCGTGGTCTTGCCGCCCAGATAGGGCGCAAGCACTGCCGGCAAGGCAACCGAGCCATCGGCCTGCTGGCCGTTTTCCAGCACTGCAATCAGGCACCGCCCTACGGCCAAACCCGACCCGTTCAGCGTATGTACGAATTGCGGTTTGCCGCCATCCTTGGGTTTGAACCGCGCGTTCATCCGACGTGCCTGAAAATCACCCGTTGTCGAAACCGAAGAAATCTCGCGGTAGGTATTTTGTCCCGGGACCCAAGCTTCGATGTCAAAGGTGCGGCGCGCGCCAAACCCCATGTCACCCGTGCACAGCAGAACCGTGCGGTACGGAATGCCCAATCGTTCCAGAATATCCTCTGCACAACGCAGCATGCGCTTTTGCTCGTTATCGCTTTCTTCGGGCATCGTGACGCTGACCATTTCGACCTTTTCGAACTGGTGCTGGCGCAACATGCCGGACGTGTCGCGGCCCGCCGACCCCGCTTCGGAGCGGAAACACAGCGTATGTGCCGTATAGCGGCGGGGCAGGCTTGCTTCCTCGACCACATCGCCCGCGACCGTATAGGTCAACGGCACTTCAGAGGTCGGCACCAGCCACATGCCCTCGGAGGTTTGATAGCTGTCTTCGCCAAATTTCGGCAGTTTATCAGTGCCATACATGGCATCATCGCCCACCAGCACGGGCGGGTTCACTTCGGTCAGGCCATTTTCATCGACATGGGTATCCAGCATGAACTGCGCCAGTGCGCGGTGGATGCGGGCCACAGCACCGGACAGCAAAACAAACCGGCTGCCGGAAATCTTGGCAGCGGTTTCAAAATCCATCGAGGGCGCGACGCCCTTGATCTCAAAATGCTCAACCGGTTTGAAATCAAATGCAGGGATATCACCCCATTTCTTGACTTCGGCGTTGTCATTTTCATCCGCGCCTTGGGGCACATCTTCGGCGGGGCTGTTGGGGATGCGGGCCAGCATGTCGGTCAACTCGGCGTCCAGCGCCTTGGCCTCGGCCTGCATCGCGGCGACTTCTTCTTTCTTTTCGCCGACCAGCGCACGCAGCCGCTCGAACTCGGCTTCGTCGCCTTTGGCCTTGGCGGCACCCACCAGTTTGGACGCCTTGTTCTGCTCGGCCTGTGCCGCCTCTGCCGCGCCGATTTTTTCGCGTCGTGCCGTGTCAAGTTTCAGGATCGCGCCCGACATGGGCGCATCCCCGCGCCGCGCAAGGGCGGCGTCAAAGGCTTCGGGCGTGTCGCGGATGGCGCGGATGTCGTGCATGGGGGCAGTCCTTGGGTTTGAGTCGTATTAGGCGCGTTATGCCCTAAACCGCGCGCAGGTGGTAGACGTCTTGCGCCTTTGCGGCCCTTGCAAAACTGTCCACCCAATTCCCCCTTTGCACCTTGCACACACCCCACACCGCGCTTAGGTTCTGGCAAACTTCGAGAGGCAGCGGATTTCTGCCTCCTTCTGCGTATAAAAGGACTAAACGATGGCCGGTATCGAGCAATTCATCCCCCTTATTCTGATCTTCGCGATCATGTATTTCCTGCTGATCCGTCCGCAGCAAAAGAAGGTCAAGGAACACGCGGCGATGGTTGCGGCGCTGCGCCGCGGCGATCAGGTGGTGACGCAAGGCGGCATCATCGGCAAGGTCGTCAAGGTGAAAGATGACGGCGAACTGGAAGTTGAAGTGGCCGATGGCGTGAAAATCCGCGTGATCCAGTCCACCATCGCGACGGTTATTTCCAAGACCGAACCCGCGAAATAATCCACCCCCCACGCCAAAACCGCCAGCTTGAGAGAGGGCGCTGATATGCTTCAGATAGATCTGTGGAAACGGATTTTGATCGCGCTTACCTGTGCGCTTGGAATTTGGCTGGCTTTGCCGAATGCGTTTTATGCGCCGGTCGAGCAACATAACGACGCGGTTGCCGAGATCGAGCTTTCGGGCAGCACAGAAGCCTTGGAAGCGCAAAAGGCGCTTTGGCCGGAATGGATGCCCTCGCAGTTGGTCAACCTCGGGCTGGACCTGCGCGGTGGTGCACATTTGCTGGCCGAAGTGCGTGTTGAAGAAGTTTACGCAAACCGGATGGCCGCACAATGGCCCGAAGTGCGTGACGCGCTGCGCAGTTTGACCCCTGTGCGCCGGCAGCAATCGCCGGCGGATGAATTGCGGGTGCGCCTGAATGATGAAACCAAGATGGCCGAAGCGATGGAAATCGTGCGCGGTCTGGCGCGACCGGTGGCTACGCTAACGGGCGCGGGCGGTACGGATATTGACGTGCGCGGCGATGCGGGTGTGATCATCGTGACCCTGTCGGAGGCTGAAAAGCAGGCGACCAACGAACGCACAATGCAGCAATCACTTGAGATTATCCGCCGCCGGATCGACGAGGTTGGCACCCGCGAACCCACGATCCAGCGTCAGGGGGCCGAACGTATCCTGATTCAGGTGCCGGGCATCGGGTCTGCTGCCGAGTTGAAAGAGATCATCGGCACGACGGCACAGCTGACGTTCAGCCCTGTGGTCAGCCGCGGATCTGACGCCAATGCCAACCCCGGTATCGGGAACAAACTGATCCCCTCAGTCGACGAACCGGGTGCGTATTACGTCGTTGAAACTGCGCCGGTCGTAACCGGCGAAGAACTGGTCGATGCGCAACCCAGCTTTGACCAGAACGGCCGGCCTGCCGTGTCCTTCCGGTTTAACACATCTGGCGCGCGCAAATTTGGCGATTACACAGCGGCGAATATCGGATCGCCTTTTGCGATTGTGCTGGATGACGAAGTAATCAGCGCCCCAACCATCCAAAGCCATATTCCCGGCGGTTCGGGCATTATCACCGGCAACTTCGATGTCGAAACCTCGACCAATCTTGCAATCCTGCTGCGGGCAGGGGCCTTGCCTGCGGGGCTTGATTTCCTTGAGGAACGCACCGTCGGGCCGGAACTGGGACAAGACAGCATCGACGCGGGCAAGATCGCGACGATCGTGGCCTTTGTTGCCGTGTTGTTTTTCATGTTCGTCAGCTACGGCCTGTTCGGTGTCTTCGCCAATATCGCCCTGATCATCAACGTCGCGATGATCTTTGGCCTGCTCAGCCTTGTGGGGGCCACGCTGACCCTGCCGGGGATCGCGGGCATCGTTTTGACGGTGGGTATGGCGGTGGACGCCAACGTGTTGATCTTTGAGCGTATCCGCGAAGAGCTTAAAACAGCAAAAGGGCCGGCGCGCGCGATCTCGCTGGGGTATGAGAAAGCCTTGTCCGCGATCATTGACGCGAACATCACCACGCTAATCACCGCTGTGATCCTGTTTGTCATGGGGTCCGGGCCGGTGCGCGGTTTTGCGATCACGCTTGGCTTTGGCATCATCACCTCGGTCTTTACAGCGATCTTTGTCACCCGCCTGTTGGTGGTGATCTGGTTTGAACGGGCACGTCCCAAAACGATTGAGGTTTAAGACATGCGTCTGCGTCTGTTCAACGAAGCACCGAATTTTGATTTCTTTAGCCGCTGGAAGATCTGGCTGGGCATTTCCGGCTTGATGATGATCGTCGCCTTCGGGTCGTTCCTGATGCAAGGGCTGAACTATGGTATCGACTTCCGCGGCGGCACGACCATCCGTTCCGAAAGCCCGATGGCTGTGGACATTGCCGAATACCGCGGTGCCATTGACGCATTGGGGCTTGGTGATGTCAGCATCACCGAAGTTTTCGACCCCTCGTTTCGCGACGATCAGAACGTGGCGATGATCCGCATTCAGGCGCAAGACGGCCAAGAGGCGGTAACCACCGATGTAATCGAAGCGGTCGAGGGCGCGCTACAATCCGTGCGCCCCGATATCAAGTTTACCTCGGTCGAATCGGTCGGGCCGAAAGTCTCGGGCGAATTGATCCAGACGGCTGTAATCGCGGTGGTTTTGGCCATTGGTGCGGTGCTGATCTATATCTGGCTGCGCTTCGAATGGCAGTTTGCGGCGGGGGCTGTACTGGCGCTTGTGCATGATGTGATCCTGACAATCGGCATCTTTTCGGAACTGCAAATCCGCTTTGATCTGGCCATTATTGCCGCGCTTTTGACCATTGTGGGCTATTCGTTGAACGATACGGTTGTGGTCTTTGACCGCGTTCGCGAGAACCTGCGCAAATACAAGAAACGCGATCTTAAGGATGTGTTGAACCTGTCGATCAACGAAACCATGGCGCGTACTTTCATGACGTCTTTCACGACATTGATCGCGTTGATTGCGTTGTTTGTGCTGGGCGGTGACGTGATCCGCGGGTTCGTCTTTGCGATGATCTGGGGCGTGATTGTTGGTACATATTCGTCGATCTTCGTGGCCTCAGCGATCCTGCTGTACCTTGGTGTGAAACGTGACTGGTCCAAGCCTGATGCGAATGCCGGCAACCAATACGCCAATATCGATGCTTGATAGGGCGCGCTAAAGCGTCCGAAACATCGGGGGATTTGCTAGAATGAAACCGGCGGATCATCCTGACCCAAAGCTATTTCTGCGGCCGGTCTGTTTCGCAGGTCCGGTTTCGGCTAAGATCGTGGTGCCGCGTTGAAAAGGGAAACCCATGCGCCTGAACGAGATCTCTTATAATGATTCGGCACCGATAGACGGCTATGGCCCCGGATTTTTCCGCATCGGCGGAAATTTGATTAACGGACCGGTAATTACCGGTCCGCTTGGTACGCACAGCTGGGCAGGTCTTGGTGATACCGACGCTTTGATTGCGCTCAAGGATCTGGTGGACGTTCTGTTTGTCGGTACTGGTGCGGATGTTGCGCATTTACCCGATGACGTGCTGGACGCGCTGCAAGAGGTCGGTTTGGGCGTTGAGGCCATGTCCTCCCCCGCCGCGTGCCGAACCTATAATGTGCTGCTGAGCGAAGGGCGCCGGGTTGCGCTGGCTTTGATCCCGGTCTGATCCCCAATGATGTTGAGCGCCCAGAACCTGACCCTTGCGCGTGGCGGTGTGCCGGTCATTGCAGGGCTGGATTTTGCGCTGGCGGCCGGGCAGGCCTTGATCCTGCGCGGTCCGAACGGGGCGGGTAAAACGACCTTGCTTCGCACCATCGCAGGGCTGCAAGCGCCGGTCAGCGGCACCATTTCGGGCGCGGACGACGCCATAGCCTATGCTGGCCACGCCGACGGGATCAAAGCGATGCTAAGCGTGCGTGAAAACCTTCAATTCTGGGCGCAGGTTTTTGGCGGGGGCGCGATTGATGCGGCGCTTGATGCCTATGCACTGCACCCGTTGGCGGATCGTCTGGCTGGCACTTTATCGGCGGGCCAGAAACGCCGGTTGGGTTTGTCGCGCCTGTTGGTGACGGGCTGTCCGGTCTGGGTGCTCGATGAACCTACTGTGTCCTTGGACGTTGACGCCGTTGCGATGTTTGCGAGTGCCGTTCGGGCCCATCTGGCATCGGGTGGCGCGGCCCTGATCGCCACTCATATTGATCTTGGCCTTGAAGCCGAAGTGCTTGATATCACACCCTTTCGCGCCAAACCTGATCACTTTTCCGGTGCCAGCGACGAGGCCTTCCTGTGATTGCCCTGTTGCTGCGTGACCTGCGGCTCGCCTTTCGGGCTGGTGGCGGTTTTGGTCTTGGTCTCGCGTTTTTCCTGATCGTCACAACCTTGGTTCCATTCAGTGTCGGGCCCACATCGGCTTTGCTGGGCAGTATCGCGCCGGGTGTGTTGTGGCTCGGGGCACTGCTGGCCTGTTTGCTGTCGCTTGATCGCCTTTTGGCGCTGGATTACGAGGATGGCACGCTCGACCTGCTGCTGACGGCCCCTTTGCCGCTGGAGGCAGCCGTCAGCGTCAAAGCCCTCGCGCATTGGTTGACCACGGGGCTGCCCTTGGTCTTGGCCGCACCGGTGCTGGGTGTTTTGCTGAATCTGCCCGCATCGGGATATGGCTGGCTGGTTCTGTCGCTGGCCCTTGGCACGCCGGCCCTGTCGGTCATTGGCACCTTTGGGGCCGCGCTGACTGTCGGTATCAAACGCGGGGGGTTGTTGTTGTCCTTGCTGGTGTTGCCGCTTTACGTGCCAACGCTGATTTTCGGGGCGGAGGCGGCGCGGCGCGGTTCGATGGGGCTTGACCCGTCGACGCCCTTGCTGATGCTGGCAGGGATCACTTTGGGCACCATCGCCTTGATGCCCTTTGCCAGTGCTGCGGTGTTGCGGATGGGGCTGCGATAGATGGCTCACGACACTGCGATCATTTGCCCATTGAGGGTGCCAAACGGGAAGAATAGATAAGCGCTATGTCGATCTGGTCTTATGCAAATCCGGTCAAGTTCTTGGCCCTTAGCGCGAAACTGCAACCCTACCTTTGGGCGGCGGCGGCATTCTGTATCTGCACAGGCTTGATTTGGGGGTTCTTCGGCACGCCTGATGATTATCGTCAGGGGTCCACAGTCAAAATCATTTACCTGCATGTGCCGTCCGCGCTGATGGCGATTAACGCGTGGTTCATGATGTTGCTCACCTCGCTGATCTGGCTGGTGCGCCGGCATCACGTCAGCGCACTGGCGGCCAAGGCGGCTGCACCTGTCGGCCTTGTAATGACTCTTATCGCGTTGATTACAGGGGCAATCTGGGGCCAGCCGATGTGGGGCACGTGGTGGGCGTGGGATCCGCGACTGACATCATTTTTGATCTTGTTCCTGTTCTATCTAGGCTACATCGCCCTTTGGGAAGCGGTGGAAGACCCGGACACGGCGGCGGATCTGACGTCAGTGCTGTGTCTGGTTGGATCTGTCTTTGCGGTGTTGTCGCGCTATGCGGTGCAGTTCTGGAACCAAGGGCTGCATCAGGGCACATCGGTGCCGATGGCGACAGGCGGACGTACGGTATCGGATGTCTTTTTCGTGCCCTTGATGATCTCGATGATCGGTTTTGGCTTATTGTTTGTCGCCCTTGTCTTGTATCGCACAGGCACAGAAATCAGGTTGCGGCGCGCCCAAGCGCTGCGCAGCCGGCAGGAGCGGGAACTATGATGCCGGATCTTGGAAAATACGCGGTCGAAGTTGTATCGGCCTATGGCGCATCGCTGATCTTGCTCGCCGTCCTGCTTGGCATGACAGTGCGCCGTGGTCGCAAGGCGCGCGCGGAACTGGCACAGGTTGAAGCGGATGCAAATCGCGAGGCAGTAAAAAATGGCTAGGTTTTCACCGCTTATGCTGGCGCCGCCGGTGATATTTGCAGGCTTCGTCGCCTTGGCCGCGGTGGGCATGTACCGCGACGATCCACAAGGTTTGCCATCCACATTGGTGGGGCGGGCGGCACCTGAACTGCCCGCCGACCCCTTGCCGGGCTTTGCCTTTGCGACCCCCGATATGGTTGCGTCGGGCGAGGTGACACTGGTGAATTTCTGGGCCAGCTGGTGCCCGCCGTGCCGCGCCGAACACCCCAAGCTGCTGGAGATGGAAGCGCAGGGCCTGCCGATCATCGGTATTAATTTCAAAGACACGGCTGCAAATGCGACCAAATACCTGACCGAAGATGACAATCCGTTTGCCGGTATCGGCTTTGATCCCAAAGGGCGTACCGCGATTAACTGGGGTGTGACCGCCCCGCCTGAAACCTTCATTCTGGACGGCGATGGTACGGTTCTGTTCCGATTTGCCGGACCCTTGATCGGCAGCGATTATGAACAGCGTTTTTTACCGGCGTTGGAAGCGGCGATGGCGGACTAACGCGTACCGGCTTGCTGTTGAAGTCACCTGCGTGAGTTTATCGGCAAGATGACGTTCGGACGTTAAAGTCTGTAGCCTCCCGATACGGTGATAACTTCGCCAGTGATAAATCCGGCAGCGTCAGAAGCAAGGAAGCGCGCAACATTAGCGATGTCTTGCGGAACGCCGGATCGCCCCAGCGCGGTCATGTCGACAAAGGCTTTGACCAGCTCAGGGGGGCGGGGGGCCTCGCTGCGTTCGATGGCACCGGGGGCGATGGCGTTGACGCGGATGCCTTTGGGACCGAGCGTTTTAGCCATGCCGCGTGTCCATGTGTTCACCGCCGCTTTGCTGGCGGAATACCCCACGGCACCCATCGCGGGCAGTTCTGCGTTCACCGATGAAATATTGATCACACTTGCGCCGCTGTGCAGGTGAGGCAGGGCGGCATCAAGCAGTTTCATGGGGGCAGTAAGGTTCACGGCAAAAGTACGCATCGGATCATCATCATCCATGGCGATGTCGCCGGCGTTGTTAATGAGGACATCCAAACGGCCCAGCCGCGTGACGACCTGTTGAACAACATCCGTTGCAACATCGGGCTGCGATAGGTCCGCAGGCAAGGCGAGGACATCGGGGCAATCGCGCAGCAGCGCATCCGGCGGTGTGCTGTGATAAGTGACAGCAACGGTGTGATCGGGGGCCAGTTCGGCAGCGATGGCACGGCCGATGCCACGGGCACCGCCGGTGATCAGGGCGACAGGTTTCATCCACAGTCCTTTCGGCATCGGGTTCGCCTGTCAGGATAACGAAAAAGGCCCCCGCTACAATGCGCAGCGGGGGCCTTTATCCTGTGTCAGTACCGTGGCTTATTCAGCTGCGATCGCGTCGCCCTTGGCCAGATCGCGCAGAACGTAGTGCAACACGCCGCCGTGCTCGATGTATTCGATCTCAATCGCAGTATCGATGCGGCATTTCAGAGTGATCTCTTTCACGGTGCCGTCCGCCATTGTGATGGTGCAAGGCACTTCCTGAAGTGGCTTGATGGTGTCGAGACCGGAAATAGAAACAGTCTCTTCGCCTGTCAGGCCAAGGCTCTTGCGCGTATCACCATTGGTGAATTCGAACGGAATGACGCCCATGCCAACGAGGTTGGAGCGGTGAATACGCTCAAAGCTCTCGGCGATAACCGCCTTCACACCCAGCAACGCTGTACCTTTGGCCGCCCAGTCACGGGAAGAACCCGCGCCATACTGCTCACCGCCGAAGATCACCAGCGGTGTGCCCGCTGCCTGATGCGCCATGGCCGCGTCATAGATAGAGGTCTGTGCGCCATCCGGGCCTTTGGTATAGCCACCCTCGACACCGTCCAGCATCTCGTTCTTGATGCGGATGTTGGCGAATGTGCCACGCATCATAACCTCATGGTTACCACGGCGCGAACCGTAGGAGTTGAATTCGCGCGGGGAAACCTGACGGTCGGTCAGGTACTTACCGGCTGGCGTTTCTTCCTTAAAGGAACCGGCAGGGGAGATGTGGTCGGTGGTGATCATATCGCCCAAAACAGCCAGTACTTTCGCGCCTTCGATGTTGGTGATCACGCCCGGCTCTGGTGACATGCCCTGGAAGTAAGGCGGGTTCTGGACGTAAGTGGAGGCTGGTGGCCAATCGTAGGTTTTGGCATCCGTGATCTCGACGCCCTGCCACTTTTCGTCACCCTTAAAGACGTCTGCGTACTTGGTCTGGAACGCTTCGCGCGTAACGGTCTGTTCAACCAGCTCGGCAACTTCTTGCGTTGTTGGCCAGATGTCGCGCAGGTAAACGTCATTGCCGTCTTTGTCCTGACCCAGCGGGCTGTTGGCCAGATCGTGGTTCAGATCACCGACCAGCGCATAGGCCACAACCAGCGGAGGCGACGCGAGGTAGTTTGCACGCACATCAGGTGAGATGCGGCCCTCAAAGTTGCGGTTGCCGGACAGGATCGAGGTGCCGATCAGGTCATAATCGTTGATCGCCTTGCTGATCGCAGGCTCCAGCGGGCCGGAGTTGCCGATACAAGTCGTACAACCGTAACCGACGAGGTTGAAACCAATCGCATCAAGGTCTTCTTGCAGGTTGGCGGCCTCAAGATAGGCGCTCACAACCTGCGAGCCCGGTGCCAGCGACGTCTTGACCCAAGGCTTGCGAGTCAGACCCAATGCGCGGGCTTTGCGGGCCACCAGACCGGCACCGATCATCACATAGGGGTTGGATGTGTTGGTGCAGGATGTGATCGACGCAATCACGATAGAGCCGTCGTGCAGCTGGTAGTGGCCATCGTCGGTCATCACGTAGCCACGGTTGTGGTGGCCTTCGTCACCGGGGATGTCCTGTGGCTCGGGCTGACCGCCTTCACCTTCCCAACGGATTTCCTCTTTGACGGTGGCGTCTTTGCCTTCGCGCACGCCTTTGACGTATTCGGCAAATGCGGTGTGCGCGGATGTCAGCGCGATGTAGTCTTGCGGACGCTTCGGACCGGAGATCGCAGGCACGATAGTGCCCATGTCTAGGGACAACGTATCGGTATAGATCGGTGCGTAATCCGCATCACGCCACATGCCGTTTTCCTTGGCGTAGGCTTCAACCAGTGCAATCCGGTCTTCGTCCCGGCCCGTGGTGCGCATGTAGCGCAGGGTTTCGCCGTCGATCGGGAAGAAGCCACAGGTCGCGCCGTATTCCGGTGCCATGTTGGCGATGGTTGCGCGGTCCGCCAGTGGCAGGTGGTCAAGACCCTCACCGTAGAATTCGACGAACTTGCTGACCACGCCTTTTTCACGCAGCATTTCAACAACTTTCAGCACAAGGTCGGTACCTGTGGTGCCTTCCATCATGCGGCCTGTCAGCTCGAAGCCGACGACTTCGGGGATCAGCATTGAAATCGGCTGTCCCAGCATCGCGGCTTCGGCTTCGATACCGCCAACGCCCCAGCCCAGAACGGCCATGCCGTTGACCATGGTGGTGTGGCTGTCGGTGCCGACCAGCGTATCAGGGTATGCCACGTCTTCGCCGTTCTGGTCTTTGTCGGTCCAGACTGTTTGTGCCAAATACTCAAGGTTTACCTGGTGACAAATGCCGGTGCCGGGGGGCACAACGCGGAAGTTGTTAAACGCTTTCTGGCCCCACTTGAGGAAGGTGTAGCGTTCCATGTTGCGTTCATATTCGCGGTCGACGTTCATCTGGAAGGCACGCGGATTGCCGAATTCATCGATCATAACAGAGTGGTCGATGACCAGATCGACAGGGTTCAGCGGGTTGATCTTTTCCGCGTCGCCGCCCAACGCCACCAGACCGTCGCGCATCGCGGCGAGGTCAACAACGGCTGGAACACCGGTGAAATCCTGCATCAGAACGCGGGCAGGGCGATACGCAATCTCGCGCGGGTTCTGGCCGCCCTTGGCACCCCATTCGGCAAACGCCTTAATGTCATCGACGGTAACGGTTTTGCCGTCCTCAAAGCGCAACATGTTTTCCAACACGACTTTCAACGCGGCAGGCAGTTTCGAGAAATCGCCAAGCCCGGCTTCCTGAGCGGCGGGAATGGAGTAATAGGCGATTGTCTGGTCACCGGCGGTGATCGTTTTACGTGTCTTGGCTGTGTCCTGTCCGACTTGAATGGTCATGGAACGGTCCCTTTCTGGGCTGCTGGCTATGGGATGTTGGGGCCTAAATGCCACTCTCTGGCAGGCTAATCAACCACTATTCATGGGGTTTGGGTATATTTGTATACCATGGTGTACAAAAAATGAATAAATTCACGGCAATCGTGACAGGCTTTTCAAGAAACCTTGATTGGTTATTTCACCTGTTGGCGTTTAACTATGGTTCTACCGTCCCTTCTTAACACCGGAATCACATGAAACCGATCGTCCCTGCCTTTCTTGCCGCGATGTTTGCTTTGGCCGCCCCCGTTCTTGCGCAGGACAATCCTGTGGTGGTTGAGCTTTACACCTCGCAAGGCTGTTCCAGCTGTCCGCCGGCCGATGCGATTCTGCATGAACTTGCCGGCCGCGATGATGTAATCGCGCTGGCGCTGCATGTGGATTACTGGGACTATATCGGATGGAAAGACCCGTTTGGCGACCCGGCCCATGCGGCGCGTCAACGGGCCTATGCAGCGGCGGGCAACCGCAGGTCTGTCTATACGCCGGAGATGGTTGTCGGCGGGGTGACGGATATCGTCGGGGCAAAGCCGATGAAACTGTCCAAAGCAATCGCCGAACATGCCAGCGCGCCGGCGCAGGTGGCCGTGAATCTGGTGCGCTCAGGCGACACCCTGAGGATCGATGCCACTGCTTTGGACCGGATTGATGGGCCGTTGACGGTGCATATGCTGCGCTATACCCCGAGCCGGACAACCGAGATCAAGCGGGGCGAAAACCGGGGCAAGACCTTGGAAAACGCCAATATTGTCGAGGGTTGGACCGTATTGGGCACATGGGATGGTGTTGATCCCTTGTCGATGAGCACATCCATTTCAGGCGACAAGCCGGCTGTGATCATCCTGCAAGAGGCAGAGGTCGGTCCGATTGTCGCCGCCGCGCGGCTGCGGTAGGCGGGCTTTCCTTACAAGGAAAGCGGCTAGGCTTTTGCAAAAGCCTTGGGCCCTCCGATCACACCTCGTCCGCACGCCATCTGCGGTGTACCCAAAACCATTGTTCGGGTGCCTGCCGGATCCTGTCGGACAAGCTGTCGTTCAGTGCCTGCGTCATAGTGACAGGATCGGAATGCGGGACAGGGGCCTCTAACACTGTTTCAAAACTTAGACCGTCGGCTTGCCGTATGCCGTAAAACGGGATCAACAGCGCATCATAGCGCAGCGCCAGTTCGGCGGCTGACAGGGCGGTGCGGGCCGGTTCGCCCATAAAATCAAGGACCGGTGCAAAAAGCACATGTTGGTCAAACAGCAACACCAGCTGTCCGCCGCCCTTGAGGTGACGCACAAATCCAGCAGTGCCTTTGCGCCCTTGTGGAAAAACCGGCCCGCCAAAGGCTTCCATCGTTTTGACGTAATGGGCGTTGAAGTAGGGGTTCTTCATGTCGCGGTAAAGACCGCCGATATCATAGCCACGCGCCACGAGGGCGGCCCGGGTCGCTTCATAATTGCCAAAATGACCACTCACGAGGATCACAGGACGCTCCGCCTTGACCGCCGCCTCAAGGGCTGCGGCCCCGGGGCCTTGCGGGGTGTTTTGGGCCATGCGGGTGGGAAAATCTTTGGCCGAGTAATTCTCGATAAAGGAACGGCCAACATTATTCAGACAGCGGCTGGCGATTTCACTGCGGCGCGCCTCGGGCAGGTCCGGCCATATCAGCGAAAGGTTGTCCAATGCGCGTTTACGATATCCGGCAAGGGGACCGATCACCCGCTCCACCAACCAACCGACAAACCGGACACGGGTGGCATAGGGCAGGGCAAGAGCCAGACGGATGACCCCCACGATCAGCGCATTGCTTAGGTAATCGCCAACCCTTTGGGCTGGTTGCGCATGTGGATCAGTTGGGCTGGTTTGGTCTGACATATGGCTTTGACATTTGGGGCAGGTCCGCCAGACATAGCCCGCAGACCCCTGCGCAACAAGTCGGCTTTGTGCCTATGCGCGGCGCGGTCCTGCCGTGTCTTAGTCTTCTTCGTCCTCCTCCACAGTCAACAGCAAATCGCCAGCCGCTTCCATTTGGCGAATGACGTCCACCACATCGGACATCGCGGCCTCTGCATCTGCGGGTTTGACCTTGCCTGCGCTTTCCATGTCTTCACGCAGCTGATCGGCCATGCGCCCGGACATGTTTTCAAGCACAAAGTCGCGAGATGCGGCAAATCCGGCAGCTTCGGCACCTGCAAGGGCGATCACCAGCTTGGCCTGATCGACCTCGCGCAGGACGCGGGGGATGTCGCGTGTGGCGATGCGGCTTGGAATATTGCCGAAGGTAAAGATTGCCTTGCGCACGGCATTGGCAAAGCCCTGATCTGTTTCATCAAGTCCGGTCAGCACGTCATCGCGGGTCAGCGTGGTGGAGGAGTTCAGAATTGCGCTCACCCGTTCCACGGGATCCTCGTCAAAGGCGCGGGCCGGTTGGGCATCAAGCTGCATGGCAAGCGATAATCCGATCCGGTCAACCGCGTCGGGCGTGACGGCATTGGTCAAAGACACAGCATAGGTAATTTTGCGCGCCTGAGGCCCCGGTATCCGGCCCAGTAATTCGGCCGCCATTGATACGGGAAGCTTTGACAGCATCACGGCGGCAACTTCGATGCTTTCATTCTGCAGGACCGGCAGTAAGCGATCCGGTCCCAATTCGCGCAACCGGCCCCACGGATCACCGAACTGGCGCACGCCGGCTTCCTTGCGCAGGCGCGCCGCGGTATGGGCGCTGATTTTGCCATCAAGCGCGTCGAGCGCCCCCGCCATCCCGGCGGGAAAGGACAAGCCGATTTTATCGAGCTCGGCGGCAAATTCGTCGACCACGGCGGTCAAGGTATCGCGATCCACCGTGCGCATCGCGCCCATTTGCTGCGTCAGAGCCACCTGCGCCTCGTCCGGCAATTCCTCGAGCGGGATTTCCGCACCCTCGTTGAGTAACAGGCGCACCACAATCGCGGCCTTTGCGCGACGGCTGAGAGATGCAGACGCGCCGCCCCCCGGAAAGCCGGGCAGCGGCGCAAAGTTGTTCATCGCTACGATGTCGTTCATCTGTCACAAACCCCATGAATTAAGGGGGTTATGGCGGCGAAAGATGAAGAAACCTTGAAGTCGACCCTGACGGAAACTTAGTAATCGAAGGTCTTTCCCGTTGAGATTGCTGTGCGCAAGGATGCTTCGGCCCAGGTGCCGGTGCCGCCGTGAACACGGATTTCGCGCAGCTGGGTCAGGGCATCGGCGGTGCGCCCCTGTTCGACCAAAGCCTGCCCCATGTACGAGCGTGCCAGCACATTGGCAGGGTTCACCCGTAAGGCCTGTGCGTAATAGGTCATCGCTGCATCCATATTGCCCATCTTGCGGTTGGTGAAACCCTGATAGGTCAAGGTGCGGTCATCCTGTGCGGGCATCTGTGCCAGAACGACCTGCGCATCGGCATACCGGCCGGCATAGGCCAATTCGCGCAAATTTTCATAAAGGCTGTCAACGTCCAGATTGCTTTCCTCGGCGGCAACGCAAGATTTTGTCTTCTTGTCGTAAATCTGACCGGTTTCGCATTTCGGCTTGCTTGGTGCGGTTTCTTCACCGCCGCCCGCTGCCCAAGCTCCGGTTGCAGCGAAAGGCAGTGAGAAAGCGGTCGCAAGAATAAAGTGTTTCATAAGGCGCTCCTGAAAATGTGTTTCTAGGAATGTAGCCTATCGGTTAAACTTGCCAAGGGTTTCCTGCGACATACACGCTTGTGTGACCCGCGCGGTGAACGGGCATCAACAAAGGACAGCTAGAGCGCGCGGCCCAAGAGGGGCCGCACCGGCGTCACGGCATCGTTCTGTTCCTGACGGAACCGGGGAGTTTACGTGCTAACCGGCAAACAGCTTTGCGTGCCGCTGTCATAGGATGTGCCCGCAGCACAGGACATGGCCTGTTTTTCTTTGGCGTGATTGCAGCCTTCGGCAAATGCCAGTGCGGGGGCGGCGGTCAAGGCGAGGCTGAGCACAAGTGTTTTGATCTTCATCGTCCGTCTCCTTTGTTTTGATTGCGCAAACCTACACGGTTTGCGCAATTTTTTCAAAGGTTCAGCAGCGCGATCCATCAATTACTGCGAAAACCTGCCGGTGTGGCGCGGTCTCAGTCGCCGAAAACGCGTTTGAAAATCGTATCGACGTGTTTGGTGTGATAGCCCAGATCGAATTTCTCTTCGATCTCTTCGGCGCTCAGGGATTTCAGCACGTATTCGTCGGCCAGAAGTTCGGTTTTGAAATCCTTGCCTTCTTCCCAGACTTTCATCGCGTTGCGCTGGACCAGTTTGTAGGAATCCTCGCGCGAAACACCGGCTTGGGTCAGGGCGAGCAAGACGCGCTGTGACATGACGAGGCCGCGGAATTTATTCATGTTCGCCAGCATGTTGTCGGGATAGATCACCAGCTTGTCGATCACGCCGGTCAGGCGCGACAGGGCGAAATCCAGCGTCACTGTGGTGTCCGGGCCGATGTTGCGTTCGACCGAGCTGTGCGAAATGTCCCGCTCGTGCCACAGGGCGACGTTTTCCATAGCGGGTACCACGGCCATGCGGCACAGGCGCGCCAGACCGGTCAGGTTTTCGGTCAGCACGGGGTTGCGTTTGTGCGGCATCGCACTTGAACCTTTTTGCCCGGCGGAGAAGAATTCTTCGGCCTCCAAGACTTCGGTGCGCTGCATGTGGCGAATTTCAGTCGCGATGTTTTCGATGGAGGAGCCCACGACGCCGAGACAGGCGAAAAACGCCGCGTGGCGGTCGCGCGGGATGACCTGTGTTGAAATCGGTTCGGGCTTGAGGCCGAGCTTTTCGCAAACATGCTCTTCGATGGCGGGGTCGATGTTGGCGAATGTTCCGACCGCACCGGAAATTGCGCCTGTGGCAATCTCATCGCGGGCGGTGCGCAGACGTGCAAGGTTGCGGTCCATTTCGGCGTAAAAGCGGGCAAAGGTCAGGCCCATTGTTGTGGGTTCGGCGTGGATGCCATGCGAACGACCGATGCGGATTGTTTCCTTGTGTTCGATCGCGCGGCGTTTCAGAGCGGCAAGCAGCGCCTCGACGTCTGCAATCAGAATGTCGGCGGCGCGGGTCAGTTGAACATTGAAACATGTATCAAGTACGTCAGAGCTTGTCATGCCCTGGTGCACAAACCGCGCCTCGTCACTGCCGATGTGTTCGGCCAGATGGGTCAGAAAGGCGATGACGTCATGTTTGGTTACGGCCTCGATTTCATCAATCCGTGCCACATCGAATTCGACGTCTTTGGCTTTCCACACGGCGTCGGCGTTTTCGCGCGGGATCACACCAAGATCGGCCATGGCATCGCAGGCGTGGGCTTCGATCTCGTACCAGATGCGGAATTTCGTAGCGGCGGACCAGATGTCGACCATTTCAGGACGGGAATAGCGCAGGATCATGTGGGGCACACCTTTTTGTGACGGTTTTCAGGGTCACGGGCGGCATAGACTGACGGGGGCGTGAGGACAAGGTGGCAGCGGCGGGTTGTTGTGGGAATCGCAGGCGGGGGGCGCGTGTGGAGAGTGCGGACAGTATATAAGGCCAAAAAGAGGAGAGGGTCAGGCGAGAAGTTCGGTGAGTACCTTCGAGGATTTTTCCAAGGTGCGATGCACGGGACATTTGTCGGCGATTTCCAGAAGGCGTTGGCGTTGGTCTGCATCAAGGGGGCCGGTCAATTTGATACGACGGCGCCACGTGTCGATCTTGTCGCCACTGCCGGGTTCAGCGTCCTGTGCGTGGACTTTGTTGTGGCAGACATCCACGCTGACGTGCTCCAAGGGCCAGCCCTTGCGGCGGGCATACATGCGGATGGTCATAGAGGTGCAGGCCCCGAGACCGGCAGACAGGAACCCGTAGGGTGACATGCCGCGGTTGGTGCCGCCATAGGCCAGCGGTTCATCGGCCAGCACGTGATGGGTGGGGCCGGCGTTGACGTCTTGCAAGAAGCCTTCGGCATCTGCTTCGGAGACACGCACGATCCCTTCCGGCGCACCGGGAGGCGGGGCTGGCTGGGCAAGTGTGAGATAGCGGGTCGCCCAAGTGGCAATGACATCGGCGGCATATTCCGCATCGGTGGCGCGGGTGATCAGATGGTCGGCGTCGTCCAGAGTGACAAAGCTTTTGGGGTGTTTGGCCGCCGTGAAAATCTGGCCCGCATTGTCGATGCTAACGATGGCGTCGCGCGGTGCATGCAGGAGCAGCAAGGCGGCATTCAGGCTGGCGATCGCCGGGGAAAGGCTTTCCTGGGCGACATCATCGACGAAGGTTTTGCCAATCGTGAAGGGGCGTCCGCCGAGGGAGACTTCGGCAGAACCTTTTTGCGCAATTTCGGGGAGCGCTTGGGCGAAGTTGTGGGTGACATGGGCGGGATCAAACGGGGCACCGAGGGTGGCAACTGCTTTGATCTGGTCCAGTTGCGCCGCGGCCTTGAGCACAGCAGCACCGCCCAGCGAGTGGCCGATCATCAGCGAGGGCGGCATGCCCTTGCTTTGCAGATAGCTACAACCGGCGATCAGATCATCGACGTTAGAGGTAAAAGAGGTATTGGCGAACTCCCCTTCGGAATGGCCCAGACCGGTGAAATCGAACCGCAAAACGGCGATGCCCATGCCCGCTAGTCGCGCCGCAATTCTGCGGGCGGCCGGAATATCCTTGCCGCAGGTAAAGCAATGCGCAAACAGCGCGGTAGCCAGATGCGGACCATCGGGCAGATCAAGACGGGCGGCCAGCATATTGCCGTCATGGCCGGGAAAGGTGATGCGTTGAGGGGCCATGTGTTTCTCCGATGGGATGTCGTGAAGGTGGGCAATCGCGCGCCATGACGCAAGCCCTGTGTCAGCTCCATCACGCGGGCGTGACGTGATGGCACATGCCGTGACAGCGATTGCCTGTCGTGCGGGGCAGGTGTAGCAACAAAGCGTTGTTGTAATCACGAGGAAGCGCCCCTTGGCCGATATCCCGAAGCCCCCGATGCACCCTGCCACCATTGCCGCGCAAGCCGCCGGTGCGATTGACACTGAAACTGCAGGTGTCGTGCCGGCCATTCATATGGCGACGACCTTTATGCGGGACGCTGAATATGCGCCGATGAATGCGGAAAACATCTATTTGCGGTCACATAACGAAAACACGCGGGTGGCGGAGCGGTTGTTGTCGGCCCTGGAAGGGGCCGCGGATACCTTGTTGTTTCCTTCCGGCATGGCGGCGGTCGCCGCCGTCTTTCGCACGGTCCCGACCGGTGGCGCGGTGGTGGTGCAAAGCCAGATTTATTGGGGCACCACGGCGTGGATCAGGGAGTTCTGCGCCAGACGCCAGATTGCGCTGCACGAGGTGGAAGCCTCGGATGCAGAAGCGCTGGCCGCTGTTTGCGCGCAACATCGCCCCGCGTTGGTCTGGGTGGAAACGCCGTCCAACCCGTGGTTGCGGATCACCGATGTCGCCGGTGCGGCGCAGATTGCCCATGACGCCGGTGCGGCGCTGGTGGTGGACAGCACGGCGGCCTCTCCGGTGTTGAGCCAACCTTTGGCGTTGGGCGCGGACATCGTGATGCATTCTGCGACCAAGGGTATCAACGGGCATTCCGATGTGTTGGCGGGATCGCTTTCGGTGAGCGATGTTGACAGCGCGATGTGGCAAGAGATCCGTGCGGATCGGGACATGGCGGGGGCCGTTTTAGGCCCGATGGAGGCGTGGTTGCTGACGCGCGGTATGCGTACATTGCCGCTGCGTATGCGGGAAATGTCGCGCAATGCCATGCGTTTGGCCGAGTTTTTAGTGGATCACCCGAAGGTGGAAACCGTACTGTATCCCGGTTTACCGGATCATCCGGGGCACGAAATCGCCCGGCGGCAGATGAGCGGCGGATTTGGCGGGCTGTTGTCCTTTGTTGTGACCGGCGGCGCAGAGGCGGCCCTGCATGCGGTTGGCCGCTTGCAATTGTTTCACCGTGCGACCTCTTTGGGCGGGGTCGAAAGTCTGGTTGAACACCGCCACACCATCGAGCCGCACACAGGCATTCCCGAAGGGTTGCTGCGGCTTTCCGTCGGGATTGAAGATGCGGATGATTTGATCGCTGATCTGGGGCAGGCGTTGGGCCAGTGAGCAAAGGGTCGGGGGCAAACAGCCCCCTTCCTTACGGCGCGCCCATCAACGCCGGATCGAATTCATATGTCGTTAGATCCTCGAACCCCTCTTCGGTGACCAGCACCTGATCTTCCAGCTTGATCGCGAAATCGCCGCCTTTGGTCTGGACCAGCGCCTCGACACACAACACCATGCCGGCCTCCAGCGGATAGTCATATGCGCCCGCGACCGCCTTTTCGGGATAGGCGACAAGGGGCCATTCATCACACAAACCCACCCCGTGCATCAGGCAGCCGTATTTGCCCGACTGAAACTGCGCGTCCAGCACATGCGTGCCGGCGGACAATTCTGGGATCATCACGCCGGCTTTTAGCATCTGTTTGTTGCTTTGAATGTGTTCGACCGCATGTTGCATCGCATAGATCATGTCGGCGCGGGGCTTCTGATCCCCGACCCACCATGTGCGTGAAATGTCGACACAGATGCCGTAGCTGCCCACCAGATCGGTGTCAAACGCGACGATTTCGTTGTTCTGAACGATGCGCGGTCCGCATTCCTGAAACCATGGATTGGTGCGCGGGCCAGACGTCAGCAGGCGGGTTTCAATCCACTCACCGCCGCGTTTGATGTTTTCGGAATGCATCACGGCCCAAATATCATCTTCACTGGTTTGCCCTTTGGGAACCTCGCTGCGGGCAAAGTCCTCCATCTTTTTCACGGCAGTTTCGCAGGCGTGAGAGGCACAGCGCATGGCGCGGATTTCGTCCGGCCCTTTCACCGCGCGGCATTTTTCGGTGACTTCTTCACCTTCCAGAATTTCGAACCCCTGTGCTTCGAGGGCGCGCAGCCCGTGCAGCATAATCTTGTCCACCGCCAGACGGTTATTACCACCGGTATGCGCGCTGACCAACTGGCGCACCTCATTGCTAAAGGCATCTGCCGCCACATCGACCTTGTCACCGCGATCAAAGTAAAACAGATCGGCACCGGTGCGTTGTTCGCGTACCAAGGGATTGAATTGACTGAGGAAGGGAGAGTTCTTGTAATCCCAGATCACCATATAGCCATCGGCACAAAGCAGCACGGCGCGGAACGGATTATGGGTGTTCCACAGTTGCATATTGGTGCTGTCGGTCGCATAGCGAATGTTCAGCGGGTCAAACATCAGCAAACCGCCATAGCCGCGTGCAACGATGTGTTGTGTCAACCGTTCCCATCTGAAATGTCGCATCGCAGCTAGATCGGGCAACACCAACCCCGCCGCTTCCCATTCGCGAAAAGCCAGCAGGGTGGGGCCGATTTCGACACGATTGGCATCATTGGGGGAACCGTCCGGCAGGTGGCTGCCCTTGTTGGGGTCAATCTTGCGGGTGTCGCGGTAATGCGGGGTCATGGCGCGCCTTTCGAGATGTGACTAAGGCGCAGCTTGACAGGTTCCGGGGCGCAGGAATGGTCACCAGCGACGCGTTTGCATGTCGTTTTCGCAAGACATCCGGCAAGCGTCAGTTAGGTTGGCACGATGACCGTGATCTTACATAACGCCTTGCCTGACGCATTGCGGGTGCCTCATTCTTTGCCCGGTGTGGCGCCCTGCGCGCCGGATGATTGGCTGCGCGTGGACGAAGTATATGCCGCGCAGATGGCGTACCGAATGGCCCTGATTGCGCGGCAGCCTGATGCGGTTTTATGGATGGCACCGGAAGCTTTGCCTGCCGCGCAAGAGATGCTTGAGGAGGCCTTGGGCATCTTGCCGGCGCTGGGGTTCACACGGCAGGGGTATGATGTGATCTGCCCCGATGGGCGTGTCGTCGCGCTGAATTGGGACGATCCGTTTTATTCGTTGGGGCACTTAGTTCAGCAGGACATCTGTCTGCTGGAAAAGCGCGGGGCCGAGCATGTGCTGACAGGCGCGGTATTGTGCTTTCCGGCCAATTGGCGGCTGGCGGATAAGGTCGGGCGGCCCTTAGGGGCAATCCATGAGCCGGTTGATGAATATGACGATAATCTTGCCCGTCGCGTGCAACGCTTGTTCAACGGCGTGCGGGCGGGGCGTCCGCTTCGGCGCTTTAACCGGCTGAGCTATGTCGACGCCGACCTGCACCAACCTTTCCGCAAAGCCACTGGAATGGTTGAACGTTTCACCAGATCCGAGCGTCAGTGCATCCTGCGATTGCCAAAAACCGATGCAGTTGTTTTCACAATCCACACCTATGTTGTGATAAAAGCGGGATGAACAGGGGCCGCCAAGTTGCGCGGCGGCCCCTGTCATGATCACGCGGGATAAAGCACCATATGCGGTTGCCCGTCCGAGGTTTTTTGCGGTGAATGCCCCTCGGCGTTAAGGGTTGTATTCACCTGTCTGCGAAACGAGCTGAACAGCGGCGAGGTGACCACATCCACAGCTTCGTCAAAACGCAAGGTGAGCGACCAGAACCCGTTCGCCTGTTGGCGCGCGGCCTTGATCTCCCCGTCAAAGGGATGGCCCAGATACCGGCCCGCAACACGCTGGCCGGGGGACCATCCGGGGTGGATGTTGCTGGCCTTTGCAGACAGCGTGTTCCAGTCGCGCGCGCCCCACTGATGGGCGATCGTTTCTAACGCCTGTGCATGGCTCATGGTCTGGCCCTTGGCCGCCAGATCGCTACGCAACCGTTTCGCTTGCGCTTTCAGCACGTCACGCGACGGGATTTGTATTGTATTGTTCATATCAAACACTCCTGCTCGCACATGAGAAAGGGGTCCGCGTTGCCTATCAATCAGCGAGATTGAGAGTTTGTTCATATACACAGGACTTCACCGAAATGCGGACGGCAGGGGCCTGACCCTTGAGCGGCATATAGGAGGCCGCCCTGAAACGCGCAAGGCCTGCCGTCTTACGACAGGCAGACCTTGGCAAAACTGTGCTTTTTTGGTCAGCCGTCGATCTTGGCACCCATGATCGCGATGGCCTGTTGATAGACCGTTGCCGCATTCCACTGCTTGATGACTTTGAAGTTCGGTTGGCCTTCCTGATAGCCTTGGCCCGGTTTCCAGCCCTTTTTGCGCAGGAAATTCGCGGTCGACGCCAAAGCATCCGTCTGGTTGTAGAAATCGACACGGCCGTTGCCATCGGCATCTACGCCGTATTTCAGGGCATTGCCCGGCAGGAATTGCGTATGCCCCAATTCGCCATGTTTCGCGCCTTTGGTTGCAGGGGTGATTGCCCCTTGATCCACCAGCTTCAGCGCGCCGATGGCATGGGGCACGAAAAACGCAGAGCGTCGGCAGTCATAGGCCAATGTGGTGATGGCGGATACAACAGCGCTTTTGCCCATGAACCCGCCAAAACCGGTTTCCATGCCGTGGATCGCCAAAACCACGCCAGCAGGCACGCCGTAGCGCTGTTCAAGCGACTGGTAAAAACCGGCGTTGCGCGCTTTGCGCTTGCGGCCCTGTGCGACAATCGTGTCGGCACCGCGAATTTGCATGAACTTGGGAAGGGAGTATTTGAACGATTTCTGGTTCCGGTCTGCCTTGATTGTGCCCGTCGCATAGGACGCGTTCGCCAAGGCCGCAAGCCCGCGTTGTCCGACACCTGCGGCTTTCGCTTCACCGGCAAAGGATGCTTTCCACTGTCCGAAACCGCCGGCGTTATTGCCGCATTGCGCGGCGAGTGCGGGTGCGGCCAAGGCAAGGCTAAGTGCGGAGCCCAGAATGAATGATTGAAGATGACGCATGGGGATACCTCTTAAACTGTCGCGGACAGCTTACCGAGGTTTGTGCGGGGTTCAAAGGGCAACCGCCTAACATATCCGTCAGGTTGGTGAGGTGCTTGGCGAAGGGCGGGATTAGCCCGCCAGGGCCATGACCCACTGCATATCGGCAGGTGACGTGGCAAAAGCGTAAGCGGTACCACCGGTCAGAATGCCGACACCGACCATAAACGGAAAGGTCAGGCAACGGGCACGGAAGGAGCGGCGGGTTTTAGAGGTGCCAAGGATCGCGGCTTGATCGACGGTTTGACCATTGTTGATACGCGCAAGACGTTCTTCAAATGTTGTGCTCGAAATGGCCATGATGGTCTCCCTTGTTCCTCTGCGTTTACTAATGCTTAGGCTTTCGGGCTAAATTGGGGCAGGCAGGGGGCAAGGTCGGGGCTTCATCGGGACATCAATAAGAAAGGGCGCTCCCGCAGGAACGCCCCTTCGATCATAATATAGTGCCGCTTAGCAGCTGTAGTACATGCCGAATTCGACAGGGTGTGGTGTGTGCTCGTAGTTGTGCACCTCTTCCATCTTCAGCTCGATATAGCCTTCGATCTGGTCGCGGGTGAACACGTCGCCCTGCAAAAGGAAGTCCATGTCGGACTGCAGTTCTTCCAGCGCTTCGCGCAGGGAGCCACATACTGTCGGGATATCGGCCAGCTCTTCTGCGGGCAGGTCGTAGAGGTTCTTGTCCATCGCCTCACCCGGATCGATCTTGTTCTTGATGCCGTCAAGGCCGGCCATCAGGAGGGCTGCGAAACACAGGTAGGGGTTTGCTGCCGGATCGGGGAAACGGGCCTCAACGCGCTTGGCTTTGGGGCTTTCAGTCCATGGGATACGAACGCAACCCGAACGGTTACGTGCAGAGTACGCGCGCAGAACAGGTGCTTCGAAGCCCGGGATCAAACGCTTGTAGCTGTTGGTCGCAGGGTTCGTAAATGCGTTCAGCGCCTTGGCGTGGCCAAGGATGCCGCCGATGAACCACAGGGCTTCCTGTGACAGATCAGCGTATTTGTCGCCTGCGAACAATGGCTTGCCGTCTTTCCAGATGGACATGTTCACGTGCATGCCGGAACCGTTGTCGCCGTAAACCGGCTTCGGCATGAATGTCGCGGACTTGCCGTACGCGTGTGCCACGTTGTGGATCACATACTTGTACTTCTGCAGTTCGTCGGCTTGCTCTGTCAGGGAGCCAAAGATCAGGCCCAGCTCGTGCTGGCAGGACGCCACTTCGTGGTGATGCTTGTCGACCTTCATGCCCAGACGCTTCATCGTGCTCAGCATTTCTGCGCGCAGATCATGTGCTTCGTCTGTTGGGTTCACAGGGAAGTAGCCGCCTTTAAGACCGGGGCGGTGGCCCATGTTGCCCATTTCGTACTCGGTGTCTGTGTTCCATGACGCGTCAGACGCGTCTACTTCGTAAGACACTTTGTTGATGGAGTTGGAAAAACGCACATCATCAAACAGGAAGAATTCTGCCTCTGGGCCCATATAGGCCACATCACCGATGCCGGAGGACTTCAGGTAAGCTTCGGCTTTTTGTGCCGTGCCGCGCGGGTCGCGGTCATATGCTTCGCCGGTATCGGGCTCTACAACGGAACAATGCACGCAGATTGTTTTTTCTGCATAGAAGGGATCGACATAGGCACTGCTTACGTCGGGCATCAGCTTCATGTCAGAGGCTTCAATGCTTTTCCAACCGGCAATGGAAGACCCGTCAAACATGAAACCTTCTTCAAGGAAGTCTTCGTCAACCAGATCGTTAACGACTGTCACATGCTGCAACTTGCCGCGCGGGTCGGTGAAGCGAATGTCGACGTATTCGATCTCTTCGTCTTTGATACGTTGCAGAAATTCCTGGGTGCTCATCAGGGATGTTCCTTTCTGATTGTTTAGAAAAATAGGGTTACAGCGCGTCCGAACCGGTTTCGCCGGTGCGGATGCGGATTGTTTGTTCGACGGGGGAGACGAAAATTTTGCCGTCTCCGATCTTTTCCGTTTTGGCAGCATCTACGATAGCTTCGATGGCAGCATCGACCTGATCATCGTCCAGCACGACCTCGACTTTAACCTTGGGCAGGAAATCGACGACATATTCGGCACCGCGGTACAGTTCGGTGTGACCTTTCTGGCGGCCAAATCCCTTGACCTCGATCACAGAAAGTCCTTGAACGCCAACGTCCTGCAGGGCCTCTTTGACTTCATCCAGTTTGAACGGTTTGATGATCGCTTCGATCTTTTTCATGTCGTGGTCCTCCCAAGATTTCAGTCGCTCTGCGGGTCATTTCATTTTGCGCCACGGGAATCCATAAAGGTGGTGTTAATCAGTGGCCCAAGGCCTGTGAATCCTTGGGGGCTGCGTAATTTTGCACCGCAGCGATTAAATTTTAGGCGGTATTGAAACTTTAAGGGGCCAAGATGACGGAATTGCTGAGTTCGGACCAAATGCGGGCGTTTGAAAAGGCCGCGATTGCGCAGGGGGCGGTCACGGGACTGGACCTGATGGAGCGGGCAGGGCAAGGCGTAGTTGATACCATTTTGGCGCATTGGCCTGCGTTAAGTGAGGGCGCGCAGCAGGCGTTGGTGCTGTGCGGGCCGGGGAACAATGGCGGGGACGGTTTCGTCATTGCCTGCCTGCTGCGCGATGCGGGGTGGGCGGTCAGGGTCCATCTATGGGGCGACCCCGCGGATTTGCCACCGGATGCCAAGGTCAATTTTGACCGTTGGAGTGAGGCGGATAAGGTTCTGCCGCTTGACCCTGAGAGCGTTTTCACCGGCCCCCGACCGGCGCTGTTTATCGATGCGGTTTTCGGCATTGGTTTGTCGCGCCCGCTGCCGGATGCTGTGGCGCAGGTGTTGAACGTTGCTGGGATGAAGGCGTGGAAATCATCGCATGAAATCAAACGTGTCGCGGTGGATTGCCCGTCGGGCCTTGATCTGGACACGGGGCTGATCCCCACAGACATGGGCGCAGTGGAAAAGGCGGGCAGCGCATGGCTCGCGACCCTGAACACAGCGCATCTGACGGTCACGTTTCATGCGCCCAAGTTGGGGCACTATCTGGCGCTTGGCCCGACCTTATGTGGTGAGCTCAGGGTCGTTGATATCGGATTGCACGGCGCGGCACGCGAAAAGCATATGGTGGGTCATGATCCCGACCCGCAGCGGGTGCGGTTGGCGGAACCGAAGTTCTGTGGGCGTGATGTCACGCGCCTTTGGCTGCGGTCCGCAGTGGGCAAACCCAACCTGACAGGGCATAAATTCAACTTTGGCCATGTTGCGGTTTTTGCCGGTGGCGTGGGGCGCGGGGGCGCGGGCCGGTTAGCGGCGCGGGCGGCATTGCGTTCTGGCGCGGGGCTGGTGACGGTAATCTGCCCGCCTGCGGCGTTGATCGAAAACGCCTGCCAGCTTAACGCAATCATGCTGCGCGCTTTGAAGCCTGATCAACCGCTCAGCGATGTTGCCGACCACCGTGTCAGCGCATTCTGCCTTGGGCCGGGCATGGGGGTGTCAGACCGCACACGCGCATTGGTCGGCGAGGTGCTGGCGCGGCGGGCCGGGGATCACGACCTTGACGATCCCGTGGTGGTACTGGATGCCGACGCCTTGGGCAGTTTCGCGCACGACCCGCAGCGCCTGTTCGACCGGACGCACCCCCGCGTGATCCTGACGCCTCATGAAGGGGAGTTTGAACGCCTGTTTCCTGACCTGTCCGGTGCTGCGCGTACGAAAATGTCCAAGGTTGACGCGGTACGCCGTGCCGCTGCACGTGCGGGCTGTATCGTTTTGCTGAAGGGGGGCGATACCGTGATCGCTGACCCGCAGGGCGGTGCAGCGGTGCATGCCGCCAGCTACGGCCGCGAAGCCCCTTGGTTGGCAACAGCAGGGGCGGGCGATGTATTGGCCGGTCTCATTGCCGGTTTGGCGGCTCCGTTCAACAGCGCCAGCCTGTTCTGCGTCGCAGAACTTGCCGCCTATCTGCACGTTGAAGCCGCACGCCGGTTCGGCCCCGGCCTGATCGCCGAAGATCTGCCCGAAGAGTTGCCGAAAGTTTTCCGTGATTTGGGGTTATAGCGATTTACGTGAAGTTCCCTGCACGTAAATCGGTCGCGATCCGGCGCATTCAACGCGTTGCGTGCTGATCTGTGGTTTTCGTCGACCTGCGCTAAAGCGCCTGACCCGCTTTTATGCCGCGTGCAAAACCGCGCCGCGCGCGCGTGCACCATCGGCTGTGCTCAGCTCAAGCCCGTCGCAATACAGGATATGAGGCCCGTCGCAGAACACCTGATACAACGTGGTTTCCTGCATCCCCAGATCGGTAATGAATTCCCCATCCACCAAGGTGCGTGCCGCCACCAGCGCGCGTTCGGAGCTGAACAAGGCGCGTGCCCGCCAGTCGCGGATCAGCACCATCTGGTCGCCTGCAAGGACAGCATCACGTTCAGGACGTGTATGCCCAAGCGATCCTGCAGAAAGCGCAATTGTATGTACTTTACGTGTGGTCCGCTGGATGTGCATCACCTTGGAAATGCCGGTATCGCGTGTGATCAGCTTGTCCCCAACCGATAGAAACTCCACCGGCATTTCGCCATCAAGCGTTAACAGCATGGCACCTGCCACCAGTCCTGTATCCAGGACGGCATAGGGGGAGTATTGGCCCGCATGACGGTCATTGCCGCCAACGCGCCCGACCGTTTTCGGTTCCATGGGCGTCTCTTTCTTATTTTTATAACCTGCTCTGGTTATGTGAACTATATGACAAAATCTTGTTAATGTCTTGCTCTTTTTTGGTCTCGCCAAAGGTTTCACACTTTGCTAGAGAACCGCAGTTGCCGGCGTTATCCGGCGACGCGTGCGGGTGTGGCGGAATTGGTAGACGCACCAGATTTAGGTTCTGGCGCCTATGGCGTGGGGGTTCGAGTCCCTTCACCCGCACCAAAATTTCCAGTCAATTCAAGATCAGCGGCTTTTTGCACTTGCTAAATCATTGGGTGGAGTAAAATTTTACTTACTAAATCAGGCAATTAGCTTGCGGTCTGCTATCATTTTGGTTTTCAATAGCCGCCCCCAGTAATGCTGCAGTGCAGCCCAAATGGCGCATGGCCGAAGGGTCGATCTTACCTGCAACGGCGACCCGAAACGACAAGCAGAAACGCTCGGGACGTCATGACCGTGGCGAGAGCGATGTCCTTGATTTCCAACCGGTCACTTTGATGGCGATGGCAATCACGACGCCGTACACAAACATCGCGAGTGCTATCGCAACAAAGACGCCGTTAATTCCCAGGGATGTCGCGGCCCCAAGTGCCGCTGTGCATCCAACTGCGACTGCGATGCGGCTTAAACTTCCGATGACAGGCCAAAGCATGATGCCGGCACCCTGACTTGCAAAGTAAAGCGCCAGACCCAAGCCGAAAAACGGATACAACGGCGCGACAATTCTGAAGTAGGCGCGACCGACCTCCAGGGCCGCTGCATCCGAGGGGTCCAGGAACATGCCAAGCCATAGATCGGGATATACCGCCAATAGAAACCCAATTGATCCGACGATCAGTGCCGCAGAAAATGAACCGATCCACGCAATGCGCAGGGCGCGGGTTCTATTTTTCGCACCAATATTTGCCCCGACCATGGAGGTCATTGCTGCACCAATCCCAAAGATGACAGGGATCATTAAGAATTCGAGCCGCGCGCCAAGGCCGTATCCCGCGAGAGCCGCTTCGCCATATTGGCCGACCAATCCAACCATCAACACAATTGTCAGTACCGTGAGTACCGCGTTGATGGATGCCATTGCACCTACTTTCAGGATATCCGTGAACATGCCAAGGTTGATCCGCGCGAAAGCACCTGCAAACACCAATCCGGTGCGTCCGGATAGAATGTAGCCGATTGCGACCAAAGCGCCAAAGCCATAGGCCACGACCAATCCCAACGGCAGCCCCGCTATACCGAGCCGTGGCAGCCCCCACCAGCCAAGCGCCAACCCGCCCGCCAGTGGAATGGATATCAGGGATACCAACAGCAGCAATAGGGAAGGGATCTGCATCTCACCCGTCCCGCGAATGACGCTGAGTGAGCAATTGCACAGCCAAACAGCAACGGATCCAGGAAAGAAAACAATGGCATAGGTTGATGCTGCTCGGATCGCTTCCGGGCTGTCACTCAACGCTCCGAAAATCATTTGTCCGAACACGCCGATGAACACGGCCATGCAAACAGCCAGACCTGTTGCAATCATCCAGGCGACGAGTGTCAAAGACGCTGCACGCTGTGGGCTCCCACTTCCCAGTGCGCGGGCAATGGAGGCCGAAATTGCACCGCCCATAGCACCAGCGGACAGCATCTGCGTAAGCATGACCAGCGGGAATACCAATGCAAGGCCGGCCAGCGTCGTGACGCCGAGAACACTGGCGAAATACGCTTCGGCGATGCTTTGCATTGCTTGCACAAACATTGCCAGAATATTGGGGGCCGCAAGCGTCGCCAGTGTAATACCGATAGGCGCTTCAAGCAGAGCTTTTGTCCGCGTGGCCCGCGCGCGTGATGCGGGATCAGGGGGCGTTGTGCTGGCAGACGCTGGAAGCACCATGATTGACACCTTTTTTGCAGGTTCTGACCCGAAACAGGATCCGTTGACGTTTGTTGATTATTTAAAGACCGGCATCCGTTTCTGCATCTTGGCCGCCACAACTTCTGCGAATTCAGGCGACTTCAGCTGCTCGGCAAACAGAACGGATTCTTTTTCCATCTGGGCGGTCATTTGCGCCTGACCATGCCGGATCAAGGATTTGGTTTTGAGCATGGATGTCGGTGCAGAATCCGCTAGTTGCGCGGCAATTTTGGCCGTTTCCACCATGAGATCGGCGAACGGGAAGACGCGTGAAGCTAACCCGAAGCGAACCGCTTCGGCTGCGTCCAGAACGCGGTTTGCCAAAAACATGTCATTCGCCACGGCCATCCCGACCGTTGCTGGCAGAAGCAGAGAGGAAGCAGCCTCTGGCACCAGCCCGAGCTTTACAAAGGGCGTGCTGAACGTGGCTGTGTCCGAGGCGATGATCAGATCGCAGTGCAACAGCATCGTTACCCCGACACCAATCGCGGGGCCATTGACCGCAGCGATCAGTGGTTTGGGGCAAGTGGAAACGGCAGTCAGAAACCGTATGACAGGGGGCACCCCGTCACCGCGCGGGCCCATCACAAAATCCTGCAAGTCATTCCCGGAAGTAAAATAGTCCTCGGCACCAGTGATGACAAACGCGCGACTGTCATCGGAGCGGGCATAGTCCTCCAGGGCGTCTGCCATAGCACCATACATATCTTGCGTGATTGCATTGCGTTTTGCCGGACGTGCGATGGTCATGGTTGTGACCCGTTCAACGGTTTGTAGGGTGATATTTTCGGCCATTTTGGCTCCTGTCGCTTTGAGTGGGGGAATTGTCAATTTTTGGCGGGCACCGTCTGCGGACTGGTCGAAAGCCACTCCCAGAACTCGGCCCACAAAACTTCGCGGCCTTTGCGCAATGCACCCTCATGCCCGATGCGTTTTACTCCAACGTCCGAGGGTTTTCTAAGGATCACCTCATGCGGGGCCGCGGGGTAGCACTCCAGCAAATCAGCGGCGGTCGAGGGCGTGGCGATAGGGTCATCGGGAAAAATCCATGACCGGATAGGTGCAGTCACTTTGTCATACTGGTGCGGGGCCAGCGATCTTGCCAGATCGGGCCGGAAATAACTGCGACGATGGCTCCAACGGCGCCATGTCTTGAAGAGTTTGGGCGGCAGTGGTTCTCCCTGCCAGCCGCCCACAGCTTTGATATAGCCGTAGCGCAGAAGCGAATAAGGCCCAAGCCCCCACCAGAAATAGAGCTCGGATGGAATGTTGCGCAAATGGTGGCCGCCGAAAAAACCAGTGCCGACAGAGACAAAAGCGTGGCGCGTGATTTTTGAATGGTTCGCCATAAGGCCAATGAAATGCCCGCCGACACTATGGCACAGATGCGTAAGGGGCAAACCAGGTGCGGCGTCTTCCAAAGCGTCAAGCGCGGCTGCCGCATCAAAGCGCCCCCAGTCCGAATATTCAATACCGGACGTGGCAAGGTCATCGCCCGCTGATCCGCCAATGCCCCTGTAGTCGTAGGTCAGAACGATGGCCCCGCGTGCGGCCAGATAGGTTGCAATACTGTTGTAGAACTGGCGCGGGAATCCTGTGCCGGCAGAGATCAGGATGGCGACCGTCGGCTCGGTCGACGTATGGATGTCTGCTTCCAGCTCCCACCCATCGCTGGCCGTGATGCGTATGGTTTTGGTTGAGACGCCCTTAGTCATTTTTGGCACCGCCGTTCGCAGATGGGGCCGGGCCGTTGATAATGTCATCCGCATTCTCCGCCAAATGGGTCAAAAACCGGCCGATGATGTCTTGTTCGGCATCGGAAAACGGTGCCAGAAGCGCCGCGTTGAACTTTTTTGTCTCACGCGCGCCTTCTTCCAGCGCGTCGCGTCCCAATTGTTCGAGATATATGTTGATGACACGGCCATCCGCTTGCGAGGGAGAGCGCCGCACCAACCCCTTTGCGCACATCCGGTCCACCAATCCCGTAAGGCTGGACTTGCCCATCGCAAGTGTTTTGGAGATTTCGCTGATGGGCTGACCGTCCTTTCGTGACAGAATGAACAGCACAGCAAGCTGCGTTGTGCTCAGGCCCGTCTGATGACGGGTGCGGTGATCGGCAGCCCGGAAGAGCGCGGAATGCGCGATCTGTAGCTGATGGAAAACTTTGAGGCTTTTGGACATGACTTCATTCGCATATGAACTAATTAATTCGTATGCGAACTTAATTTCATGAGCAACCGTTAAGTGGGGTGTGGACGGTGCGACGTGACGGCACAGACATCATTTTTCCAATATCTTACCACCAATGGGCACCTGCAAACGTCGAGGCGGTCAATGTCGCCTGCTGGGTCTTTAGTCATGCGGCAGCTCGGGGGTAGGTCCGACGCGATCGGCAAGCCGCGTGATGGTCAACCCCTGAACAATTATCGAAAAGATGACAACGATATAGGTTGCGGTCAGGATCAGCGGTTTCCATTCGTTTTCCGGCAAGGACAGGGCCAGCGCCACGGAAATCCCGCCTTTCAAGCCGCCCCATGTCATGATCGGTATGACCCCTGTGCTGAACGACTGGAACGGGCGCAGCATCAGTACGGGGATCGATACAGCCGCCAGTCGCGCGACCAGCGAAACGACAATGGCCATCAAACCGGCGAGGGCAAAATCGGTTTTGAATGCCACGGCGAAGACTTCAAATCCGATCATCAGGAACAGCACCGCGTTCAGGATCTCGTCTACCAGTTTCCAGAACGCATCGACATATTGGCGGGTCTCTTCGGACATGCCGTGTTTGGCCCCGATGTCGCCGATAAACAGCCCCGCGCAGACCGCCATGATGGGGGCCGAAACATGCAGCCAGACGGCCAGCTCATAGCCGCCGAATGCAAGACCCAATGTGATCAGCACCTCCAGCGCATAATCATCAATCAGACGCATCACCCTGAACGTCAGCCAGCCCAGCACGATCCCAAGGACCGCACCACCAAGGGCTTCTTGGACAAACAGCGTTGCCGCACCTGAAAGACCCGCGCCATGGGCATCCCCGCTGGGAAAGGCGAGGCCCACGAGCACAAGAAACACCACATAACCGACCCCGTCGTTGAACAGGCTTTCGCCAGCGATCTTTGTTTCCAGTGATTTGGGCAAATCCGCGTCGCGCAACACACCCAGGACAGCCACCGGATCCGTGGGCGAGATCAGCGCGCCGAATATCAACGCAATCATTATAGGCATGCCGGTGATCCAGCTGAACGCCACGCCGACAATGAGGGTCGACACAGCAATACCCATCGTTGCCATCAGCAGGATCAGCAACCATGCCTTGCGCAAATCAGAAAGTTTCACATGCAGCGCACCGGCGAACAGCAACAGGCCCAGCATACCTTCAAGCAGCGCTTCGGAGAACTCCAGTTCCAGTACCTGCGCGCGGATGCTTTCCTCGACCGTAAGGGCCGGGAACAGGGCGTCGGTGACAATCACCATCAACGAGGCAAACAGCGCGACGACAAGGATACCAATCGCCGAAGGCAGTTTCAGAAACAGATAGTTGATGGCACCGAACACACCCGCAAGGACGATCAGCAACGATGCAATTTGTAGCAGTGTCATAGCGGTGTCCTAATATTTGCGATCAAGGGTATAATGGATATCGCGAAGGGCCCCCCTCGTGATTGGGGGGGCAGGTATCATGCGGCGTGGGCGTGCCGCCGTGCCAGCACCTGCCGGATGACAATCGGTGCCATAAGGACCAAACCGATCACCATCGTCAGCACCCCCGGGGCTATGAACAGAAAAGACACCAGCGCGACCCACCAGCGTTCCCATTTGGCCAAGGGTGCGAACAGGAACCCGCTGAAGGCGACACCAAGGGACGCGATACCCAGCATCGCACCGGATAATGTGATCGTGAACAGCCACCATGTGAACCCGTCAGCCACCAGCAACAGCGCGGGTGAATAGACAAACACGAAAGGTACAAGCGCTTTGGCAATGCCAAGGCGGAAGGCGGTGTTGCCCGTCTTGAACGGGTTTGATCCCGCAATGCCGGCCGCGGCATAGGCCGCCAGTGCAACCGGAGGCGTAATGTCTGCCAACACACCGTAATAAAACACAAAGAAGTGTGAAACGAGCGGTTCGACCTGCAACTGCGCAAGGGCGGGTGCGGCCACGGCGACGAGGATGATATAGGTCGCGGTGGTCGGGATGCCCGCGCCCATGATGATACAGGAAATCGCGATCAGGATCAGTGATACGAACAGCGCCCATTGCGTCACGGTGAAATAGGACAGAAGGGGCAGGGTGCTCAGGAACCCGCCGATGTCCGTTGCAGTCTGCACCACAACATAGCCCAGACGGAAGCCGACGCCGGTCAGGGTCACAACCCCGACGACAACCCCGACGGTTGCCGCAGCGGCCCCCACAGCCAATGTGTTTTTCGCACCCGACGCTAGCGCATTCCACAGATCGAGCAGGGTCAGCCGGTGTCTCGGGTTCAGGAACCCCACGACCACACAAGCGATAATGCCGTAAACCGCTGCGTAATCGGGGGTTTTGCCGGACAGGATCAGATAGACCAGAATGGCCAGCGGGATGATTGACAGCCAGTGGTCCTTCAGGACGACACCGACCTTGGGCAGTTCTTCGGCGCGCAAGCCGCGCAGGCCAAGCTTTTTCGCCTCCAGATGCACCATGATGAAGATGCCGAAATAATGCAGCAAGGCCGGAAACAACGCCGCCGCCAGCACGTCGCGCAAGGGAATTTCAAGGTATTCGACCATAATAAACGCCGCGGCACCCAGGATCGGCGGCGTGATCTGCCCGCCGGTTGATGCCGTCGCTTCGACAGCGCCCGCGAAATGGGCGGGGTAGCCCACGCGTTTCATCGCCGGAATGGTCAGCGCGCCGGTGGTCACCGTGTTGGCGATGGAAGACCCTGAAATCGTGCCCATAAACGCGGAGGAGAAAATCGCAACCTTGGCAGGGCCACCGGAATAACGCCCGGCAATGACCATGGCGAGGTCGATGAACAACTGCCCCAACCCAATGCGCGTGGCCAGTACGCCGAACAGGATGAACAGGAACACATATTGCGCCATGACACCGATGGCGATGCCATAGATGCCTTGGTTCGTCATATAAAGATGGTTGATGATCCCCAGCCAGCTTGCCCCGCCATGTTTTAATGCGCCCGGCATCCACGGTCCGAAATAGGCAAAGACAAGGAACAGGATCGCGATAATCGGCAGGGTCGGGCCAACGGAACGGCGCGTCGCCTCAAGCGTTAGCAGCAACAGCGCGCTGCCCATAAAAACGTCAAACTGCGAGGGGTTGCCAACACGTTCGGATACGATTTCGGGCGGCAGCAACGGCAGGTACATCGCCGCGCCCACAGCAAGCACCGCAAGCATGATGTCGATGACCGGCACCCCGTCGAACCGATACCACGCTTTTGGCACGCCAATGGCAGGGTCGGATTTGCGCAGGCCAAACAGCAAAAATACCAGCCCAAGCACGAAAGACAAATGGATCCCACGGTGCAACAATTCGCGGATCAGCCCAAAGCCCGAGGCATAGAAGTGATAGATCGACATGGCCACCAGAACAGCCGCGATGAAATGCCCCAACATGCGCCCCGTCGGGCGAAAGGCGGTTTCAGGATCAAATTTGCGCTCGATCTCTGCCAGTTGTTCGGGGGTCAATTCGGGTGCGTTGTCAGCAGCCATGATGCTATCCGTCTGTAATCGTGAAATAAAATAAGGCCCAAACGCCGCAGGGCGTTCGGGCCAAATCAGTCAAAAACGGGCTTACTTCAGCAAACCGGCTTCTTTGTAAAACCGCTCCGCGCCAGCGTGCAATGGCACACCCACACCGTTCAACGCGGAATCGGGCGTGATGGTTTTACCCTTCGCGTGGCCCACATCCAGCAGTTTGCGGGACTGTTCGTTCCACAAAGCTTTGGTGATGTTATAGATCAGCTCTTCATCTTCATTGGCCGACGTGAACCACTGCGCGCCCACTGCCACAGTTGTGGTGGTGGCAACGCCCTCATACGCGCCTTCCGGGATGTCGGAGGCTGCGAAAAAGCCGTATTTCTCGGTCAGAGCTGCGGCACCGTCGCCGTCGATCGGCACCAGCTTGATGTCCGCAGCGGAGGCGAGTTCAACAAGTGATCCGGTCGGATAGCCCGCCACCACGAAAAACGCGTCGATTTTACCGTTGCGCAAAGCTTCGGAAGCGGCGTTGCCTTTCAAGGCTTCTGCTGTGACATCTTCAACAGCCAAGCCATTGGCCTCAAGGATCAGGTTTGCGTCGACATAAGTGCCTGAACCGGGTTCATCCAGCGACACGCGCTTGCCCTTCAGGTCGGCAACCGAATTGATGCCGCTGTCGGCCAAAGCCACCAGATGGATGTGCTCTTCGAACAGGGCGGCGATGGTGCGCAGATCCTTGGCTGGTTCTTTGCCTTCCATCGTGCCGGTGCCGGTATAGGCCCAATAGGCCACGTCGGACTGGGCAAAGCCCGAGTTGCGCAGGCCCGAGATGATTGCGTTTACGTTGTCGACCGACCCGCGCGATGAAACGGCAGAGGCGATCAGCCCCTCGACACCGCAAGACCCGCCTGCATCGCATTCGCGCGAGCCCGGTGGTTTCGAGATCGCATTGGCGATCACGCCGCCAACGGGATAGTAGGTATAGGCGGTGCCGCCCGTGCCGATGGTAAAGAACTTGAGCTCCTGCGCGGCGGCGGCAGTTGCCAGACCGGTCACCAAGACCGCGCCAATGGCGGCGGACTTCAGACCCTTGAATGAAAACGTCATGGTATTCTCCCTTTATTTCGGCGGAATTGACCGCAAATGTGCGGCGAGCCGATTTATGAGGTTCAGAGCGACCCCCGAACCGATAAACGACTGTAGGCATTGCAATACGGGCATGTAAATAGCCGTGTCTTTCCGGCTTGGCCTTAGGCCAGCACCGACAACCAGAACCAGACACTCAGGATCGAACTGCCGGTTGCGATCAGCACGGCGGAGGCTGCGATACGGCGTGCGCGCCCATACATATTGGCGAAGATATAGGCGTTGAACCCCGGTGCCATCGCACCGGTCAACACTGCCGCGCGGAACTGTTCCTTGTCCAACGCAAGGACGCTGCCCATGCTCCACGCGATGGCCGGATGCACAAGCAGGGACAGGCCACAGACCATGGCGATGGCTTTCATGTCGCCTTCGGGTTTGTATTGGATCAACACACCGCCAAGCGCAAACAGGGCCGCTGGCAATGCCGCCCGCGCAATCAGCGACAGGGCATCATCGACAACACCGGGCAGCATAAGACCGGACAGGTTCACGGCGAACCCCGCCAGAATGCCCAACACCAACGCGTTGCGGAACATCGCGCGGGTGACAGAGCGGAACAATTGCACGGCCGATTGCCCGCGTCCGCGCACGATCTCCATGACGGTGATGCCCAGCCCGTAGCAAAACGGCGAGTGGAAAGCGATGATGGCGAAATTGCCGGTCAGCGCATCAGGACCATAGGCCCGTTCCGCGATGGGCAGACCCAGCAGGACCGAATTGGAAAACAGGCAGCAGAACCCGATGGCAATGCAGTCTTCCCAATCGCGTTTGAAGAATACGCGCGCGCCGATGATACCCAATGCGAAACAGGCCGCAGCACCTGTATAAAAGCTGATCAGAAGCCGTGGATCGAACGAAGCGGCGATGTCGATCTTGGAAATCGCCTGAAACAGCAGGCAGGGTACCGCGAAATTCTGGGCGAAGCGCAGCACCCCGTCGATGCCCGCCGTTGGAAACACTCCCCGCCAGACTGCGACATAGCCAAAACCGATGACCAGAAAGACGGGCAGGATGACGTCGAGAAGGGTTTGCACAGGCGGGCCTTGAGTATGGAGTGCGGGGCGGTATCAGCCCAGCGGGAAAACCAGCTCCATGCCGTCAAAGGCCGGATCAATATGGTCGGGGGTTTCGGCGGCGATGGTCTGATAGTCCAGATCATTGTGCATGTTGGTCAGCACGGCACGTTTCGGTGCCATATCCCTGATCCAGCCAAGTGTTTGATCAAGATGGCTATGCGTGGGGTGGGGATCGCGGCGCAGGGCATCGACGATCCAACAAGTCAGCCCCTCAAGATGGGGCCAGACCGCATCGGGGATTTTTGCGACATCCGGCAGATAGGCGACATCGTTTACACGGAAACCCAGCGCGTCCATACCGCCGTGATTGACCAGAAACGGCGTAAACGTCAGCGCGCCTCCGGGCCCGTCAATGGTCGTATCCCCGTTGATATCATTCAGATCCAGGATCGGCGGATACATCGACCCTTTGGGCTGGATAAAGGCATAGCCGAACCGTTCCAGCAGGGCCGCTTTGGTCGGCGCGTCGGCCCAAACGGGCAGGCGGGCGCGCATATTGATCACGATCATGCGCAGGTCATCAATGCCATGGACATGATCGGCATGCGCATGGGTATAAAGCACCCCGTCCAAGCGCCCGACACCGGCATCCAGAAGCTGGCTGCGCATATCGGGAGAGGTGTCGATCAGTACGGATGTGGTGCCTTCTGCCGTTACACGCTCGACAAGGATGGAACAGCGGCGGCGGGTGTTTTTCGGCTCGGTTGGATCGCAAGCCCCCCAATGGCCGCCAAGGCGCGGCACACCGCCGGAAGAGCCGCAGCCCAGAATGGTGGTGCGCATCTCGGCCATCAGTGCGCCGCCTCAAATGCGGCGACCTTCGAGAAAAGCCGGTCGAAATTCAGTTGCGTTTGCGCTGCAAAATCAGGGTATGGCATGCCAAATGTTTCAGCCGCCCGCTGCGCCGTATGTGCGACGAATGCAGGTTCGTTGCGTTTGCCGCGATGGGGCGGGGGCGCAAGATAGGGGGCGTCGGTTTCCACAACAATCCGGTCAAGCGGGGCGGCGGCAAAAATGTCGCGCAGATCGCTGGATTTGGGAAAGGCAGTGATGCCTGACATGCTTAGGTAAAACCCCAGATCAAGCGCTGCGCGGGCCAGTTCCGGAGAAGAAGAAAAGCAGTGCATGACGCAGCGATATTCACCATTGCGATATTCTTCGGTCAATATGCGGGCCATGTCAGCGTCAGCGTCACGGGCATGGATGATCAGGGGTAAACCCGTCTGGCGCGCCGCGTCGATGTGGATCCGCAGGGAGGTCTGCTGCACCTCCATACTTTCCGCTGTATAGTGGTAATCCAGTCCGGTTTCGCCGATTCCGACCATCTTGGGGTGTGCTGTGAGGGCGATCAATTCATCCACGCTGACCATCGGTTCCGCGGCGACGGACATCGGATGGGTGCCCGCTGCAAAGAACACCGGCGCGTGCGCCTCGGCAATGGCGCGCACTGTATCAACCTGACGCAGCTTGGTGCAGATTGTGACCATCCGCGTCACGCCAGCCGCAGCTGCGCGGGCAATGGCTTCGGGCAGCTGGTCCTTGAAATCGGGGAAATCAAGGTGGCAATGGCTGTCCGTGATGTGCGGCATTGGGGTCGTTTGGGAGCTGTCGGTCATGCGGTCCGTCATTCTACCTAGGGGCACAGTCGCTTATCTTTTGCAGGGTATCTAGGACCAGCGCGGCAGGGTCAAGGTTCACTGCCATGCCGTGTTGCACCCGCGCCGATACCTCTTGCGCCAGATCGGCCCATTTGCGCCCCTGATGCGGGGTGGGGGATAGACGTTGCAGCAGCTCGGTCTCGCCCGGTGTGGCTTCGGTCGGGGGCGGCATGCCGGTGGCACCGGTGCGCGCCAGTCGGGCCAGCAGCAGATTGACCAATGAAAACAGAAGGATCAATTTTTCCTCCGCCCCGCGTTGCGCTGCGGCTTCGGCGAGTTTGATCGCGCGGGCGCGGTCCATCCGGGGCAGGGACGCCATTAACCCCGTCAGCTCGGCATAAATCTGCAAACCGCCCATTAGTGATAGGCGCAAGGCACCGCCAACAGAACCGCCCGAAAGCGCGGCAAGTGCTGTCGGATCGCCCTGCAATGCGACACCGGATGCGGCCAAAGCAGCTTCCATATCGACAGGATCCAGCGGTGCCAGCCGCAACGTGCGACAGCGCGAGCGGATCGTGGGAAGCAAGCTGGACGGCTGATGACTGAGCAGCAAAAGCACCGCACGTTCGGGCGGTTCTTCGAGCATCTTGAGCAGGGCATTCGCGGCATTGGGGTTCATTTCGTCGGCGTCATCAATGATGACAACCCGACGCCCGCCATCTGCGGCCGACATCTGGAAGAATCCGTTGAGCGTGCGGATGTCATCCACCACAATCTGTTTGCGCAGCTTTTTGGTGTCGGGGTTGACCGAACGGGTGACGGCGCGTAGCGCCCCTTCGCCGCTGGCCGCAATGCGCCGCGCAACGGGGTGATCAGGATCAACATCAAGCGTGTCAGGTGTGGGCGCTGCGAACATGCCGCCGTCATCGTCGGGCGTCGCCAGCAGGAACCGTGCGATGCGCCATGCCAGAGTGGCCTTGCCCACACCACGCGGGCCGGTCAACATCCAGGCGTGATGCAGCTTGCCCGAATTGAAAGCATCCAGAAATGCCGCTTCGGCCGCGCTTTGCCCGATCAAGCGGGGCGTGTCGCGGGGATGCAAGGCACCGCTTACACGGTCGGGTTGGGGGGCGTCATCACTCATGATTTGGGTCTAGCAGGTTTGACGGGGGAGGGAAGGCTCAGGACGGTAAACGTGCCGCGACAACCTGTTGGACATCTGCGGCGACGTCGTCAATGCCACGCGCGCCATCAATGGTGACGAACCTTTGTGCATATTCCTGAGCAAGATCCAGAAACCCTTTGCGCATGGCGCGTTGCAACTCTTCGCCAAAATCCTCGAACCGTTCCTCGACGGTCTGGCGCGCAAGAGCCCGCGACAAACCCTGGGTCGGGTCCATGTCGATCAGCACCGTCAGGTCCGGTTCCACCCCGATCATCAAACGGTGCAATTCATCCACGATCCCGCGCAGATCGCCGCGCGACAGGCCCTGATACATTCGTGTGGAATCGGCAAAGCGGTCGCAGATCACAATCTTGCCCGCGTCCAGCGCCGGCTGGATCGTGCGTTCCAGATGATCGCGCCGCGCTGCGGTAAACAACAGGATTTCGGTGCGCGCAGACCAACGGTCGGGATCGCCCTGCAACACCAAGGCGCGGATTTCCTCCGCCCCCGGCGATCCGCCCGGTTCGCGCGTCAGTACAACGTCATGGCCAAGATCGCGCAGGTGGTCCGCCAGCAAACGCGCCTGCGTTGACTTGCCAGACCCGTCGATCCCCTCAAAGCTGATAAACAGACCTGTGTCGCTCACGAAGCGTCCTGCGGCCCTGCGTTAAGACGCGCCAGAAGATGTTTCGCTGCAGCCGTCATTTTGACCATGAACCCGCCCGGTTGCACGGTCTGCGCGGCGACCAGCGGCACGGTGACGTCAGGCAGGTCCTCGCGGGTCAGGATCAATTCGGCGATGGCATCGCCTTTCAGGATCGGCGCGCGGAAAGGACCGGTAAACACGACCTCGCCACTCAAACCGCCACTTGCGGAAATCGGCGTAAGCACGGACAGGTCTTCGGCCAGTTCCAGACCAACTGTTGGTTGATCGCCCATGGCGACAGGTGCCTCGGCCAGTTGCGTGCCGGCAGTGCCAAGGGTTTGCTGGCTGAACTGGCGGAAGGCCCAGTTGACGATGGATTCAGATTCGCGCGCCCGTCCCGCCGCGCTGTCCAGACCCGAGATCACAAAGATCACCCGCCGGTCGCCCTGTTTCGCGCTGCCGACAAGACCATATCCGGCTTCGGAGGTGTGACCCGTTTTAAGCCCGTCAGCACCGATATCCAGTTGTAACAATGGGTTGCGGTTGAAGCGATTGGCGCTTTCGTTCGCGTCGAACATGAATTCACGCTCGGCAAACATCGGATAGAACTGCGGATAGTCCGAAATCAGACGGTTCGCCAAAAGCCCCAGATCACGCATCGACATGCGGTGGCCGGGTTTGGGCCAGCCGTTAGAGTTCATAAAGGTCGAATTGGTCATGCCCAACTGCTGCGCGCGCATGGTCATGTCGCGGGCAAAGCGGCTTTCGGTGCCGGATAATGCTTCGGCGATGACAACGCAGGCATCATTGCCCGACAGAACGATGATGCCGCGCAACAAGTCCTCGACCGTGACGCGTTCGCCTTCTTGCAAGAACATCGTCGACCCGCTGTAAGCTGCCGCATCTGCGGAAACCGGCAGTTTCTGGTCCAGCTCCAAGCGGCCTGAAGCGACGGCTTCGAATGCCATGTAAAGCGTCATCAACTTTGACATGGACGCCGGCGGCAGGGGCGTGTCGGCATCTTTCGCCAAAAGCACAGTGCCGGTTGTCTGGTCGATCACATAGGCCGCGGTCGCTTTGGTTTCAAAGGCGAAAGCCGCCGATGTGGACAGCGCGAGCGTTAGGCTGGTTGCAAGGATTCGGGCAGTGAGATTGCGCAACATGAGTGGGCAGGCTCCCGTTAATTGGTGACCGCATAGGCGTCGGAAAAGCCTTCGGCTTTGATCGCCTTGATGAGGTTGTTAAGTTCGGATTTTGACCCCGCAGGACCGACAAGAACACGCCAGAACGGCTTGCCATTGATTTCGGACTGTTTGATCACCGGCACCATACCGGCACCGCGCATCTGTTTGGCAACCCTGTTCGCATTCCCTTCGATCGAGAAAATACCAAGTTGCACGAATGGCTTAGCCAGCGAAGATGTCTGGCGGGGTGTTTCGGGTTTCGGGGCAGGAGGCGTAACCGGCGTCGCCGCAGCGGCGTCGATCGCGGCACCAGCGGCCGCAATCGGATCAAGCGCGGTTTCTGAAACCTGTGCCGGTGCATCGACAGTGCTTGTTGCGCTTTCGTCAATTGGTGCGGCCTCTTCGGTTTCTTCACGGCGCAAGGCGGTCACATTTAACGGAGCAGGGGCACCGGCCAGAATGCTGAGCGCGGCTGCTGCATCAGAAGAGATTTGCAGCTTGGGACCGGGCAGGTCACGTTCTTTGCGAAACAGCGCACCGATGACAAACTTGCCGTTTGCCTCGTTGCGGATAATCACGCGCTCGGGCTCAGTAACATCGGGATGTGCAACCCAGACCCCGCCGAGTGAGGGCCGCCCGTCCCACAAACCCTGATCGGTCGCCGAGAAAATCTCGGGTGCCTCAACGTCACGTTCGACCAGTTTTGTCGATTTCGTACTGCCCGCGGTGGTGGCAACGGATTTGCCATTTGGCATCGGCAGGGCGAATTGCCCGTTCTCGTCGCAGCCCGCAAGCAGGGACAATGCGACAGCAGCCGTGACGGTCAATCGCGCAGCGTGCCGTGGTTTGCGCGTGGTATCCATGGGCCTGCTCATTCGGTATCGTCCTTGCCTGTGGGCCACTTCGGACCTCGTTTTGCCGTTGTAAACGGCGCAGTTTCACGCCCCCTTGCAGAGGATCTTGCGCGCACATTAGCCTGCAACGCCACACCTGAAAAGGCCGCAAGACACGGATCGGCGAATTTCCCCAGATACGGCAGTGATGTTGCGCTGCGGATTGTGGTTTGCCGAATCAATTTTTGCACATTAGGAGGAGCGGGCAGCGGAGGTTTGGCAGAGTGGTCGAATGCACCGGTCTTGAAAACCGACGGGCGTGAGAGCGTCCCCAGGGTTCGAATCCCTGAGCCTCCGCCAGCAAATTTTTATTCCAGAAATAATCAGCAAGCGTACACGCGCTTTTGCTTGGCCAAGCGTCTTGGCTTGCCCGCGGGCTGGTGCCATTTTTGCGCCATCGCCTTCTAAACCCACTGTAATATTGGCCCGCGAAGGCTTGCGAGTTCGCGCCATTTCGCCCCGAGCCATCTGCCCCGCACAGGTATCAGAAATTGACGAGCGGACGAAACTTCGTTAATAAATATATGCGTATTCATATAAATTGACACCTGAACACAAGATTCGGGGTCTCGATCCAACCGGGAGAAATAACTTGAAATTCAAATCTACATTGGCCGCTGGCTTACTTGTTGCTACCGCGTTCACCTCGCAGGCATCTGCCCAAGAAGTCACCTTGCGGGCCGTTTCGGCCTTTAATCTGGATACGACATTCAGTCGTGAGTTTCAGGCTTTTGTCGGCTGGATCAACGAAAACGGCAAAGGCACAGTTCAGATCGACCTGATCGGCGGGCCCGAGGCGGTACCGCCTTTTGAGTTGGGCAATGCCGTGCAATCGGGTGTCGTGGATTTGGCCAATAACACCGCGGCCTTCTATCCGAACCTTGTGCCAACAGGGGACGCCATTCACCTTGCGGAAAACACCGTGCAGGAACAACGCGAGAATGGCTGTTACGCGGTGATTGACCGGATTCACCAAGAACAGATGAACGTGAAATATCTGGCCCATGCAGGCGATGGTATCGGGTTTCATTTGTATCTCACAAAACCTGTCGAGGGGCCGGACCTGAGCGGGCTGACCATTCGGACAACGCCGGTGTATCAGGCGATGTTTTCGGCACTGGGCGCGAACCTTGTGCGCACCGCACCGGGCGAAGTTTATAGTGCGCTGGAGCGCGGGGCGATTGATGGTTACGGTTGGCCGTCGCAAGGGGTTTTGGACCTTGGTTGGGACGAGCAAACGAAATACCGCGTTGATCCAAGCTTTTACAATGTTGACGTGAACCTCTTGGTCAACCTCGATGTCTGGAACGGGTTGACCGATGCGCAGCGCGCCAAACTTGAGGAAGGTGCGGCATGGATGGAGGCGCTGAACGCGAACAACGCCGAAATCAACACCGCCGAATATGCAAAACAGGCCGAAGCGGGGATTGAAACCATCACGTTCGACGCGGCTGGCGCTGAAAAATGGCTGACCACTGCACGTGATGCAGGCTGGGCCGCGGTCGAGGCCGTGGACACGCCGCTTGCACAGGAACTGCGCGCCTGTCTGAGCAAATAACCGGACATGATCGGAGTATTCTTTGACCGGTCGCTCTGGATGCTTGCCGCGCTGTCGGCGGGCATTCTGGGGGTGATTGCGGTGATCATCGCCATCAACGTGGTGCTGCGAAACCTTGGCCTGCCGGTGATATACGGCGCGCTGGATGCAATACAATATGCGCTGATGATCGCCACATTCATGGGCGCACCTTGGGTATTAGCCAAAGGCGGTCACGTCAAAGTCGATCTGCTGACCGCATCGCTTGCGCCCGTAGCGCGTTCTCGATTAAGCTGTCTCACCAACCTTATCGGTGCCGCTTCGGCCGCGGTGTTGGGCTGGTACGGCGTGCAGGCCGCCCTTGCGTCTGCGGCCCGCGGATCGATGATCCGTACCTCTTTCGTTATCCCTGAATGGTGGATGCTGTCCTTCGTGCCTGCGTCGCTGATCCTGTGCGTGATCGTTTTCCTGCGCAAGATCGTGCAGCCCGACGTGGCCGATGCCACACCGAACGGGTTATAACGCTATGGATTGGGGTCTTATTCTTACTGTCATGCTGGGCGGATTGGCCGTGCTTTTGCTGATCGGTCTGCCGGTGGCTTTCGCCTTTATCGTTGTCACCACCGTTGGTGCCTATTTCGTGCTGGGGGGCGAACGGGGCATCCTGCAACTTGCGCGCAATGCGACGCAATCGGTGGCGAATTTCCAGCTTGCGCCAATACCTTTGTTCATCCTGATGGGGGAGATCCTGTTTCAGACCGGCGTAGCGCATCGTGCGATCGACGCAATTGAGCGGGTGGTGACACGCATTCCGGGCCGGATGTCGGTGGTGACCATTTTCGGGGGCACGATATTCGCAGCGCTGTCCGGATCGACGATCGCGAATACCGCAATGTTGGGCAGCACGCTTTTGCCGGGCATGTTAAAAAAGGGCTATCACCCGTCCATGGCGATGGGGCCGATTATGGCATCCGGTGCCATTGCGATGTTAATCCCGCCCTCGGCACTGGCAGTGTTGGTCGGTTCACTGGCAGGCATTTCGATTGCCGGTTTGTTGGTCGCCGGCGTGATCCCCGCGCTGTTGCTGGCGTTCCTGTTTGTCGCCTATGTCGTTGGGCGCAGCATGCTGGACCCCTCTGTGGCGCCACCCGACACACTGGAACAAATGACGCTCAGGGAACGCTGGACGCCTTTTGTAATCTACGTTCTGCCGCTGTCAGCGCTTTTTGCAGTGGTGATCGGATCGCTTTTGTTGGGCTTCGCGACCCCCACCGAAAGCGCGGCCTTGGGCAGCCTGACGGCTGTTCTGATCGGGGCCGCCTATCGTTCGCTAAGCTGGGCCAAACTGGGGGCTGCCCTGATGGAAACGCTGAAACTGTCGGTGATGATCCTGTTTATCATCGCGGCCAGTCAGACCTTTGCGCAGGTTCTGTCCTTTTCAGGGGCGACGAACGGGCTGATCAACATGATCAACAGTTTTGAGCCCACGCCGCTTATCGTCTTGCTGGGCATCATCGCGATCCTGTTGTTTCTGGGGTGCTTCATTGATCAGGTGTCGATGCTGATGGTGACCGTGCCGGTGTTTGTGCCCTTGGCTAAAGCGATGGAGATCAACGAGTTGGTCCTGGGTGTCGTCTATCTTTTGACGATGGAAATCGGATTGCTGACGCCGCCCTTTGGTCTTTTGCTCTTTGTGATGCGCGGTGTAGCACCGCCTGACATCCGCATGCGCGACATCTATGCGGCGGTTTCGCCGTTCCTGTTGATCAAGCTATTTGTGCTTGGCCTTATTGTCGTTTTACCGGAACTTGGCACGTGGTTGCCGGGGCTGATGGGACGGTAGATGCGGCGTATCCGAACGGGGTGGTGGCTTGGCCGGGCAGGGGTCAAGCCGCCCCCGGTATTTGGACCCGGCGGCCCCCTTCCTGAAATGCGTCAAGCCCGAGGCACCAGACCGTGCCGGGCCATCTGACTTCCATCTCGCCGAGCCGTGGCCGGTAGACAGCCGTGTAAAGCGTACCAAAACCGGCGCTGAAAGCCGTAGAATAAAGCGGTGGGCGCAGAAACGCACCGATGAATTTGTCCTCTGGATCGCGGTGCAGGGTTAGGCGCTGCAACAGGAACCGTTCGCGTTCAACGGTTGCGGTAAACCGTGCATGGCTGATCCATTCCACGTTTTCCTGATGGTTGGTCGCAACGGCGGCATGGGTAATGATGGCAGGCCGGTCCGGCGCCATCATCGCAGTTAAATAGTTGCGATTAGCGTCCAGCACAGTCACATTATAACTCATGTGGGTCGGTACGCGGGCCAGTACTGCGCCGGCTTCCTCTGCGGTGGTGCAGGTTTGCAAAACATAGCGCAGGATCAGCGGCACACCGAAACCGGTGCCAACAATGCGCCGCCCGCCGAAAGTCAGGGAAATCGCAAGGCCTGCGTCATTCATCCCGTCCACCAGCCCCCACAACCCGTCAGAGGTGCCGACCACGCGCCGCCCCTGCCAGTTGGTGCGCAGCACAAGGCTGTCAAAGGCATTGGCGTTGTAATCGTAATTGCGCACCAGAACCGGTTCTTCGCCGGTCCAGATCGCCTGACTGCACCCCGCAAGATACGGCGGAGGGCAATAAAAGCTAAGGAACCGCGCCGCCTGATCGCCGCCACCGGCAAGCTCGCAGAGCTTGTCATACAGCGGCACAATTTCGGGCATGTGGTCTTCAAGCGCCCGCCGGCTGACCAGATAGCTGGCACGCGCAGAGTCGCCCTCTTTCAGCCACCACCGTTTATAGTCCGGCCAGTATTCGGCGAAAAGCCCGGCCCACTTGGGACCGGGCGTATCTTCGCTGAGGGCGCGCCAGTGCATGGCTCCTCCTTACAGGATCTTGAAGGCGGGATCAGCCAGCACCGGTCCCGCATTAGCCGCAGGCAAGGGTTTGCCTTCTACGGTTTTCTTGATGCCGTGAATCCACTTTTTCGCCCGTTCGTTCAACTGGAAAGATTTCGTCATTGAACGCCCGCGCGTCACCAAAATGCCGATGTCGGCCCCTTCATACCGGTAATCACCCGGTTGCAGGATGCGTAGAAAGAAGGCCTCGTTTTCGGATTCTACAGCACGGCGGTGATAATCAAAACGGTCAAATACAACGCTGCCGTCTTCCAGCATTTTATAGATGCCGGTTTCGGGGGCTTCGGTACAAATATCCACGCTGTCATCGGTATGTTTGATCACCATCTGCGACCAGCTGTCGATATTGGCTGAATCAGCCCAGCGGGCGTTAAGTTCATCAACATCCAACTGGAACTTCTTCTTGGAGAATTCCAGCAGGTGGAACAGGAACAACGGTGCATCCGCATGGGCAAAAGCGGCGTGGTTGGTCATGGACGACGCACCGGTGATGCGGGGGTTGAGTTCGCCAAGCCAGATGTCACCGGTCTTTTTGTCGATCAGAAAGTCCAGTTCAAAGTACCCGCGATACCCTTCCTTGCGCAGCTGTTCCCCGAACTTGAAGGTCAGTTCACGTGCCTTCTGGCGGACCTTGGGCGGAAAGGCGGTAGACAGGATTTCATTGCCACACCAACCACCGCGATAGGGGGTCAGTTCCTTGAAACCGACAAGTTCGGTCATCAGCGGGCCAACAATTGTGCCTTCCTTGGTCGCGCAAGCCTCGATCGCGGAACCGCGACAATCAATGCGTTTCATGATCTTGATCTCGCCTTCGCCGACGATTTCATGCTCGTGGCGGCGGAAGTCTGCTTCGGATTTGATAAAGAACGTCGTGTGCCCTGAATCGCCAAAGGCGGATTGCAGCACCAGATCATGGCCGATGCCGGCCTTTTCGCAGGTTTTCTGCAGGTCTTCGTAGGATTTCACCTCCGCCAACACATTTGGCACGGACGGCACGCCCGCTTTGTTGCCGATGCGCACGGTTTCAATCTTGTTGTCCATTTTGGTGCGCAGTTTGGCCTTCGGGAACCAGACATCCGCGCCCAACTCTTTGGACAGGCGTTCGGTTTCTTCGTCAAACATCAGGAACACAAACTTCGGCTTGCCGCCACGACGCTTGATAAAGTCGATGACTTCCTTGTGCTGCAGCAGGTAATTATTGATGTCTTCAATGGACTGGAACTCCGCATGCGGTTGTTCAGAGGGGCAGAACACGTTCGGGTGTTTGCCGCCGTAACAGTCGATATAGCAGATGTATTTAAAGTTCTTTACCCATTCATCGAGGCCCAAAAGGTTAAAGTTAGTCGCCGAGATGAAGTAAACCGGATCTTCGTTACGGTGAAAAAACCGGCGGATTTCCGAGATATTTTTGAGAACTGTTGGCATGTGTATTCCTTTTCTTATTCGGCGGCAGGTTTAAGTTTTTGCGGGTTTTGCAGACTGTCCAACGCGTCGGCGGTAAAGACACGCAGCCCCAGATCGGCGCGGTAGCCGTGGATTTCACTCACATCCAATGCCCGCATGAAAGACAAGATTTCCTTGCTGACCACTTGTCCGGGGACAAGGATCGGAAAGCCGGGCGGGTAGGGGATGATGAACCCTGCCGAAACGACTTCGTCACCGGCATCCAGCGCCTCTTGCAAGGATCCGTCCAGCTCGAGGTAGTCGCAGTTAGATTCCTTGTAACTTAGATAATAAGCGGTGCGAATATCGCCTTCCGGCGTAATATTGTCGGGTCTGAACGCATCATGAAAGCGGCTGAAGTCTGGCAGCGGCGGATAGTTTTCCGTGAGGTTCTTGACCCGACGGTCAAACGAGCGCCGCTCCATTTGGGATGCATCATCCAGCAGATCGTCCAGTTCATTCGCGATTTCAACCAGCACTTCGATCAGGTAGGCGACCGACGACCGTGTGGTGCCGATGTTGGTCATGAACAGGACCGTATTGCGCGAGGTCTTGTTGATCTGGATGCCGTATTTATCCATCAAAATCTGGGTCTTAAAGGTATCGCCGTCCCAGCCGGTCCCGCCAACCGCAAGCGTGACACGGGTCGCGTCGAGCACAAAATCGTCCTGTTCCCAACAATCCCAGATATCGGTCCAGCCTTGGTCATTGTCGAAATAACTCGACACCCCGCTTTGACGGTGATGTTCGGGGATCATGTCGCCCGCGGTGAGCACCTTGAAATACTTTTGCAGCATCGGGTGACTGCTGATCGCCTTGCGCATCGACATCGCCGCTTCGATCTGGCGCTGCACAAATTCGAACCCTTCCAGTTCGACCTGCCGGCGGCCCACATCCAGCGATGCAATGATCTGATAGTTGGGCGAGGTTGACGTATGCGTCATGTACGCTTCGTGGAAGGACTGTTCGACCTCGCCCTTGAAGTCCTGATCGTTCACATGGATCATCGACCCTTGCCTGAGCGATGTCAGGGTCTTGTGGGTGGATTGCGTCGCATAGACCCTGATCCGCGCGTCGGGGGGGGCGATCAGGCGGGTATTGACCAGCGTCTCGTCCGAGGCACCCTCGAGTTCAAGCTGCTGTAGTTCATAGTCGCGTTTGTGGTCTTCGGTCCGCAGGCGTTTGCGCAGGTTGTTGGCGGTACGCATTCCGGTGCGCTGACGGTACGTGGGGCTGAAGCGCGCAAAGGCAAACCATGCCTCGTCCCACAGGAAAACCAGGTCCGGCTTGATCGCCAGGCATTCCTCCATCACCCGTTCGACGTTATACACCAGCCCGTCAAAGGTGCAGTTGGTCAGCAGCAGCATGCGCACGCGGTCCAGTTTTCCGGCAGCTTTCAGCGCCAGAAGCTGGTGCTTGATTTCCTTGAGCGGCACCGCGCCGTACATCGAATATTCATTCAACGGATAGCTGTCGAGGTACACGACTTCGGCCCCCGCCAATACCATGCCGTAGTGGTGCGATTTGTGACAATCACGGTCCACCAGAACGATGTCACCGGGGCGCACGACGGCCTGAACGACGATCTTGTTACAGGTCGAGGTGCCGTTGGTGGCAAAAAAGGTCTGTTTCGATCCGAACGCACGGCTGGCCAGTTCCTGCGCCTCTTTGATTGGCCCCTGAGGTTCCAGCAGACTGTCCAAACCGCCGGACGTGGCAGAGGTTTCGGCCAGAAAGATGTTCGGCCCGTAAAACGCGCCCATGTCCTGAATCCAGTGCGAGCGCGTAATCGATTTGCCGCGGCTGATCGGCATGGCGTGGAAAACGCCGGTGGGCTGTTTGGAGTATTCGACCAAGGCGGTAAAAAACGGCGTCTTGTTGCGTGCAGCCACCCCGCGCAGGATGTTGAGGTGCAGCTCCATAAAGTCTTCTTGATTATAGAAAACTCGCCGGCAAATTCCCAGATCAAGACCGGCAATATCCTCGACTGAACGTTCGGTGACCAGATAGGCGTCCAGTTCGGGGCGCACGCGGGCAATCAGGCGGCACAACTCGGGGCCATAGTCTTCGGGCAGCATCGTGTTGATGTCGTCGCCGTCACTGGCATTGCGGATGTATTTTGCCAGGATTTCGTTGTCGTTGTTAGATTTCAACACCAGCCCGGGGCGTACAACAATCGCTTGGATGTTGTGGTTGAACAGCACGGCGATCAGCGCGTCCTCCAAGCTGGGCACAACAACCGCTTCGTAATGAAAGGGATCTTCGGGGCGGCGCATGCGGGCGACATTGCTTTTGAGCCAGCGTTCCTGCTGGTCATTCACATTGTCGACGATCAACACCTCGAAATAGGGGCGGGCCATCGCGCGGGCCTCAGGGGACAGCATGGCCTCGTCGTTGTGTTCTTCGTCATCGGAGGTTTCGCGGTCAAGCGGAATGGAACGGCGTCGGTAAGCGCCGGTGGTCAACGCCCGTTTGACGCGGTTGGTGGTAAAAGCCAGATCCTCGTAATTGCCGTGCTCGAACTGGCGGCGCATATGATCAAAGGCCGTCATGCCGGGAAACGCCCAATAGGGTTCGATCAAGGCAAGCGAGGCGAACAGCTCGTCAATCCGCGCTTTCAACGCCGCCGCCTTTTTGGCGTGCGTTTCGCGGCACAGCGACGTCACGCTTTCGCGTAACGCGCTCCACCTGTCAGCTCGCAATTGTGTCGCGGAATAATAGTCGCTGACGGAATCCATCTGTCGTACTCCCTTTGTGAGCCGAAACAGATGGTCCGTAGCTTATGCTACCAATCCTCTGGATCAGCTTCCTGTTGTCTTGCCCATGACGGGCGAAATCCCGATCCCCAGTTTGGGTTCGCGATCATTAATGTCGGCTTCTGCCGTGGCAGGCAGGTCCACATGTAGGCCGGCGCGCGATCCTTGTTGGGGCACTTCCAGCGGGCCCAGCGTATTCAGATAGCTGTCGACACCGCTATTTCGATCATAAACTGAAAAATCTGCCGGGCGGTCGCGGAAGGATTTGAGTACCTGACCCAGACCTTTCATGCCGGTTTCGCGCTGGCGGCGCACCATCGACAGATCAATTTCAATCGGGAACATGTCTTCTTGTCCCTGCGATTGGTGCAGCACCAGCGACGTGGGATCAACGATGCAGGACCGGCCCACACCGCCAGCGCCCAAGCCGTTGACATCAATGACGTAGCACTGGAACTGCGCCGCCGTCGCGCGGGCAATTGCCAGTTCGGCGTCGCGGTCGGTGGTTCCGGTCAACACAGGGTGCAACAGCACCTCGACGCCCTGCGACGTCAGCTGGCGGGTGGTTTCGGGGAACCACATGTCATAGCAGATCGACAGGCCGAAACGGCCGACTTCCGGCACATCGAACACACAGAAATCATCGCCGGGTGCTACGCCTGCTTCATAAGGCAGGAAGGGGAACATCTTGGCGTAACGGCGGATGACGTCACCATCGGGATTAATCACCAGCGAGGTGTTGCGCACCAGACCGTCGTCAGGGCTGGTCAGAAACATCGAACCGGGGATCAGCCAGATTTTATGACGTCGCGCCGCTTCGCAGAACTTGTCGATGATCTCGTTCTCAGGCGGCAGTTTGAATTGCTCGAGCGGACCGAATGGTGCCAGTTCGCTGAACAGGACCATCTGTGTCCAGGGAAAGCGCATCATCAGCACATCTAGGCGCTGCAACATGCCTTCAACATTGGGGTGAAGGGCGTGGACGTACATCTGTACGCCGGCAATAGCGAAAGGGGTCATTTTCCAGAATCTCCGTAAAAGCAGAGGCGTCCCTGAGGGGCCGTCAATATCTCTGCGTTACGCATCCTTTATGCCCTTACGACCGGAACGGAAACAGGTGATCTGCGCCGCGTATCGCCAGCAGTCAAAGCGTGCGGAAATCTGCGCGTCCCGCTCATTTTAAGTGATGCTAGCACCGCGATTGTCCCCCCGTTTCCGTGCCTTTACAAATGGTTGCGAGACGTCGCCCCGCATTGGCAAACTTTTGCCGCGTGACAGTCTGGTGGGCGTGTTTTGACAACAACGCATCCGTCCTCTTTGTGACGGTCAAGCTGCCAGCACCAGAAAGCAGCGGCTTTTAGGAAGCCTGACGACTCAGCGGCGCGCTTGCAACCGGAAACATCAAATTTCCGCAAAAGTGTTTAATATTATTATCAAATCGTAGGTTTTTGCGGAAAATTTCGGTCAAGACACAGGGGTTATCGAGCGAAACAAGATGCACCTGTCGCGAGAATCAGCCCGCGCGCGAGAAAATAGATAAGGTTTTCCAGTGCTTGGCGTTCGCGGTTACGAAGGGGCAGCGAGGTGCATACAAAAAGGGCGGACCAAATCGGCCCGCCCCTTCAACCGCCAATATGGTTTGGCTTATGCGCTTTGTTCGGCAATCGCTGCAGCGAGGGCCGCTTCAAAGATTGTGATCCCTTCTTCGATGATCGCATCGGATGCGGTCAACGGCACCATGATGCGCAGGGCGTTGCCGTGCATGCCACATGACAGCAGGATCAAACCACGTTTCAGCGCATGGGCCACGACCGATTTGGTCAGCTCTGCATCCGGTGTGGCGGTATCAAAGTCGGTCACGAACTCGATGGCCAGCATCGCGCCAAGTCCGCGAATATCCCACATGCGGAAGGGCGCAACCCGCGCGCCGATTTCTGCAAAGCGGGCACGGAATGCTTCGCCCAAAGCGGTCGAACGGGCCAGCAGACCCTCTTCTTCGATGGCTTCGATCGCAGCCAGCGCCGCAGCACAAGCAACAGGGTTGCCGCCATAGGTGCCGCCCAAACCGCCCGGAATGACCGCGTCCATCACGTCGGCACGGCCGATCACACCAGCAATCGGATACCCACCGGCCATGGATTTTGCGACTGTGATCAGGTCTGGCACAACGCCGGAATGTTCAACCGCAAACCACGTGCCGGTCCGGCCAAAGCCCGCCTGAATTTCGTCTGCAATCAACATGATACCGTGCTGGTCACAGATGTCGCGCAGCGCTTGCATCATTTCGAAAGGCACCGGTGTATAGCCGCCTTCGCCCAGAACAGGCTCGATGATGATACAGGCGATCCGCTCGGGCTGTGCATCGGTCAGGAACAGGTTTTGCAGGCCGGTCAATGCGTCCTGAACCGTGATCCCGTCGCGCTGTGACGGGAAAGGCGCGCGGAAGATATCGGACGGGAAGGGGCCGACGTCCTTTTTGTAAGGCGACACTTTGCCGGTCATACCCAGCGTCAACAGCGTGCGGCCGTGATACCCACCGGTAAAGGCGATCACACCGGGGCGACCCGTCGCGGCACGTGCGATTTTAACAGCGTTCTCAACAGCTTCCGCGCCGGTGGTTACCAGCAGCGATTTCTTTGGGTGATCCCCCGGTGCCAGCGCGTTCAGCTTTTCAGCCAGCGCGACATAGGGCTCGTAGGGCACAACCTGAAAGCTGGTGTGTGTATAAAGATCTTCCTGCGCTTTGGCAGCGGCAATCACTTTGGGGTGACGGTGGCCGGTGTTCAGCACCGCGATACCGCCTGCGAAATCAACATAACGGTTGCCTTCAACGTCCCACAGTTCGGCGTTCTCGGCGCGATCGGCAAAGACCGGCGCGGCAGAGGCAACACCGCGTGCAACGGCGGCCTCGCGGCGGGAAACCAGTTCGGCGTTGGTTTTGCCGGTTGTCGCAGTCACGGCAACATCGGGCACCACGGACATCACCGGCTTGGCCTTAGCCTTGGCAGTGGTTTTGCGGGTCTTCTTTTTCACTGTGTTCGACATGGCGATGCTCCTGCGGCAGCTGAACATGATAAACCCAAAGGATGATTCCGATGGGGGCGGTGTTTAAAATTCTCATAGTGCGTTTATTATAGCTGTCAATGCCGAACTGCGTTGCGCAGGCGCTGTGATTTCAGCGTCTTCTGTCAGGCGACCCATTTGGCTTTTGATAAATCCCAAGATGCGTTAGGGGATGGCCAGAACCGACACATCAAGGCCAATGAGGGAACGCGTTGTGAACATTGGGAAAAGATTGCAGGAGCTGCGCAAGGCGCACGGGCTGTCGCAACGCGAGCTTGCGGCGCGGGCCGGTTTGACCAACGGCACGATTTCGCTCATCGAGCAAAACAAGACGAGCCCTTCGGTGGCCTCCCTGAAAAGCCTGCTGGATGCGATTCCCATGAGCATTGCCGAGTTTTTCGCAAATCTGGAGGAAGAACCACAGCCGACCTATTTCTACAAAGCGGATGAATTCATCGAAATCGCGCCGCAATCGGACGGTCCCGCAGTCTCTTTGCGCCAGCTTGGCAATGCCAGCACCCATGCCTTGCAAATCCTTGATGAAACCTACCCGCCGCTGGCCGATACCGGCCCGCAGTCCCTGTCCCATACCGGCGAAGAGGCGGGGATCGTCATTTCGGGCGAAATTGAAATCACCGTCGCAGATCAGGTCAAAGTGTTGAAGACAGGCGAGGGGTATCTTTTTGACAGTCGTTTGCCGCACCGGTTCCGCAACATCAGCGATGCGCCGTGCAAAATCATCAGCGCCTGCACACCGCCAACGTTCTAACGCCGCAGCCCCGCGTCACTTTGGCCAAATTGAACCGATATGCTGTCAATTCCTGCATGATCGGCTAGGTCTAGGCAGGACAGGGGAAAACCATGCTGCTAGAGTTCGATAAGGTTGAGAAATCGTTTCCGACAAGTGAGGGTCCTGTGCCGGTTTTGCGCGGCATCAGTTTCGATCTGGCCACAGGGCAAACGCTTGCGCTTACCGGTGAATCCGGTAGCGGTAAAAGCACGCTTTTGCATGTGGCCGCTGGTTTGGAAGGGTTTGACGGTGGAACGGTCAAGGTCGCGGGTCAGCCGCTTGGGCAGTTAGATGATGCTGCCCGCGCTGCCCTGCGCCGCAATGATATTGCTTTGGTTTTCCAGCAATTTAACTTGATCCCCTCGCTTAGCGTGGCGGCGAACATCGCGTTTCAGGCGCGCCTTGCAGGGCGCGATGACGCGGACCATATCGCAACTGTCAGCGCGGCCTTGGGGTTGTCGGATTATCTGGCCAAATACCCTGAAACCCTTTCTGGTGGTCAACAACAACGCGTCGCCATCGCCCGCGCATTGGCGGCCAAACCGAAGCTTTTGCTGGCGGATGAACCCACCGGCAATCTGGACGAAGGCACAGCCGAAGAGGTGCTGGAACAGATGCTGGATCTTGTCACGCAGACTGGTGCGGGGCTGATGCTGGTCACCCATTCACCCGCCATCGCGGCGCGCATGCAACGCCGGCTGCATTTGAAAAACGGTCTGCTTGCATGATCGGGGTCTGCCTAACGGCGCTTGTGTCCCATTGGCGACGCAACCCGATCCAGCTGTTCGCCTATCTTGCAGGTTTGGCGCTGGCGACCGCCCTTTGGTCCGGCGTGCAGGCCATTAACGCAGAAGCGCGCGCCAGCTATGATAATGCAGCCGCGACTTTGGGCGAGGGGCGATTTGACCAATTGCTGCCACGACAGGGCAACAGGGTCGCGCAAGACCTTTACATCACGCTCAGACGGGCGGGATGGTTGGTTTCGCCTGTGATCGAGGGGCAGATCGATGGCCTGCGCCTTGTCGGCGTTGATCCCGTGACCGCGCCTGGCGGGCTTGGCGGCGTGCAGCCGGAGCGGTTGTTGACGCCGGGTGCCGACGCGACACAGAGGGTGTTTGTGAACCCGCAGACCGCACAGAAGGTGCAGGATGGTCTGCCTGTCACGATTGACACCGGCATCGCACCCGGCCTCGGCATTGCGGATATCGCAAGGGCGCAAGAGTTACTGGGCCGCAACGATCTGTCCCGGCTGATCGTCCTGCCCGATCAGCCGGTTGGCAGACCGGACCTGTCGACCATCGCCCCCGAATTGCGCCTGCAACCGGCGCAGCAAGGGGCGGACATCGGGCAGCTGACCGACAGTTTTCATTTGAACCTGACCGCCTTTGGTTTGCTTAGTTTTGCCGTGGGTCTTTTCATCGTGCACAGCACCATCGGCCTCGCGTTTGAACAGCGGCGCGGGATGGTCCGTACCTTGCGGTCCTTGGGGGTGCCGTTGCGCTTGCTGGTAAAAGTAATCGCGTTTGAAATGATGACACTGGCCGCCATTGGCGCGGCATTGGGGGTTGTCGCGGGCTATCTGATCGCGGCGTTTTTACTGCCCGATGTAGCGGCCACTTTGCGCGGGCTTTATGGCGCAGAGATTTCCGGGACATTGAATATCCGTGCTGAATGGTGGTTGTCGGGTTTGTTGATCGCGCTGCTTGGGACAGCCGCCGCATTGACAGGACGGATCTGGCAGATCAGCCATATGCCGCTGTTGGCCAGCGTGCGGCCGCGTGCTTGGGTCATGGCCTCTGCCGCGCGGTTCCGGTTGCAAACACAGGTCGCGGCGGGGCTGCTGGTCGCCGCGCTGGGCTTGGCGCTTTTTGGTACGGGGTTGATTGCCGGCTTTGCTCTGCTGGCCTGCTTGTTGATTGGCGCGGCCCTTGCCTTGCCACTTGTCGTGTCCTTGGTCCTTTCCCTTTGCGAACGCCGCGCCCGCGCCCCGTTGTGGCAATGGTTCTGGGCCGATACGCGCCAGCAATTGCCGGGGCTTAGCCTCGCGCTGATGGCGCTGCTGCTGGCGGTGTCGGCCAATATCGGCGTGTCGACGATGGTGTCGAGTTTCCGCCTGACCTTTATAGGCTTCCTGGATCAACGGCTTGCGCCGGAGTTGTTTGTGCAGCTTGAAACAGCCGAGGAAAGTGCTGCCTTGCTGTCCTATCTCGATCAACAAAACATTGAAGTCTTGCCGTTGATGTCGGTGCAAATGCGCATCACCGGTCGCCCGACCGAGCTTTACAGCCTGCGCGTCGGTCCGACCTACCGCGAGAATTGGGTTTTTCTGGACGCCATTGAACGCCCATGGAACGCGGTCGAGGCGGGGCAGGGCGTTGTTGTGAACGAACAACTGGCCCGTCGTGCGGGGCTATGGGTTGGCGATGATGTCGAAATCGATGCAGAGCTGACCCTGCCCATCGCCGCAGTTGTCGGGGATTATGGCAATCCGAACGGGCAGGTCGTGATAACGCAATCGCTGTTTGAAAAATTGCAGCCGTCGATGGTGCCGTTGCGGTTTGGCATCCGCAGCGCGGATCCGGCTGCCCTGCGCCAGAAACTGACAACGCAGCTGGGCATCGTGCCCAACGCGATCACCGATCAAGCAGCGATTAAAGCTCTGTCGATGCAGGTGTTTGAGCGGACGTTCACCGTCACCGCCGCGCTGAACGCCTTGACGTTGCTGGTCGCGGGTTTCGCGATTTTGATGAGCCTGCTGACATTGGCCGATCTGCGCGTGCCGCAGCTGGCACCGGTCTGGGCCTTGGGGATGACCCGGCGCAGATTGGGCTGGCTCGAGGTGCTGCGCGCGGTGGCATTGGCCGCGCTGGTGTTCCTTTGTGCCGTGCCTCTTGGGCTCGCGCTTGCCTGGGTTCTGCTTAGCGTGATCAACGTCGATGCCTTTGGCTGGAAACTGCCCATGTTTTTGTTCCCGATGGAATATCTGTCGCTCGGAAGTTACGCGCTGTTCGCCGCCGTGCTGGCGGCCCTTTGGCCGGCTTTGCGCCTGATGCGCAAACCGCCGTCGGATTTGCTCAAGGTTTTTGCCAATGAACGTTAGGGTGATCATTTTTCTTTGCCTGTTTCCCGTTACGCTGTGGGCGCAGGGTTTTTCCGGCCTTGGTGCGGATGTAAACGGGTTCGCCACACCGCAGCCGGATCCGGTTTTTACCTTTCCCGAGGATCATGGCGCGCATCCCGAGTATCGCATCGAATGGTGGTACCTTACGGCCAACCTGCAAGGCGCGGATGGCACGCCTTATGGTTTGCAATGGACGTTGTTTCGTACAGCCCTTGCACCGGGAGAGGACGCCGGCTGGCGCTCGCCGCAGGTATGGTTCGCCCATGCGGCGATCACCACGCCCGACGCCCATTTTGCCACCGAACGTTTCGCCCGTGGCGGGATCGGACAGGCGGGGGTGCGCGTCGCGCCGTTTGAGGCGTGGATTGATGAATGGGCCCTTGAGGGGGCGGATTTCGAGGCAATGACCGTGACGGCAAGTGGCCCTGATTTCGCCTATGACATGACGTTGAGCGCGCAGGGACCATTGGTGTTTCACGGGGCCGATGGTTATTCCGTCAAGTCACAACAAGGGCAGGCGAGTTACTATTATTCGCAACCGTTTTTCGACATCTCCGGCACTCTGAAATTGCCCGAAGGCGATGTGGCGGTGACCGGTTCCGCGTGGCTGGATCGGGAGTGGTCCTCGCAGCCTTTGGGCGAAACCCAAACCGGTTGGGACTGGTTTTCATTGTCATTTGAGGGCGGCGCGAAGTTGATGGGGTTCCAGCTGCGCCAATCTGATGGCGCGGGCTACAGCGCGTCCACATGGATTGCGCCGGACGGCACGACACGCACCATGCCCGCAGGTGCGTTTGTGGCAAAACCGTTGCAGGCTCATAAGGTTGCCGGGCGTGAAGTGCCCGTTGAATGGCAGGTGAGCCTGCCCGAACGCGGGGTCGATGTAACCGTTTCGGCGTTGAACCGGAATGCGTGGATGGCCCTGTCGATCCCATATTGGGAAGGGCCGGTAACGGTTCAAGGCAGCCACAACGGCAAAGGATATCTGGAGATGACAGGTTATGAGTGATCCAAATGATCTAGTCACATTTCTGGACGCGGCGTGGGAGCATCTGGAGCGCGGCGTTGCGCATAGCGCCTCGCCAGCACGCTTTGTGACATTTGCCACGGTGGGGCAAGACGGCGTGCCACAGGCGCGCACGGTGGCCCTGCGCGGCGCGGACCGCGGCGCCGCATCGGTTGAAGTGCATACAGATGTGGAAACAGACAAGGTCGCTGCCCTAAGGCAGATGCCAATGGCGGCCTTGCACATCTGGTTGCCCGAGGCGAATTTGCAAATCCGCCTGACGGCGCGGGTGACGGTTCTGACCGGTTCTCAAGTCGATGAGGCATGGGCGAAAGTACCCGCCGGTTCGCGCGTGTCTTATGGCACCAAACCAACACCCGGCACACCAATCGCTGATGTCTATGCCTACGAAAAACCCGCCGAGCGGAGCCGGTTTGCGGTTCTTAAATGTGAGTTGACGCAGATGGATCTGGTGCATCTGGACGCGCGCCATCGCCGCGCGCTGTTCGAGGCGCAGAATGGTTGGCAGGGGACGTGGGTGGCCCCTTAACGGAGCAAACGAAAGGCCCTCCCGATTGCTCGGAAGGGCCGGATTTTAGGGATTTAAGTGCCGTGCGGCTTACGCGAGATCGAAACGGTCCGCGTTCATCACCTTGTTCCACGCTTTCACAAAATCCGCGACAAAGCGGGTGTTTGCATCGTCGCTGCCGTAAGCTTCGGACAACGCGCGCAGTTGCGAGTTTGACCCAAAGATCAGGTCAGTGCGTGTGCCGGTGCGCACGGCCTTGCCGGTTTTGCGGTCCCGCGCTTCGAATACTTCATCACCTTCAATAGCATGCCATGTGACATTCATATCCAGAATGGTCTTGAAGAAGTCGTTGCTCAGGCTGCCGGGAGCGTCGGTAAAGACACCGTGTTCCTGACCGGCATAGTTCGCACCGATCACCCGCAAGCCGCCAAGCAGCACGGTCATTTCCGGTGCCGTCAGCGTCAGCAATTGCGCGCGATCGACCAGCAGTTTTTCGGTCGGCACGGCAAAGTCTACCGCCAGATAGTTGCGGAACCCATCCGCCTTGGGCTCAAGCGGCTCAAAGCTTTCGGCGTCGGTCTGTTCGGCGGTTGCATCGGTGCGACCCGGCGCAAACGGAACGTCCACGTCATGGCCCGCAGCTTTTGCAGCCTGTTCGACACCGGCGTTGCCGCCCAGAACGATCAGATCGGCAAGGGAGACTTTTTTGCCACCCGAAGCGGTGTCGTTGAACGCGGTTTGCACCCCTTCCAACGCCGCCAAAACCTTGGCCAGCTTTGCCGGTTCGTTGACTTCCCAATCCTTCTGCGGGGCAAGGCGAATGCGTGCGCCATTCGCACCCCCACGGTGATCGGACCCGCGATAGGTAGAAGCAGAGGCCCAAGCCACCGAGACAAGTTCAGAAACACTCAAACCGGTCGCAAGGATCTTGTTCTTGAGATCGGCAACATCCTGATCGTCGATCAACGGGTGATCAACCGCAGGCAATGGATCCTGCCAGATCAGATCTTCTGCGGGAACTTCCTTGCCCAGATAGCGTACTTTGGGGCCCATATCGCGGTGGGTCAGTTTGAACCATGCGCGGGCGTATGCATCTGCAAACACATCGGGGTTGGCGTGGAAGTGTTTGGAAATTCGCAGATATTCAGGATCAGTGCGCAGCGCCATATCCGCCGTCGTCATCATTGGCTGGTGGGCTGGTTTGCCGGTCGCAGCGTCTGGCACTGTGTTTGCCATCGCGTCGCCCTTGGGCTTCCACTGGTTCGCCCCTGCGGGGCTTTTGGTCAGCTCCCATTCATTGCCCAAAAGCGTGTCGAAATAGGACATGTCCCACGTGATCGGCGTCGGCGTCCACGCGCCTTCGATACCGGATGTGGTGGTATGTGCACCCAGTCCGCTTTCGAATGTATTCGCCCAGCCAAAACCCATGGCCTCGATACCGGCCGCTTCGGGTTCAGCACCCACAAGCGTCGGATCACCGGCACCATGTGCCTTGCCAAAGGTGTGACCGCCCGCCACCAGCGCAACAGTTTCTTCGTCGTTCATCGCCATACGGCCAAAGGTGTCGCGAATGTCGAATGCGGAGGCTTTTGGATCGGGGTTCCCGTCCGGGCCTTCAGGGTTCACATAAATCAGGCCCATCTGCACCGCGGCCAGCGGGTTTTCAAGATCGCGCTCACCGGAATACCGGCTGTTTTCGCCACCCGAGGGTTCCAGCCACTCTTCTTCTGTGCCCCAATAAATGTCTTCTTCGGGTTCCCAGATGTCGACGCGGCCACCGGCAAAACCGAAACACTCAAAGCCCATGGTTTCCATGGCGACATTGCCGGTCAGGACAAACAGGTCGGCCCAGGAAATCTGGCGCCCGTATTTCTGTTTGATGGGCCAGAGCAGACGGCGGGCTTTATCCAGATTGCCGTTGTCGGGCCAGGAGTTCAGCGGCGCAAAACGCTGTGATCCCGAACCAGCACCGCCGCGGCCATCGCCCGAACGGTAAGTGCCCGCCGAATGCCAGGCCATGCGCACGAAGAACGGGCCATAGTGGCCGTAATCCGCAGGCCACCAGTCTTGCGAATCTGTCATCAAGGCCGCGAGGTCCTTTTTTACCGCATCCAGATCCAGTTTCTGGAATTCTGCGGCATAGTCGAAATCTTCGCCCATCGGATCGCCGAGGGGGGTATTCTGATGTAAAATCTTGAGGTTAAGCTGGTTTGGCCACCAGTCCTTATTGGTGCGTGCATCATGTGTCACGTGCTTGGTGCTGCCGTGCATTACAGGGCACTTGCCGCCCGCTTCGTAATCATTGCCGTCCATCGGTCTCTCCCTTTCAGATGATTTGGCCGAGCTATACCAAAGCGGGGCGGTAGTTATAAGTTGGATTATCTGATGGGTATGATAACTTTTAATTATGACAAACTTCACAATCAGACAGCTGCGCTATTTTGAAGCGCTCGCGCAGCACCGCCATTTCGGCCGCGCGGCGGAGGCCTGTTCGATTTCGCAACCAGCGTTATCCGTACAGATCAAGGAGTTGGAGCAAAACCTGGGGACGCAACTGGTTGAGCGGTCCGCGCGTCAGGTGCAACTGACCTCGTTTGGCGAAGCTTTGCTGGCGCGGGTCGCGGCGATTCTGCGGTCTGTCGACGAGCTGGGTGATTTCGCCCGCGCCGCACAAGGGCAGCTGGCGGGGCGCTTTCGTCTGGGGGTGATTCCGACAATCGCGCCTTATCTTCTGCCCGGTCTGATTGGCAAACTGAACCAGAGCCATCCGGCGCTTGATTTGCACGTGCGTGAAACCCTGACGCCGCGATTGGTGCAGGAAGTCCTGCAAGGCCAGTTGGATACGGCAATCGTGGCGCTACCGGTTCTTGAACCGGCTTTGGCGGAAATGGCCCTTTTCGAGGAGAGTTTCCTGCTGGTGCGGCCCCGTTCTGATGCAGCCCAACCGGCACCGCGCGGCGAAGACTTGCGCAACATGAGATTGTTATTGCTGGAAGAAGGCCATTGTTTTCGTGACCAGACACTGGGGTTTTGCAACACGCCAGCCGCAACGGCGCGCGACGGGCTGGACGGCAGCTCCTTGTCGACGCTGGTACAAATGGTCGGCGCAGGCATCGGGGTAACGATGATCCCGCAGATGGCGGTGGAGGTCGAAACCCGCTCGGCGAATGTCAGTTGCACGACCTTTGCGGGCCCTCAACCGGGGCGCACAGTCGGGATGATTTGGCGAAAATCCAACCCATTAGCCGAAGCATTTTCCGGTGTCGGTGAGGTCGTTCGATCTTGCGCAGGACGGGCACAAGTCAGGCGTTAATGCGCTGGAAACACTTGTCTGCCTAAAACGTCGAAACCGGTCCGCGTAGGCCGCTCGTCGTGTGAAGGAAATGCAACATGCCTGAAACTGCCGTTGCGGAAAACCGCGTCCCTTTTCTCAAAAGTCTTTTCTTTCAAACCACCGCGATGCTGGTGGTTTGTGTTGCGTTGGTTGTGGCGGCAATCGAATACAAAAACCATTCTGCCATGTACGATAAGACGGTTCAAACAACAGCGATCAGGGCGCAAGAAGTCACCGAGCTGCTGGCGATGCAGATGGGGGGCGCGATCAAGTTTACCAACGTTGATGCTTTGGCGCAGATTGTAAGCGGGGTCCTCGGGAATTCCGGTGCGGATGCTTTAGGGGGGATCGTGCTCGATTCGGGGGCTGTGGTCATTTACCAGACGGAGGACGTCGTGTCGGAAACCCTCTCGGCGCAAATGAATGAACTTGGCCGACAGTCCTTGGAATCGGGCAAGGAAGTCTTTTCCGCCGATGGTTTGGTTGCCGCAGTTCCCAGCCGATTTGGCGGAGAGAACGAAGTTGTTGGCGTTATGGTCACGGCCTGGACAATCGAAACCGCCGTTGGGGCGCTGGTTCAGGAAGAAAAAAATGCGGTGATTTTCGGCCTTGGTGTTTTTCTGACTTCGTTGATCGTTGCCATTTTTTTCCTCCGCATGCGTCTATCGCGGCCATTGGGAAAACTCGGTCTGGCTATGGGGGCGGTGGCGCAAGGAAAATACGATACAGAAGTGCCATATGCCGACCGTCGCGACGAAATTGGTGTTATGGCAGGCCGGCTTGATCAGTTTCGGGCAAAACTGGGGGAGGCCCGCGAACAGGAATTCGAAAACCTGTTCAAAAGCGCCGCGTTGGAAGGCTCCGCCGCTGCGATGATGATCCTTGATATGTCTTTCAAAATCACCTTTGTGAATCCAGCATGTGCCCAGCTGATGCAGGATTTGCTGCCGGATATCAAAGATATATGGCCTGAGATGACGCCGCAGAACCTGATTGGTGTAGATTTGGGTGAACTGGCGGAACTTAGAACAATGCTGGTCAAGGTTACCGACCCGGCTGTCTCGCTCGCCAAGGACGAACGCGTAGTCAACCTGCGCGCTGGCCCTCGGATTTTACGCCTGAACGTAAACCCCGTCCATGATGCGCAAGGCCAGCTGTTTGGATGCGTGGTCGAATGGGTCGACCGAACCAACGCCGCACAAAACGCGGCTTTGGTCCAGGCGATCGATGCAGCACAAGCCCGCATTGTGTTTAACAAGGCAGGTAAGGTTGTTGATGCGAACAAAATCTTTTTGGCGATGATCAATGGCGAATTCAAGGATACCGACGTGTGCAGTCTGTCCAGTATTTTCAAAGGGAACCTGCCGGACGATACGACCGGAGAGGAATTCGCCCGCAAGGTCCTGAGCGAAGAGATCCAGCAGGGGCGTTTTAGCGCTTACAGCATATTCGCAGACAAGCACTTTACCGTCGATGGCAGCTTTGCCGTGACCAAAAACGAGGACGGTGGATCTGATCGGGTGACCTTCATCGGCACCGATGTGACAGATCAGGATCGCGCGATCAAGGCGGCGGAAGCCGAGCGGCTTATGGCGGCGGAGGAACAAGGCAAGGTTGTTCATATCCTTGGTGTTGGTCTGAATAAGCTTTCGGATGGTGACCTTGAGTGTGATATTGAGGAAGAAGTACCCGAAGTTTATCTGCAGCTGAGAAGCGATTTCAACGCAACGGTCAAATCCCTGCGGGATGCGATTTCGGCGGTGATGCACAATTCGGATTCGATCCGCAATGAAACCAGCGAAATCACATCGGCAGCCGATGACCTGGCCCGTCGGACTGAAAAACAGGCGGCAACTTTGGAAGAAACCGCCGCCGCACTGGATGAGTTGACGGTTTCCGTACGCTCGGCTGCGGAGGGGGCCGATCACGCCAGCAAAATGTCGACAGACGCACAGCGCAACGCTGAACAAGGCGGGGAAGTTGCGCGTCAAGCGGTGACCGCGATGGACGGGATCAAGAACTCCTCGCAGGAGATTTCCAAGATCACCAGCGTGATTGACGATATTGCTTTTCAGACCAATCTTTTGGCACTGAACGCAGGGGTCGAGGCGGCGCGGGCAGGGGAAGCAGGACGCGGTTTTGCGGTGGTCGCGACCGAAGTGCGCGCGCTTGCGCAACGTTCCTCCGACGCGGCGCGGGAAATCAACGCGTTGATCAATTCTAGCGGGGATCAGGTCCAGCAAGGGGTCGAACTGGTCGACAGTACGGGCAAAGCTTTGGCGTCGATCGTGACCTCGGTTGCTGAAATTTCAAGCCGCGTTTCGAACATTGCGGCCTCCGCCCGAGAACAATCCAGCGGATTGGCCGAGATCAACACGGCGGTGAACGAGCTGGATCACGTAACCCAGCAAAACGCAGCGATGTTCGAAGAAACCACCGCCGCAAGCCACGCCTTGACCTCAGAGGCGGACGCATTGGTTCAGGCGGTCTCGCGGTTCAAGCTGGGCATTAACCGCGAAGCGCCGCGCATGGTGCCGCTGGCAGAGCCAGTTCCGACAGCACCAGTGGCCGCACGGCCGGTTGCGCATGGTAACGCCGCGCTAGACGTGGAGGTGAGCGCAGACCTCGCGGCGGAAGGCTGGGAAGAGTTTTAAGCAGCGTTGCCGGCGCTCAATCCCGTGTGCCCGCAAACCGTTCGCTCCACTCTGCGACATTGTCGTCAGTGATCTTGGCGAACAACACTTCGGGCACCTCAAACGCGTGCCCGGGGGCGAGACGCGCCAAGGCGGCGGGCACATCGTCCGGCCAACCCGCGTCTTCCACCTTCATCGCCTCCAGCATCGACGCGGCGGCGCTCGGGATGAACGGTGCTGACAAAGTTGCGTAAAGCGGGATCAGATTAAGCGCCAGACGCACCTGCGCGGCGGCTTTGTCAGGATCTGTTTTGAAGGTCGTCCAGGGCGCTTCGGCTTGAAGGTATTCATTGCCGGCAGCCCAGATTGCCCGCAATTCCTGCGCGGCTTTGCGCACTTCAATGGCGTCCATATGTTCCTGATAGCGCGCCACACGTGCGGTGATGTCGGCGATCAGCGCCTTTTCCGGTGCGCCGTAACTGCCGGCCTCCGGCACAGCTTCACCGAACTTCGAGCGACAGAATTTGGTGATGCGGCTGATGAAGTTCCCCAGAACGTCCGCCAGGTCTTTGTTGGCAGAGCTTTGGAAATTCTCCCATGTGAATTCGGCATCCGAGGTTTCCGGCGCATGGCTAAGCAGCCACCAACGCCAGTAATCGGCGGGCAGAATTTCAAGCGCCTGATCCATGAATACACCGCGCCCGCGCGAGGTGGAGAACTGCCCACCATCATAGGTCAGGTAGTTGAACGATTTGATGTAGTCGACCAGCTTCCAAGGTTCGCCAGACCCCATGATTGTGGCCGGAAAGCTCAGCGTGTGAAAGGGCACGTTGTCCTTGCCCATGAACTGCGTATAGCGCACATCTTCGGCCCCCTTGTCGGTGCGCCACCAGCGTTCCCAGTCGGTACCTTTTCCCGCCTCGACCCATTCGGCACCGCAGGCAATGTATTCAATCGGCGCATCGAACCAGACGTAAAACACCTTGCCTTCCATGCCGGGCCAATCAGCGTCACCGCGTTTCACCGGCACGCCCCAGTTAAGGTCGCGGGTGATGCCGCGATCGCGCAGACCGTCGCCGTCGTGCAGCCACTTCTTGGCAATCGACGTGGTAAGGACCGGCCAGTCGGTTTTCTCGGAGATCCATGTGTCCAGCTGGTCTTTCATCTGGCTTTGACGCAGGAACAGATGTTTGGTGTCGCGCATTTCCAGATCGGTAGAGCCGGAAATGGTGCTGCGCGGATCAATCAGGTCAACGGGATCAAGTTGTTTGGTGCAATTGTCACATTGATCACCGCGGGCTGAGTCGAAACCGCAGTTGGGGCAGGTGCCTTCGATGTAGCGATCCGGCAGAAAGCGTTCATCCGCGTTGGAATAGACCTGCTTTTCGGTGACTTCCTCGATCATGCCCTGATCGGCCAGAACCCCTGCGAAATGCTGGGTCAGCGCACGGTTCTGCGGCGAGGAGGAACGGCCGAAGTGATCAAAGGACAGGCCGAAATCGTTTGCGATACGTTCCTGAACTGCATGCATTTCCTTGCAATAGTCGGCCACAGGTTTGCCTGCCTTGGTCGCGGCCAGTTCGGCAGGTGTGCCATGTTCGTCGGTTGCGCAAAGGAACAGCACCTCGTCACCGCGCGCACGCAGATACCGCGCATAAAGGTCCGCAGGCAGTTGGCTGCCGACCAGATTTCCAAGATGTTTGATGCCATTGATATAGGGAATGGCGGAGGTGATGAGGTGGCGGGCCATGTCTGTTCCTTTACGCGGGTCCGCCTGACATAGACTGCGCCGTCTCTTTGATCAATCGGTGCTGCACCCTGCGGCACATCGTTATCGTTTGTTGCGGTCCTTGCGCAGGAGACGTCCAATGGTGAAAGAGGTGCGCGGGGCATAGATATAGGGGGTCCGCTCCATCTGGGCAGGGCGGGCGCGCATGCGCACCAGTCCAAAGATAACCAGCAGCGCGTGACCAATGGAGATCATGGTGAAAAGCGCCGCAGGGCCATAGCTTTCGATCAGCACAGAGGCAACATAGGGCGCAAAGATCGCGCCGGAGGCAAACCAGAACATCAGCGCCGCAGAGAGTTCGACGCGTTCGTCATCGCTGGCAAAGTCGTGGGCATGGGCGGCGGCGACCGAATAGATCGGAAATGTGGTAAGACCGAACAGCCCCGCCGATAGCATGATGCCCGTGGTGCCCAGCCCGCTCGACATCATGGTAATGCCACAGCTGAGGATCGCGGCAGCGGAAAGCCAGATCAGCACCCAGCGCCGGTCGTATTTGTCCGCGAGCCAACCCACCGGAAATTGCGCCAAAGCGCCGCCCAGCACAAAGGCGGACAGGAACCATGCGATCTGGCCCGCACTCAACCCGACTTCCTGGCCGTAGATCGGCCCCACCATGCGAAAGGACGCGCTGGATAGGGCAGCAACCACCACACCCGCAGCGGCAAGCGGCGAGCGGGTGAAGGCAAGGCGGGGACGCAGACGCGGCGACGCCGGGGTTTCGGGCGGTTTGATCGTGGTCAGCGTCAGCGGGAGAAGTGCCGCGCAACACCCGATGGCGAGCAGGTTGTAAGAGACATACGAGGCGGGTGCGAGGATGCCGACAATCATCTGCGCCCCGAGGCTGCCCGTCATGTCGACAACCCGGTAGATGCCCATGGTGCGCCCGCGTGTTTCATTGGTGACCTTAGCCTGCAACCACGCCTCGATCACCGTATAACACCCTGCCACACAAATCCCTGAAGCGACACGCATGATGGCCCATGCATAGGCATCGATCACCAACATATGTGCCATCAATCCGATGGCCCCCATGGCAGTGAAGGCGGCAAAGGCGCGGCTGTGCCCGACAGATCCCATCAGGCGGGGCGACCACCAGCAGCCGACAAAGAAGCCCAGAAAATGCGCGGAGCCCAACAGGCCGATTTCCTGACGCGAAAAACCAAGGGCCGTGCCCGAAAGCACATCAATCGGGCCAACACCGCCCGAGGAAAGCTGGAGCAGAATGACGGACAGGAAAAGGGCGGCAAAGGAAATGAGCAAACGCATGACGGCTTTAACGCATTTTTGCTCCGCTAGCCCAAGCAGAAAGTCGACAATCGACGTCGTTTCCCGACCTACCATCATTTGTTTAGATGATTGTGGCAGGACGCAGGTGGGTTTTGACCTTGAAGGCATCATTCAGTGGCTTAGGGTGGCGGCGAAAAATGAGGAACGGCGATGAAAAAGAATGACCTTGGTGGCAGCGGCCTGATGGTATCGGAACTGTGTTTGGGCTCGATGACATGGGGCACGCAGAACACGGCGGATGAAGCGCATGAGCAGATTGACCGCGCATTGGACGCGGGTATCAATTTTATCGACACGGCTGAAATGTATCCGGTCAATCCGATCAGCGCCGAAACGACCGGACGCACCGAACGTATTATTGGTCTGTGGAACGAACGGGACGGGCGGCGCAATGACGTGGTGCTGGCGACAAAACATTCGGGTGCCGGCGTTGCGCATATCCGCGAGGGTGCGCCGATTTCGTCTGAAACAATTTCGGAAACGATCGAAGGATCGCTGCGCCGACTCAAGACGGACTGGATCGATCTGTATCAATTCCACTGGCCCAATCGCGGCAGCTATATGTTTCGCAAGAACTGGACCTACGATCCGTCAGGACAGGACCGCGCCGATACAATGGCGCATATGGAGGACACGCTGGGCGCGCTTCAGGCAGAGGTCAAGCGCGGTACGATCCGCCACTTCGGCCTAAGTAACGAAAGCGCCTGGGGCATGGCGCAATGGGCGGAAGCAGCCAAGCGCACGGGCGGGCCGAAACCGATTTCCGTCCAGAACGAATATTCACTGATGTGCCGGATGGCGGACACTGATGTGGCCGAGGCATGCATCAACGAACGCATTGATATGTTTTCATTTTCGCCGTTGGCCACAGGGCTTTTGACCGGCAAGTATCAGGGCGGCAAAGTGCCCGAAGGGTCGCGCCTGTCGCTGAACGATGATCTGGGCGGACGCAAAAGCGTACGTGCTTTTGAGGCGGTAGATGCCTATCTAGAGGTCGCCAAAAACCACGGGCTGGATCCTGTTCATATGGCGTTGGCGTGGTGTTGCCAGCGGCCGTTCATGGGCTCTGTCATCTTTGGCGCGACGCGCATGGATCAACTGGAAACGGCACTGGGTGCCGCTGATGTCACGCTAAGTGACGAGGTTTTGGTCGCGCTCGACGAGGTCAACAAAGCGCATCCCATGCCCTATTAAGCCGCGCATTTTCGGGCGCATTGCAGTGGGTCGTTCCCGATGGTCTGACCTGTCGTATTCAGCATGGCGTCAAAGCCATTCATAAGCCATGTCTTGGCGCGTATCCCTAACCCCAGACCTAAGGAGCATTCCCCATGCCACTCACCATGAACCGCGAGGTGTTCGTCACCTGTGCCGTAACAGGTTCCGGCGCGACCCAAGACCGAAGCCCGCATGTGCCCCGTTCGCCGCAGCAGATTGCCGACAGTGCAATCGCAGCGGCAAAGGCGGGGGCGGCGGTGGTGCATTGCCATGTGCGTGACCCCGAGACCGGCAAACCTAGCCGTGATCTTGCGCTATATCGTGAAGTGACCGAGCGCATTCGCGACAGTGACACGGATGTGGTGTTGAACCTGACCGCCGGCATGGGCGGCGACATTGTATTTGGCGATGTGGAAAATCCGTTTCCGACGCGCGAAGGCACCGACATGGTGGGAGCCAGCGAAAGGGTTACCCATATCGCGGAATGTCTGCCGGAAATTTGCACGCTGGATTGCGGCACGATGAACTTCGCCGAAGCCGATTACGTGATGACCAACACGCCGGGCATGTTGACGGCGATGGGGGGCATGATGACCAAGCTGGGCGTGAAGCCCGAGATCGAAGCCTTTGATACCGGTCATTTATGGTATGCAAAACAACTGGTTGCCGATGGTGTGCTGGACAGCCCCGCCTTGGTGCAGCTGTGCATGGGGGTGCCGTGGGGCGCGCCGGATGACCTGAATACCTTCATGGCGATGGTCAATAACGTGCCCGACGACTGGACCTTTTCGGGCTTTGGGTTGGGGCGCAACCAGATGGCTTATGTCGCCGCCAGTGTGCTGGCAGGGGGCAATGTGCGGGTCGGATTGGAGGACAATCTGTGGCTGGACAAGGGGGTTCTGGCCGAGAACTGGCAACTGGTAGAACGCGCCCGCAACATCATCGAGAACATGGGCGCGCGGGTCATCGGACCGGAGGATGTGCGCAAAAAGCTGGGGCTGACAAAACAGGCTCCGAAGTGAGTGCACGTGCAGAAAACACTGTGAAAAACGGGGGGCACCTGGCGTGCGCCCCCTGTGCACCCCCTGTGCACCGCCGCATTGCAGCATTTGCGATTGCGGCTGTGCTGGCGGGCTGCGCGGCGGAGCCGCCAGCACCAGAATTGGTGATCGGATTGCGCAACCCTACGGTGGCGTTTGGGGGCACCAGCCGCTTTTCAGCCGGGCGTTTTGCCGGTGCCTGGGAGACGGTGGCCTGTCTGGGAAGCTGTGTCAGATCGGAGCGCTATGTGCAGGCGACGGAAGGTGTCTATCTGCGCCGCACGGGAGATGTGGAAACACCGTTTCTGATTTCCGCGCCCGGTGTGTTGCGCGAGATGGGCGGCGACGACAGGCTGGTGGTGATGTGGGTCGACGAGGGGTTTCGTACAGCGGCGATTGGCGATGCGGACGGGCGCTGGGCAGCGATCCTGAACCGCAACCGCGAACCGGCGCGCGACCGGATCAAGGCAGCAACAGAGATTTTGGATTTTAACGGCTGGGATGTCAGCAAATTGCGGGTGGTGAAATGACGAAAACGGCAGCGATTATCGGCGGTGGTGTGATTGGCGGCGGCTGGGCCGCGCGGTTTGTGTTGAACGGCTGGAATGTGCGGGTGTTCGACCCTGATCCACAGGCCGAGCGCAAGATCGGCGAAGTGATGGCGAACGCGCGACGGTCCTTGCCGGGGCTGACGGATGTGGCGCTGCCCGAGGAGGGGCAATTGAGTTTTCACGGCTCGATCGCCGAGGCGGTCGCGGGGGCCGAGTGGATTCAGGAAAGTGTGCCGGAGCGGTTGGAGATCAAGCATGCGACCTTTGCCGAGGTGCAGGCGGCGTGTTCAAAGGATGCGGTGATTGGCTCGTCGACCTCGGGCTTCAAGCCGAGCGAATTGCAAGAAGGTGCCGCACGGCCCGGTCAGATCATGGTCGCCCATCCGTTCAATCCGGTTTACCTGCTGCCGCTGATCGAGTTGGTGCCGGGGGAGGCAGGGGATGCGGCGCTCATCGAGCAGGCCAAGGCCGTGCTTTCTTCGCTGGGGATGCATGCGTTGCATTTGAAGAAAGAGATTGATGCGCATGTGGCGGACCGCTTTCTGGAGGCGGTGTGGCGCGAAGCCTTGTGGTTGGTCAAGGACGGGATCGCGACAACGGAAGAGATTGACGATGCGATCCGTTACGGGTTTGGCATCCGCTGGGCGCAGATGGGGTTGTTCGAAACCTATCGCGTAGCCGGGGGCGAGGCCGGCATGAAGCACTTCATGGCGCAATTCGGACCGGCGTTGAAATGGCCATGGACCAAGTTGATGGATGTGCCGGAGTTCACAGATGAGTTGGTTGATCTGATCGCGGGGCAGTCGGATGCGCAATCAGGGATGCATAGTATTCGCGAGCTGGAGCGGATCAGGGACAACAATCTGGTGACCATGATGCGCGGGCTGAAAGCGCAGAACTGGGGCGCGGGGGCGTTGATCAACGCGCAGGAAAAGATGATGCGCGAAGGCACGGCGCTGGGCGCACATGCGGATGACGTGCCGGCGGACCAGCCGGTGTTGACGGCGCGCCGCACGGTGCCGTTGGATTGGACGGACTACAACGGCCACATGACCGAAAGCCGCTATTTGCAGGCCTTTGCCGATGCAACGGACCGGTTTATGGAAATGATCGGCTGTGACGCGGCGTATATTTCCAAGGGCGGAAGTTATTTCACGGCCGAGACACATATCCGGCATCTGGACGAGGTGCATGCGGGGGCGGTGATCGAGATTACAACGCAGGTGATTCTGGGCGAGGGCAAGAAGATGCACTTGTTCCACGAGATGCGCGACGGCGAAAGATTGTTGGCGACGGGGGAGCATTTCCTGCTGCACGTGAGCCTTGAGACCCGCAAGCCGAGCCCGCCATCACCCGCGATTGAAGCGGCACTGGTGCGGATTGCCAAAGGCCATGCAGAACTGGCGCGGCCCGACGGGTTGGGGCGTGCGATTGGCGCTGCGCGGTAGGCGACGGCGCGTGACATATCACTTTAGCGGATCATCTGGCGCATCTCGGTGAGGAGCGTGGGAAATTCGCGGGCGGTGTAGCGTGCTTCGCGGACCAGCGTGTCAAAGTCGCTGGTAAAGGTTTCGATCCGGCGGCGGTCTCGAAAGGCCATATAGTGGCCGCCGGTATAAAACACCGCAAGCAGCGGACCAAAGATGGTAACAGGCGCAGAATACAGGCGGCGGGCGTCGAACTGATAGATGCGCAGCCGCGGATAAAGCTGTTCGGTCAAGGCGATAAGCTGGTCGGTTTGGGCGCGGCGAATGGCGACAGGCAGGCCCGCGTAATAGCCGGTGGCGCGAATGAAACAGTCGATTTCATAAAGCGGTAGGGCGATTTCATACTCCGAACCGGCCTCTCGCATCCAGTTCAGCCGGTCCTGTGACGCGTTGATGGCCTGTTTCGCGGTACGGCCCAGATGGGGGCCGTATTCCCATGTTAGCATCTCTTCGGTTTTAAGCATGTCCGGCAGGGTGGCGGGCACGTGGCGGATTTTATATCCCGCCGCTTCACGGTGCCACTCAAAGATCTGCTCATCGACAAGGGCCCGCGGCGCATGGCTGACCTCAAAGCTGTTGGACAAGAGATCAGCGGCGGTTTCGGGCCGGTCGGACAGGCCCAGCAGCCAATCCGAGGAAACCCCGAGCACGCTGGCGCAGGCCCCGATCACATGCGCGCCGGGCAGGCGGGTGCCGGTGTCGCTGAGGGCTTGGGACAGGGTGGAACGATCCGCGCCGATGCCACGGGCGAGGGCGCTTTGGGTGATGCCGGAGTCCTTAAGCGCCTGTGCGAGCCGTAGGCGGAACTCCTGTGCGCGGGTCAGTTTGGTGGGCATTCTGGACATGTGGTGATTTATATCACCCATTCAGGAGATTGTTAATCATTATCGGAATGGGCGAAACGCAACCTGTGCAGCATGGCTAGGGGATCACACCAGCTTTGGAGCACCATGCATACCTCTCATCTGATAGAACCGCAGATCGACATTCTGAACCGTGAGCTGGCGGGCGTGCGCTGGCCGACCTACGGGGCTTTTGCGCTTGCCGGTCTTGTATGGGGGGGGGCGTTGGTCCTGCCCTTTGGTTGGGGGGCGGTGCAATGGGGGATGCTGGTGTTCGCGCTGACCTTGCATTCTTCGCTGAGCCACGAGATATTGCACGGCGGGTTCTTTCGCAGCACGCGGGCGAACGGGTGGTTGGGGGCGTTTCAACCGGGGCTCTTCGTGCCCTATCTGCGGTTTCGGGCCTTGCATCTGGCACACCATCAGGACGCTGATTTGACGGACCCCTATGATGACCCCGAAAGCGCCTATCTGGACCCGAGGGTCTGGGAGCGGTTGCCGGTTCTGGCGCGCATGGTGTTGAGGTTCAACAACACGTTATTGGGGCGGGTCACTGTGGGGCCGGTGATCGGGATGGCGGATTTCCTGCGCGGTGATCTGCGCCGTATCGCCAAGGGGCAGACCGATGTGACGCTGCATTGGCTGGCACATCTGCCCGGCGTGGTAATCACGCTGTGGCTGGTTTCGATGTCATCGGTGCCTTTGTGGCTTTACCTGTCGGCCTGTTACGGGGCGATGTCGGTGCTGCGCATCCGCACCTTTCTGGAACATCGCGCCCATGAACGCAGTGCGGGCCGCTCTGTGGTGATCGAGGACCGCGGCATTCTGGCGTTTCTGTTTCTAAACAATAACTTTCACGCGGTTCATCATGCGCATCCGCAGGTGGCGTGGTATCATCTGCCGGCGCTTTATCACAGCGGCAGGGATAAGTTTTTGCTGGGCAATCAGGACTATGTCTATCGCTCTTACGCCCAAATCATTGTTCAGTATTTCCTGCGCGCGAAAGACCCTGTGGCACATCCGCTCTGGCAGCCCAAAGACGATTGAGCCTATAGGGGGGCATGAAATCTTTCCTGCCTGATCTCTGGATCATTATTTCCCTAACGGCGGCCGTGTTTCAGACCGTGCGTTTCATGCTGCAAAAGCATCTGGCGACGGCGACCTTGACGGCGGCCGGTGCCACGTTTTCGCGGTTCTTTTATTCGCTGCCGTTCATCGTGTCGCTGCTGGTGGCTTATCTTGTCACCGTGCGCGTGCCACTGCCGGAAGTGGGGGTGTCGTTCTGGGGTTTTGGCCTGCTGGGGGCCTGTTCACAGATTATCGCCACGGTTTGTGCGGTGATGTTGTTCAAGCAGCGCAACTTTGCGGTCGGCATGACCTTTACCAAGACAGAGGTGATCCAGACCGTGCTGGTTGGCTGGTTATTACTGGGCGAAGGGGTTTCGGCCATCGGGTTCGTAGCAATTGCCATCGGAATCGTCGGGTTGTTGCTGTTGTCAGCCGTGCCCAACGCATCGGGCTTCAAGCTGCGGGATCTGGGAAACCGGGCGTCGGCGCTGGGCATCGCGTCAGGGGTTTTATTCGCGTTTTCTGCCGTAAGCTATCGCGGGGCGACCCTTGCGGTGGTCGCTGACGATCCGTTTTTGCGGGCGGGGATCACGCTGGCGGTGGTGGTGGCGATGCAGACAGCCATTATGCTTGTATGGCTGCGGCTGCGCGAACCGGGACAGATTGGCGCGGTTTGGAGCGCGCGCAAGGTTGCTATCTGGATCGGGCTGACATCGATGGGGGGATCGCTGTGCTGGTTCATCGCCTTTGCCTTGCAGAATGCGGCCTATGTCAAAGCCGTGGGGCAGGTCGAGATTATTTTCAGCATTGCCGCCTCTGTCATGTTTTTCCGCGAAAAGATATCGGCGCGGGAATGGGCGGGCATGGCCATTCTGGTCGTGTCAATTTTAGCGCTGGTTCTAGCGGTCTAAGGCGATGACGGTCTTGTGTTGGGAACACGCCAGACAAGGTGGTTTTGTGGATAGCAGCTGGTTGTGCATGCTGATATGGTCGGTTTCTGGATTTGAAGCGATCAAGGAATGAGACAATTCTAGCTGATGAACACCCAAAGCAGGCGCAGCGTCTAGAGACCCTTGCGGCCTATGACATTCTGGATACCGAAGCGGAATCCGAGTTCGATGATATTGTCGCACTGGCCTCGCAAATCTGTGATGTGCCTGTGTCTTTGATCAGTCTGGTGGATCATGACCGCCAGTGGTTCAAGGCGCGTGTCGGTTTCGACCCCGAAGAGACCACATTGGCTGAATCGGTCTGTTCGCATGCCATTCTTGAGGATGATTTCCTTGAGATTTCCGACATGTCTGCGGATGAGCGCACGGTTGATAATCCGCTGCATGTCGCAGAGGACGGAGTGCAGTTTTACGCGGGCATGAACATTGTCGCGCCGAACGGCTTGCCGATTGGCACCTTGTGCGTGCTGGATGACAAGCCGCGCGAATTGAGCGATTTCCAGCGGCAGGCGCTGGGCGTTTTGGCACGTCAGGTTATGACGCAGTTGGAGTTGCGCAAGCGGCTGCTGGAAGAAGAGGCGCTGCGCAGTGAAATGGACCACCGCGTGCGCAATTCGTTGCAGACGATTGCTTCGGTCATGCGGGTCGCCGCGCGCAGTATTTCGGACCCCGAGGCGGTTGAGGTGCTGGAGCTTGTCGAACGGCGGTTGGGGGCGGTTGCGTCCTTGCACAGCGAGTTGATGGGCAGCGAGGGCAAGGAGTCGGTCGATACGCAGCCCTATCTGGAGCGTGTCGTAAAGCTGTTGAAAGACGTGGCTCCTGACAATGTCAAAATCGAATTGCAGGCGGTGGATGCCGTGGTCGGCGCACGACAGGCGTCTGCGATCGGGATGATTGTCAGCGAATTTGTCGCGAATTCAATCAAACATGCCTTTCCCGATGGGCGCGATGGCACGGTTGAAATCGCGCTGACGCAATCCGAGGTGGCGGGTTGGGTGCTGAGCTGTCAGGACGACGGGGTTGGCAAGCAAGACGATGCCGACGCGCATGCGCATGCCGACAGCGGCCTAGGCGCGATGTTGATGGAATCGGCGGCCAGCCAGCTTGACGGGCAGCTTGAATATGAAGCGGTGCCGCAAGGCACGGTCTTGCGCGTCAGTTTTCAGTAAGGCACGCGCGCCGCTGCTCCGGTCGGCAGAGCGGCGGCGAAAGCGGGCTATCCCTTCATCGGTGTGCCGTGCAGGCGCAGGAACAGGCTTTCTTCATCGTTGTTCTTGAAGAAGGGGACGGATTGCGGCGGGCTGCGATCTTTGGCGCGGGCTTCGACCTCGGCCATGACAACTTCGGTGATGAACGGCATGTCGAAAGACCGCGCTTCGCTGAGCGGCACCCATTGCAGGTGGCTGAGTTCGTCGCAGGCGGCATCGAAATCATCCAGATCGGAGGCGATGTCATCAGCGTCGACCAGAAAGAAACGTGCATCAAACCGGCGCGGACGCCCCGGTGGGGTTAGGGCGCGAAAACTGAATTGCAGGGCAGAGGCCGCAGGCAAATGGCCGGTCGCAGCGAAGGTTTCCCAGTCGGGCGGTGGCGGGGTGTCCCAGTCGCCCTTGGTGCCAAGGATCAGGCCGGTTTCCTCCCATAGTTCGCGCACGGCAGCAACGGCAATGGCATGGGCCAGTGTCGCGTCGGCATCTTCGCTAAGGCGCGCAGCGCAAAGGTCGGGCAGGGGGCTTGCCAGCGGGATATCCGCATCACCGGCATCCACAGCGCCGCCGGGAAACACGAATTTATTGGGCATAAACACGGCTTTGGCCCCGCGCTGCCCCATCAGGATACGCGGTGATTCAAATCTGTCACGCAGCACGATCACGGTAGATGCGTTGCGTATTTGGCTTTTGTCGATGCTCATGCCTTTGTCCCTTTTCAAGGGATGTCAGGTTTCGTCACCGAAACCGCCCATGCCCTTGGCCCATTGAAAGCCGATCATTGCGCCTTTCAGTCTGGGCAGAAGGTAGAGCGACAATCCGACACATCCAACCGCAAAAATGCTGAACAACGTCAAAGGTTCGGGGCGCCATGTCACAAAAACGATATGCAAAAGCGGTGCCAAAAGGTGGCCAACGATCAGAATCGTCAGATATGCAGGCCCGTCATCCGCACGGTGGTGGTGGAATTCCTGACGGCAAACGGTGCAGTGATCGTTGACCTTGAGGTATCCGTGCAACAGTGGACCGGAGCCGCACTTGGGGCATTTCCCGCGCCAACCGCGCAGCATTGAACCCCAGCGCGGGCGTTCGTTTTCTGATGCGGCAAGGTCGGCAGGGCTGTCTGCGGTATGCGCGTGCTCGGTCATAACGGTTCCTTTTGATGACCTTTATTTGCGCCTCATCCTACAGGAAATAAAGGGCAGAGGCAGGTGTTGCGGCGCGATGTCGCAAGTTTTTCCGGAAAAATTGAAAAATCTGCGACGGAAACCGCCCCGCTGCCCGTTTGATGATCACCGGACCCGAAAAGACGGGCCCCAAGATCACAAATGGAGTAACCCAATGATCAACGCGACACATATGAAGATTGCCTTGCTGGCGGGACTTATTGCAGTTGGCGGCGCGGCACAGGCCAAGAGCGGCGATAAAGACGCCGGAGCGATGTTCGAGCAGATCGACGCAGACGGCAACGGTGCCGTTACCGCAGCAGAACTGAACGCCCATGCGCAGGCCCGTTTCGACAAGGCCGACGCAAATAAGGACGGTTTTCTGACGCCTGAAGAAATGCAGGCCCAGCGGGCCGAGCGGGCCAGCGAACGCGGCGGCAAACGCGCCGAAAAGATGCTCAAGCGGCATGACACCAACAAGGATGGCAAGCTGGACGCTGCCGAGCTGGAGGCCGCTTCCGAGGGTCGTCAGGGCAAGCGTGGCGCCAAGATGATGGAACGGGTCGATGCCAATGGCGACGGCAAGCTGTCGTTTGAGGAGCTGAACGCACGGCGCGATCCGGCCAAGATGTTTGCCAAGCTGGACACCAACGAAGACGGGTCGTTGAGCGCGGAAGAGTTCGAGAAGGCGCGCAAGCACCATGGCAAGGGCCACGGTAAAGACCACAAGCGCAAAGCAGACTAAGATGCGTTTCCCGGGGGCGCTTGATTTGCGCCCCCGGGATGCTTAGCCATGATGGATATGTCCAATTCCCCTTCGACCACCGGCGATGACGCCGAGGCGGCCTTGCTGCGGCGCTATGCGGCGGGGGAGGATGCGGCGGCACGGATGCTGGCAACGGCGCTGACGCCGCGGCTTTACGGGCATGCGCTGCGGGTGCTGGGCGACACGGCCGAGGCCGAAGATGTGGCGCAGGAGGCCTTGTTGCGCCTGTGGAAGATCGCGCCGGACTGGCGCAGTGGCGAGGCCAAGGTAAGCACATGGATGTACCGTGTGGTGGCCAACCTGTGCACAGACCGGTTGCGCAAGCGGCGCAGTACCGGCTTGGACGACATAGACGAACCTGCGGACCCGAGCGCCAGTGTGGAGCAAAGGATGCAGGATGCAGCACGGGCAGATGCCTTGCAGCAAGCCTTGGACAGCCTGCCGGACCGGCAGAGACAGGCCGTGGTGTTGCGCCATATCGACGGTTTGGCGAACCCCGAGATTGCGGTCATTCTGGACACGGGCGTGGAAGCGGTGGAAAGCCTGACCGCACGGGGAAAACGGGCATTGGCCCTTGCGTTGGCAGGGCAACGTGATGCTTTGGGGTATGACAATGACGGATGATAGAGTGAACGACACCGAGCTTGAGGCCTTGTTTCAACAGGCCCGTGCAACCCCGCCGCAGATGCCGGAAGGATTGATGGCGCGGGTTCTGGCGGACGCGGAGGCGCTGCAACCGGCACCGCGCGCGGCGCACGGCGGGTGGCGGGCATGGATCGCGGCCTTGGGCGGATTGCCCGGCATGGGCGGTTTGGTCACGGCAAGCTGTCTGGGGTTTTGGCTGGGCGTGGCTCCGCCAAGCGGGCTACCGGATCTGGCGGGGACGGTGCTGGGTGTTGAAAGCACGTATGAAGAAGATATCGGCAGCGGGACATATAGTGCCTTTGGCTGGGACATTGAGGAAAGCTAGGATGACAGAGACGCAGGTGCCAAAGCGCGGAACACGGCGTGCAGTGAAATGGGCTTTCGGGGTGTCCCTTGCCTTGAACCTTGTTTTCGTGGGGATTTTCGCAGGCGCTGCCCTGCGTCACGCCGGTGACAAGCGCGGCTGGGATCGCAAACCCGAAATGTCGCGCAGTTCCGGTGCACCCTTTGTGCGGGCGTTGTCGCAGGAAGACAAACGTGCGTTGCGCCGCGCCTTGAAAGAGCGTTCTGCCGGATTGCCGGACCGCGAAGAGCGGCGGTTGTCGCAACAGCAGATGATTGATGTGTTGCGGGCCGAAGATTTCGATGCAGATGCGATCAAGCGGTTGTTTGCAGAGCAGACAGGCGTGGCGGCGCAGCTGTCGGGCATGGCGCAAGCGGCGTGGCTGGAGCTGGTCAGCGGCATGTCGGCGCAGGAACGCAAAGAGGTGGCGGACCGGCTGGAAGAACAGTTGATGCGGCGCAAGTTCAAGGGGCCCAAACGCCCCTGAGCGCGCGGTTGCTTGCCCATAGCCGTCGCGCGGGGTAGGGAGCCTTGGATCAACGCGGAGCAGCGGCAGTGGAATTCAAAGACGAAAACGAAGTTATCGCCGTGGCGCGTGCCTCGATGGGGCGACGCATTCTGGGGCTTACGTCCCTTGGGCTGCTGGGGATCTTGCTGATTTATATCGCGTTCACGCGCCCGCCGTCGATCGGATGGCAGGTCTTTCTGATCGTGCTGGGGGCCGCGTCGCTGTGGTTCACGGACAAGATGCGCAAATCCACCGCGAGCTGTGTGGAGTTGACGCCAACCGAATTGCGTGACGGCGATGGCACAGTGATTGCACGTGTCGAGGATATCCAGACCATGGACAGGGGTGTTTTTGCGTTCAAACCATCGAACGGTTTCTTGCTCAAGACCACCGCGCCTGCGCCGGCTGCATGGCGTCCAGGATTGTGGTGGCGCACGGGGCGGCGCATTGGCATCGGCGGGATGACACCGGGCAACCAGACCAAATTCATGTCCGAAGTTTTATCGGCGATGATGGCAACACGCGGCCCGCGCCCATAGGGCGGACCGCGCAAATTCCGGCACGGCGGGGCATTGCGCCCTAGTTACATTCCTGCCAGCAGACCCGTGGTGCAAAACGCGGACGGGTAAAGACGAAGTTCTTGATCTCGCGTTCTTCAAGTCCGGTTCTGAAGGGCGGTTCGTAGGTGCTCCATGTTTCGACCAGCATGACACGTTCATTGTCCGGCATCACCGGCAGTCTGGACGTCCAATCGGCGACGTCACCGTTGCTGAGTTCGGGCCGGCCGCCGCTGGTTTTGGACCAGTCGCGGTAGAACCGGTCATTTTCGGCGTCGTAATACAGCGAGGTGACCCGCAGCGAAGACAGGTTTTGGCTGTTGGACAGGTATTCGAACAGCTGCAAGGAGCCGTCGATGTATGCCTGATCCAGAGGTGCGGTTTCACGGGAGATTGAATCACCGATGGAAAACGCGGCCTTGTGGTTGATGCTGTAGGTCCGGAACGCGTGGAAGATCGAGAATACCGACAGGAAGGTCCAGAACATCATCGGCAGGATGATTGTTGCTTCGACCGCGATGGTACCGTCGTCATTGCGCCCAAAGTCGCGCAGACGGGTTTTGATACGTGCAATCCACATCTTTAAGGCTCCTGTACGAAGGCGGCGATCGAAACCATTTTGGCTCTGCCGGTGCCGTCTTTTTCAAATGCATGACCCAGACCGCTGGTCGGATAGACCGGTTTGAAGCGGATGCAGGCGCGCAGCATCATCATCTCGTTGGACTTCCCGAGGGTGAAACCGCGCACCGGTTTTACGGGCAGGGAGGTGTCAACGCAGTCGACTTCCTGATCGAAACTGGCAAACTGGCGCGGATCTACCGAGGTCATTTCAAGGCGCAGCGTTTCATCGCAGTTTTCCAGCCAGCCGGTATTGTTACAGATCATCTCTTTGATGTCGTTGTGGGTAAACGTCTGGTGGGTATTGAGGCGGATATAGCGCACCGCAACATCAAGCCCGCGATCCAGATACATTTGCCGCATCGAATAGACCCCCATTTCGACAGCCATCAGGAAGGCACCGAACAGAAGAGGGACGAAGATCGCGAATTCCATGAGCATCGCTGAGCCGTCCTCGTCGCGGCGGAACCGCCGCAAGAGGGAATGTACGGGCTGTATCATTGTGTGAGCCTCAACTGGTTAATCTGACGGGCGATAGATTCGAACGCTTCGGTGATCTCGATGCCTTCCACCCGGAAGAAGTGGCTGGGAGAGGAGGCACAGTCGCGCATCACGTCGGCACCATGGTCGGTAACTTCAAAGCCGATCGACCAGATCACGATGTTCTTTTCCTTGGCGGCATCGCAGATGTTGTTCAGCAAGGAATCTGCGTAGCTGGGTGTGTATTTGGTGTATTTCCAGCGCCAGTGATCGCGTGAGCGGACGTGCCGGTTCAGGTAATAGTTCAGCGGATATTTACTCCAGTGCAACCAGTGGCTGTCCCGTGCGTAGACGTAGTTCTTGACGATGCGCTGGGTGCTGACGTTTTCACCGTCGGTCATCAGAATGATGGTTTTCAGCGTTTCGTTTGAACCGGGCGTGTCCGGGTCGGCATAATTGGCAGGACGGTCGGTAAAGGCCGGGTCTACACCAAGGGCGACGTTGAAGTTGCGCCATTCGGGATCAAGCATGCCGACACCCCATTTCATCCCCAGATGGATGGCTGTGTTGGCACGCGGAACAAACTGGTTGATCTGTGCTTTCAGCGCTTCCTTGTCCTGAGAAAATGCGGTGATTTCCTCATAGGGTTGCTTGGGGCAGCCGGGATTCGGGATCGAATCCTCCGAACGGTCACCGTTCCAGCTGTAGCTGGCATCAAAGTGCTGCATATGCTCGTAAGGTTCGCTGCCGGCGACATGACCTGCATAGATTGCACGGTTGTCGAAATCGGCATCGGTAAAGTCGATACAGTATGAGTAACGGTGGGTCCGATCGACATCCATCAGATCAAAGATATCTTCGCCCGCGTTCACCTGCGCGGTGTAGGGAACGACGGAAACCGAAATCAGGTCTTCGTTTTCCTCTTTGAGAACCGCATCAAGAAAGGCCCCCGCGGCGTCATGCAGGTTTTCCATCTTGTTGTTGGTCCGCATCGAACCGGAGATGTCGAGCACCATAGAGATCTCGACCTTGTTCACCTTTTCTTCGGCGGTCGAGATGCCCGGTACCTGAAGCGTATCCCGCCCGAGGAAATCCATAAATTGGGTGTTGATCGTGGTGGTGGCGTCAACGGTCACAGTGCGAAAGTTGATCCCCTGATCCACGGTGACCTCGGACACGAAATCGGCCATACCTGATTTGGCGAAGTAGTCGCGCACAACGGCTTCGGGGTCGAGTGTCTGGTCAAGGTCGGCCGCGGCCAGCACCGCACGGTCGGCAACCGCCTGAATGCGGGTGCGTTCCATTTCGTGACGCATCATATCGACGCCGATGCCACCGATCAGCACCATCATGAAGACCATGAAAATGGCGAACATCGTGGCAACCCCGTCCTCTTCTTTCGCAAATGTGCGATAGAATGCAGCCGAGTTGCGCAGGGCACTGCGCTTTTTATGTGCAACTTGTGTCATCGTTGTTAACCTTTCCAGCCAAACCCGTCGAGGGCATCCCAGAACATATGGGCGGACTTTTTCTTGCGACCTTTGTCGTCTTCGAACGTGGCGGAAATGGGGCAAATCATTGGCGAATATAGGCATTTTAAGTGCATTTTACTCAACTGTGCGGTGATTAATGCATGGCTGTTTCGCAGCTGTGAACAGTCACCTGAAAAGGGGCCGATTCGTCGCGCGAAAAAATGGTGGCCTGTTAACGATGAATAAAGTCGCACCTTGCAAAAGCTGGGGGTAGGGTTGCCGCGGGGCACCCTGTGCGGCGCTGAGTCGCACTGATACGTCACGTCACCGCGCACAGGCCCCCGAACTAAGGACAGGAGAGACCGATGCAGTCATCTAACGAGCCGAGTTTTCGCGAGAGCGTGGATATCATGTTTAACCGCGCCGTCGCATTGATGGACCTGCCACCGGGGCTTGAGGAGAAGATCCGCGTCTGTAACGCGACCTATACGGTGCGTTTCGGCGTGCGCCTGCGCGGTAAGATCCAGACCTTTACCGGATATCGTTCGGTGCATTCCGAACATATGGAACCGGTCAAGGGCGGCATTCGCTACAGCCTTGGCGTGAACCAGAACGAGGTGGAGGCGCTGGCCGCGCTGATGACCTATAAGTGTTCGCTGGTCGAGGCCCCGTTTGGTGGCTCCAAGGGTGGCTTGTGCATTGATCCGCGCGAGTATGACGATCACGAGCTTGAGTTGATCACCCGCCGCTTTGCCTATGAGCTGATCAAACGCGACATGATCAACCCCGCCCAGAACGTGCCAGCCCCCGACATGGGCACCGGCGAACGCGAAATGGCGTGGATTGCGGATCAGTACAAACGCATGAACACGACCGACATCAACGGCGTGGCCTGTGTGACCGGCAAGCCGACCAATGCAGGCGGCATTCAGGGCCGCACCGAAGCGACAGGGCGCGGCGTGCAATATGCCTTGCATGCGTTTTTCCGCGATCCGCAGGGGCTGGAAAAGGCCGGACTGAGCGGCAAGCTGAAAGACAAGCGGATTGTGGTGCAGGGGTTGGGCAATGTGGGCTATCACGCGGCCAAGTTCCTGAGCGAGGAAGACGGGTGCAAGATCACCGCGATCATCGAACGGGACGGGGCCTTGCATGATGAGGGCGGGCTGGATGTTCAGGCGGTCTATGACTGGATCGGCAAACACGGCACCATCACAGGTTACCCCAACAGCAAGCTCGAAAAGGACGGTGCCAAATTGTTGGAGCTGGACTGCGACATCCTGATTCCGGCGGCGTTGGAAGGGGTGATCAACCTAAGCAACGCGGACCGGATCAAGGCGGCGCTGATCATCGAGGCGGCGAATGGTCCTGTGACAGCTGGCGCGGACGAGATCCTGCGCGACAAGGGCTGTGTCATTGTGCCGGATATGTATGCCAACGCGGGCGGTGTGACGGTGTCCTACTTCGAGTGGGTCAAAAACCTGAGCCACATCCGCTTTGGCCGTATGCAGCGCCGACAAGAAGAATCGCGCCACCAGTTGGTTGTCGACGAGTTGGAGCGCCTGTCTGCGGACAGTGGCATCGGATGGCAGCTGAGCCCTGATTTCAAGGAAAAGTATCTGCGCGGAGCGGGCGAGCTGGAACTGGTGCGGTCGGGATTGGACGACACCATGTCGACGGCCTATCAGTCGATGGCGGATGTCTGGCACGGGCGCGATGACGTCAAAGACTTGCGCACGGCGGCCTATCTGGTGTCGATCACCAAGGTGGCGGCGAGCTACCGCGCCAAAGGTCTTTGATCAAAGGCACGGCGGGGTGGACGAACACCCTGCCGTGTTTCTTATGCTACGCGCTTTTGGATGTGCGGCGCTTTTTCTGACCTGCCGCGCCTTTTTTGAATAGACGCCCGATCTTGGGCGGACAGGCTGCGCTGCGGGCGCTAAGCATGTTTCATGATGTTTGATTTACCAGATGACACGGCGCTTTATGCGGCTTTGTTGGCACGGGATGCGGGTTTCGACGGGCGGGCTTATGTCGGCGTGACTTCGACCGGTGTGTTTTGCCGCCTGACCTGTCCCGCCCGCAAACCCAAACGCGAGAACTGCGTTTTCTTTGAAACGATGGGGGCCTGCATCGAAGCGGGGTTTCGCGCCTGCAAACGCTGCCATCCGATGGCACCGGCGGCAGAGGGGGATCCGGCGGTTGCACGTTTGCTGGCCGCCCTGCGCGATGATCCGGCGCGGCGCTGGCTGGAACGCGACGTGCAGGCAATGGGATTGGACCCGTCGACGGTGCGGCGCAGTTTCAATCGGCATTTCGATATGACCTTCCTTGAAATGGCGCGGCTGACAAGGTTGCGCACGGGGGCTGCTGTGTTGCCCGAAGGGGGCCGTGTGATTGATGCGCAAATGGAGGCCTCATACGACAGCCCCGCCGCGTTTCGCAGTGCTTTCGCGAAATTTCTGGGGTTGCCCCCGTCGAAATTTGTGCAGGACGCGCGGTTAAGGGCGGATTGGATCGAAACAAAACTGGGCCCCATGATTGCGGTCAGTGATCAACATGCGCTGCATTTGTTGGAGTTTGCCGAACGCAAGGCGCTGCCGGCGGAGTTAAAGCGGCTTTATGCCTTTGCCAAAGGATCGCTGGGGTTTGGACGGTTCGCGCCGACCGATCAGATTGAACGCGAAATGGCCGCCTTCATGCAAGGGCGATGCGCGGATTTTCAAACGCGTCTGGCTCCGTTAGGCACGCCGTTCACGCAAGAGGTCTGGCGCGCGCTGCGGGATATTCCGGCAGGACAAACGCGGTCCTACGGGGCAGTGGCCAAGGCCATGGGGCGCCCCGACGCGACACGGGCTGTAGCAAGGGCCAACGGGGCGAACCCGATTGCGATTGTCATCCCGTGCCACCGCGTGATCGGCGCGGATGGGGCATTGACCGGATATGGCGGCGGGTTATGGCGCAAGCAGGCATTGATCGAAATGGAGCGCGGGTTCGCGCAGGGGTCTGCAGAGACGTGATGAACAGTACGCAGAAAGCGGCAGCGTTCAAAGCGTTGCATGTGAAAGGCACACCGCTTGTGTTGCACAACATATGGGATGCGGGATCGGCCAGGGCGGTGGCGGATGCCGGAGCCAAAGCGATAGCGACTGGCAGTTGGGCGGTGGCCGCTGCACAAGGATTTGCGGACGGCGAGGCATTGCCGATGGCCGCCTCCCTGCGGGTGGCGTCGGAAGTGGCAGGTGCGGTTGATGTACCGGTAAGTGTGGATTTCGAAGGCGGGTATGCGCTTACGCCTACCGATGTGGCGGTGAATGCTGTGTTGCTGCGCGAGGCCGGTGCAATTGGTATGAATTTCGAGGATCGCATTGTTGCCGGTAAGGGGTTGCATGCCCTTGAGGATCAGGCGGCGCGGATTGCCGCGATAAGGGCCGCGGTGGGCCCTGCGTTTTTCATCAATGCGCGAACGGATGTGTTTTTCTGCGGCGATACAGCGCCAACGGCAGAGTTGATGGCACGGGCTGTTGCGCGGGCCATCGCCTATGGCGAAGCGGGGGCGGACGGGATATTTGTGCCCGGGCTCACGGATGTCGGGCAAATTGCGCAGTTTTGCGCGGCGCAGGACCTGCCGGTGAATGTGATGCGCATGGCGGATGACCCGTCGATCGCCACACTGGCACAAGCAGGGGTGGCGCGGATCAGTCACGGACCGGCCCCCTATTTGGCTATGATGAAGGCACTTGGCGCAGCGGCGGCAGTTTAATGTCGCTGATGGGCTAGTCGGCGAAAAAAGCCGTTGTACCCTTGGGCTGGTGCTGCCTTTATGGCGCAAAGGCCAAGAGGGGTTTCATTATGCGGTTTTCGGGATTGCGCGTTTTGCGCGAGGGGTTGAGCGGCAACAAGGGCTGGGGGCCCCATTGGCGTGATCCCGAACCCAAGGCCGAATATGATGCGGTGATCATCGGTGGCGGCGGACACGGGTTAAGCACCGCCTATTATCTGGCCAAGAACCACGGCATGACGAATATCGCTGTGCTGGAGAAGGGGTATCTTGGCGGGGGCAACGTCGGGCGCAATACGACGATTGTGCGGGCGAATTACGGGCTTGAGGGCAATTCGCAGTTTTATTCCCATTCGTTAAAACTGTGGGAAGGGCTGGAGCAGGACCTGAACTATAATGCGATGATGTCGCAGCGCGGTGTTTTGATGCTGTGCCATTCTGATGGGCAACGCGATGCCTTTGCGCGGCGCGGCAATATGATGGCGTCACAGGGCGATGATGCGGAATTGCTGAGCGCTGATGCGGTGCGCCATATGCTGCCCTATCTGGATTTCGACAACACGCGGTTCCCGATTTATGGCGGATTGCTGCACCGGCGCGGCGGTACTGCGCGCCATGATGCGGTGGCTTGGGGGTTTGCGCGCGGCGCAGACCAGCGCGGCGTGGATCTGATCCAGCAATGCGAAGTGACCGGGATCGACATTGAAAACGGTGTTGTCAAAGGTGTGCAAACCACGCGCGGGGCGATCCGTGCGAAAAAGGTGGGGGTGGTCGTCGCTGGCCGCTCCTCCCAAGTGGCGGCGATGGCGGGGATGCGTTTGCCCGTAGAGAGCCATGTGTTGCAGGCCTTTGTCACAGAGGGGCTGAAGCCGGTGATTGATCACGTGATCAGTTTCGGCATGGGCCATTTTTATATCAGCCAGTCCGACAAGGGCGGTTTGGTCTTTGGCGGGGATCTGGATTTTTACGCGTCTTATGCGCAGCGCGGCAATATGCCGATGATGGAGCATGTGATGGAGGCGGGGATGACCCTGATGCCGATGATCGGCAAGGCAAAGGTGCTGCGCTCTTGGGGGGGAATCATGGACATGACGCCGGATGGATCGCCCATCATCGACAAGACCGAGACGGAGGGTTTGTTCCTGAATTGCGGCTGGTGTTACGGAGGGTTCAAGGCGGTGCCGGCGTCCGGTGATGCGTTTGCGCATTTAATGGCGACGGGGGAGCGGCACGACGCGGCCGCGAAATACAGGTTGGACCGGTTTCGTACGGGTGCAGGGTTGATGGATGAAGAGGCAACGGGTGCGCAGCATAACCTGCACTAGCGCGGGGTGAGAATGCGGACAGTATATAGGGCCAAAAAGAGGGGCAAGTGGGTGCTTTGTTTGGAGGGATCGCGTGAGAATTGAATGTCCGTTGTGTGGAGATCGGGACCGGCGTGAGTTTTATTATCAGGGGGCGGCGGTGATGTTGGCGCGCCCCGGGCCGGATGCGTCAGCAGAGGACTGGGACGGGTATTTGCATTTGCGCGACAATCCGGCGGGCGTGACGCAAGAGTTGTGGCAGCATGAAGCGGGCTGTGGGAGCTGGCTGGTGGTGGCGCGTGACACGCGTACGCATGAGATTTCAAAGGTAGAGTTGGCAGCGGATGTAACGCGGGCCATGGGAGTGGCATCATGAGGGTTGCGGGGAAAGGTGTCGTGGATCGCGGCCGGAAGCTGCGCTTCACCTTTGACGGTGTGGGGTTTGACGGGTTTGTCGGGGATACGGTGGCCTCTGCCCTGTTGGCCAATGGTGTGACCCTGATGGGGCGTTCGTTCAAGTATCACCGCCCGCGCGGCGTGTTGAGTGCAGGCAGCGAAGAGCCCAATGCCCTGATTACGGTGGGCAAGGGGGCAAATGCCGAGCCGAACCTGCGCGCCACACAGGTGGAGATTTATGAGGGCTTGGTGGCGAAGAGCCAGAATGCCTGGCCGGCGTTGGGTTTTGACGTGATGGCGGTGAATGATCTGGCGGCCCCGTTTCTTGGTGCCGGTTTTTATTACAAGACCTTCATGTGGCCCAAGAAGTTTTGGGAGGCGATTTACGAGCCGGTCATTCGCAAGGCGGCAGGATTGGGAGCCTTGAGCGGGCAGAGCAATCCGGATGCTTACGAGAAGGCTTTTGCATTCTGTGACCTTTTGGTGATTGGCGCGGGGCCTGCGGGGTTGATGGCGGCGCTGAGCGCGGGGCGCAGTGGTCTGGACGTGATCCTTGCCGATGAAGACAGCCTGATGGGCGGGCGGTTAAACGCGGAAAGTGATGCTGTGGGGCATCAGGCCGGGGCGGCATGGGCAGCGCAGGCTGTGGCGGAGCTCGCCGCGATGGAGAACGTGCGCCTGATGTCGCGCACAACGGTGACAGGTGTGTATGACGGGGGGATGTACGGGGCGCTTGAACGGGTGAACCAGCATACCGGGCAGCGCACCGGCGGGGCACCGCTTGAGTGTTTCTGGCGGATTGCGGCCAAGCAATCGGTGCTGGCGGCAGGGGCGATTGAGCGGCCGGTGGCGTTTCAGAACAATGACCGCCCCGGTATTATGACAGCGGGGGCGGTGCGCGCCTATCTGAACCGTTGGGGCGTGGCCCCCGGCAAGCGGGTGGCTGTTTTCGGTAACAACGATGATGCCCACCGCACGGCACGGGATCTTGAGAAAGCCGGAGTGCATGTGGTGGCCTTGATCGACAGCCGCGCAGGGGTGGAGCCCGAAGGGCTGAAGTGTCGTCTGTTCAGCGGTGCGCAGGTGTGTAACTCCGGCGGACGCAAGGCGCTGGAGAGCGTGACGGTGCGTTTGGCGAATGGTAAGGAAGAAGCCTTGCAGGTGGATTGTCTGGCCATGTCGGGCGGGTGGAACCCGACGGTGAACCTGACCTGTCACACAGGCGGGCGGCCGCGCTGGCGCGATGACATTCAAGCCTTTGTTCCAAGTGAAGGGGCGGTGGCGCATATGACTGTTGCAGGGGCGTGCAATGGTGTGTTTTCGACGCTGGGCTGTCTGGAAAGCGGCGCGGCGGCGGGGGCTGCGGCAGTGAAGGCGCTGGGCCGCAAGCCTGTTGATGTGGAGGTGCCGGCGGCCGAGGATGCGGCCTATCGCATGGAACCGCTGTGGGCGGTGGCGGGCAAGGGCCGCGCGTGGCTTGATTTCCAGAACGATGTGTCGGTCAAGGATATCAAGCAGGCGGCGGTCGAGAATTTTAAATCTGTCGAGCATATGAAGCGGTATACGACGCAGGGCATGGCGACGGATCAGGGGAAGAATTCGAATGTCGCGGCTTTGGCGGTTCTGGCGGATGCCACAGGGCGTGGGATACCGGAAACGGGTACGACTACCTTTCGCCCGCCCTATACGCCGGTCAGCATTGCTGCGATGGGGGCAGGGGCACAGGGGCACGGGTTTGCGCCCGAACGCTGGACGACCTCGCATCTGGCCTCTGTTGAGCGCGGCGCGCCGATGATCGAGGCGGGTCTGTGGTACAGGCCTAGCTATTTTCCGAAGGCGGGCGAGGCGACATGGCGCGAGGCCTGTGATCGCGAGGTCGGATATGTGCGGGGCGCGGTCGGGGTTTGTGATGTGTCGACACTGGGTAAGATCGACATTCAGGGGCGCGATGCCGCCAGGCTGTTGGATTTCGTCTATACCAATATGTTTTCGACGCTGAAGGTTGGGCGGGTGCGCTATGGCTTGATGCTGCGTGAGGACGGGCATGTCATGGATGACGGCACCTGCGCGCGCTTGGGCGAACAGCATTTTGTCATGACCACAACGACGGCGGCGGCAGGCAATGTCATGCGACATCTGGAGTTTGTGACACAGTGTTTGCACCCCGAATGGGAGGTGGCGTTTACATCGGTTACCGAGCAATGGGCGCAGTTTGCAATTGCCGGTCCCAAGGCGCGAGAGCTGTTGAACGGGGTATTGGATGCGCCGATCGATGGCGAGCGCTGGCCGTTTATGGCCTGTGGTGACGTAGGCCTCGGCGGGGTTCGGGGGCGGCTGTTCCGGATCTCCTTTTCTGGCGAGCATGCTTATGAATTGGCGGTGCCAGCGCGGTTCGGGGCCAGCCTGTTTGATGTGCTGGTTAAGGCGTCAGAGGCGCTGGGCGGCGGGCCCTACGGGATGGAAGCGCTGAATGTATTGCGGATTGAAAAGGGGTTCATCACCCATGCGGAAATCGAAGGGCGCACGACGGCGTTTGATATTGGCATGGGGCGGATGATCTCGGCCAAGAAGGACTGTGTCGGCAAGGTCATGGCGGCCCGTGACGGGCTGGTGGACGAGAACCGGCCACAGTTGGTGGGGGTAAAGCCGGTCGCGGCCGACGGCACGCTGAGCGGCGGCGCGTTCCTGTTTGATCGTGGGGCAGAGGCCGTGCGTGTGAACCATCAGGGGCATGTGTCATCGGTCGGATATTCGCCGGAGTGCGGGCGGATGATCGGGCTTGCGTTTTTGCGGCGCGGGCCGGAAAGGCTGGGCGAGGTGGTGCGTATGGTGGATCACATGCGCGGCATCGAAACCGAGGTCGAGATTTGCAAGCCGGTGTTTGTGGACGAAGCGGGGGAGCGGGTGCGTGGTTGAGTTGACGGAACGAAGTGCCTGTGCGGGGCTGGTGCCCCTTGTCATGGGAACTGTCACGGTTGAGGAAGTCGCGCCTGCGTCGATGACCTCTTTGTCTGCCTTCGGCGACGCATCGGACCTGTCGGGTGCGTTAGAGCTGGCGCATGGCGTGAAATTGCCGGCCGCAGGGCGCAGCACGGGCAAAGGCGGTGTGCGCTGCATTTGGTTCGGGCGCGACGAGGTGATGTTAATCGGCGCAGCACCGGACAAAACGCTGGCCAATCACGCGGCGGTGGTGGATCAATCGGACGCCTGGGCGGTGGTGAGCGTGAGCGGTGCGGGCGCGGTGGATGTGCTGGCGCGGCTGGTGCCGCTGGACCTGCGGGCCGCGACGTTCAAGCGCGGCCATACGGCGCGCAGCCAGCTGGGGCATATGAATGCCTCTATCACGCGCACCGGGGCGGAGGCTTTTCAGATTATGGTGTTCCGGTCGATGGCCGGCACCTTATTGCACGATCTGAAACAGGCTATGGCGGCGGTTGCGTCACGCGGTTAACCTTTGGCCAAATTCGAATCTGACGGGGTGGTTTCAGGAATGACACGTGTATTGGTATTGGCCGCTGTCGCGGCATCAGCTTTGGCACAGCCCCTTTGGGCGCAGGACGCGGCGAAGGTTGAAAGCTGTGGCCATCAGGCGACGGTTGTCGCAGCAATCCAGCAGGCGCGTCTGGACCGCGTCAAGGAACGCAAGGTGCAGGCGCATGTGTTGGCAAATGCCACATGGCCCGAGAATTTCAACACGGCGATTCCGCTGCTGACGCCATGGGTATACGAGATGAAGATGCGCGACATCCGTAACCAGAACTTGGCTGAAGCCTGGACGGAGCTGTGTTTGCAGCAATAAGCGGCGCGCCATATGGACTTCGACCTTGGCCGTCCGATATAAAGACGCATGAGCCTTCCACCCGGATTTTTAGACGAGTTACGCACGAGATCGAGCCTGTCGCAGGTTGTCGGGCGAAAAGTCATGTGGGATGCCCGCAAGTCCAATCAGGGCAAGGGCGACATGTGGGCCCCATGCCCGTTCCATCAGGAAAAATCCGCCAGTTTTCATGTCGATGACCGCAAAGGTTTTTACTATTGCTTTGGCTGTCATGCCAAGGGTGATGCAATTTCCTTTATCCGCGAGACTGAAAACGTAGGGTTTATGGAAGCGGTCGAGATTCTGGCGCGCGAGGCCGGCATGCCGGTGCCCAAACAGGACCCGAGGGCGCAGGAGAAGGCCGACAAACGCACTGAGCTGGCCGATGTGATGGAGCTGGCGGTGCGCTGGTTCCGGTTGCAGCTCAAGACCAATGCGGGCGCGGATGCGCGGGCTTATCTGGACAAGCGGGGCCTGAATGATGCCGCGTTGGAACGCTGGGAAATCGGATTCGCGCCCGACACATGGCAAGGGCTGTGGGACGCGCTGAAGGGCAAGGACATTGACGACAAGCTGATCCTTGGTGCGGGGCTGGCCAAGCCGTCGAGCAAGGGCGGTAAGCCCTATGACACGTTTCGCGGGCGGATCATGTTCCCGATCCGCGATGCGCGGGGGCGGGCGATTGCCTTTGGCGGGCGGGCGATGGACCCGAATGACAATGCGAAATACCTGAACTCGCCAGAGACGGAATTGTTCGACAAGGGGCGCAGTCTTTATAATGTGAAAGAGGCGCGCACGGCGGCGGGCAAGGGGCAGCCCTTGTTGGTAGCCGAAGGGTATATGGACGTGATCGCGCTGCAACAGGCGGGATTCGAGGCGGCGGTGGCCCCCTTGGGTACGGCGATCACCGAAAACCAGTTGGCGATGCTGTGGCGGATTGATCCCGAACCGGTAATCACGCTGGACGGAGATACGGCCGGGCAACGCGCGGCGCTGCGCCTGATTGATCTGGCACTGCCGCTGATCGAGGCCGGCAAATCCCTGCGCTTTGCGATGATGCCGGAAGGGCAGGACCCGGATGATCTGTTGAAATCTGCTGGTAAGGGTGCGTTTCAAAAACTGATCGACGGGGCGGTGCCGATGGTCCAACTGCTGTGGCAGCGGGAAACCGAAGGCCGCGTTTTTGACAGCCCCGAACGCAAGGCGGCGCTGGACAAGGCGCTGCGCGAAAAGATCAAACTTATTCAGGACCCGTCAATCCGCAGCCATTACGGGCAGGAAATCAAAGACCTGCGCTGGAAGCTGTTTCGCCCGCAATCGGGCGGGCGTGCCGCCGTGGCCGCAGGCGATGGCAAATGGGCGGGCAAGGGCAAATGGGGCAAGGAGCCGCCCTATAAAGCGAGCCACACGGCGAAGTCATCGGTTCTGGTGGCGGCGACGGATGCCCGCATGACAGAGCATCTGCGCGAGGCGGTGGTGCTGGCCGCCCTGGCCACCACGCCCGAGATCATCGAAAAGTTCGAAAGCGGGCTGGAGGGCATGGCCTGTCTGGACGCCACACACCGCAGTTTGCGCGATGTGATGTTGCGGTTTGCGCATGAGGGGCCCGAGGTGTTGCGCGAAAAAATTTCGACCGCACTGGGGGAGGATACCCTTGAAAACCTGCTGTCCCAGCGCCACGTAGCGATCACGCCCTGCATTCGAAAGCCCGGTGATACGGAAATGGCCAGCCTGACGGTGGCCGAAGAACTGGCCAAGCTGGAAGCGGCGCGGGGGCTGGATGCGGAGATTGCCGAAGCGGTTGAAGACCTGAACGGTGTGGCAGACGAAGGTGTGACATGGCGTCTGTCGGAGGCCGCACGTGCGGCTGATGAAGCGACCCGGTCGGGCCAGCAGGAATCGGCAGAATATCTGGTGGGCGACAATGGTGCGCGCATCGACAAAGACGAGCGTAGCGCGTGGGATACGCTGATGGAGAAGATCATTTTTAGTAAATCCAAGGATCAAAGTTGAGACCCGAAACGGTGCAGCGTGATCTTTTGGCAGGTACTTTAGGAAAAAGCAGGATATCGGGTTTAAGAATCACGCCGAAACCCGCATGATTCGGCATTAACGAATCACCGGACACTGATTCGCGCGTTTGCGCTGGAGGGACTTACATGGCCGCTAAAGACACCAACGAAGACACCAAGCGCGAAGAGGGCGACAACGGTCATTCCCTGGATATGAGCCAGGCCGCCGTCAAAAAGATGATCTCGGAGGCGCGCGAGAAGGGTTATATCACCTATGGCCAGCTGAACACGGTGCTGCCGCCCGATCAGGTCGGATCAGAGCAAATCGAAGACGTGATGTCGATGTTGTCCGAGATGGGCATCAATATCATCGAAGACGAGGACGCCGAAGAGGAAGAAGCCAAGAGCGGCACCGATGTCGTCACCACGGACAGCAACAAAGAGGTCACGCTGTCCTCCGGCACGGCTGAAAAACTGGACCGCACCGATGATCCGGTTCGCATGTACCTGCGCGAAATGGGGTCGGTTGAATTGCTGAGCCGCGAAGGCGAGATCGCGATTGCCAAACGCATTGAGGCGGGGCGCAACACGATGATCGCAGGGCTGTGCGAAAGCCCGCTCACCTTTCAGGCGATTACGATCTGGCGCGACGAACTTTTGTCCGAAGATATTTTGCTGCGCGATGTGATTGACCTTGAAGCGACCTTTGGCGACCAGCTGGGCGAAGACGGGGAGACAACACCGGTTGTTCCTGCGGTCGGCGGCGTGGCAGAAACCAAGACCGAAGAGCAAAAGCAAGAGCTTGACGCGGACGGCAACCCGATCGCCAGTGATGATGACGACGACGATGATGACGAACAGGCCAACATGTCGCTGGCCGCAATGGAAGCCGCGCTGAAGCCACAGGTGCTGGAAGCGCTGGACATCATTGCTGACGATTACGTCAAGCTGAGCGAAATGCAGGATAGCCGGATTTCTGCGACATTGAACGAAGACAATTCGTTCACGAAAAAGCAAGAAGACAAGTATCAGAAGTTGCGGTCGGAAATTGTGTTGCTGGTCAATGATCTGCACCTGCACAACAACCGTATCGAAGCCTTGATCGACCAGCTGTATGGCATCAACCGCCGTATCATGCAGATCGACTCTGCGATGGTGAAACTGGCGGATCAGGCGCGCATCAACCGTAAGGAATTCGTCGACGCCTATCGCGGCTACGAGCTGGACCCGAACTGGATGGAGCGGATGGCCGAAAAGCCCGGCCGCGGCTGGCAGATGTTCATCGAGAAATCCACCGACAAGGTCGAAGAATTGCGCGCCGATATGGCACAGGTTGGTCAGTACGTTGGTCTGGATATCCCCGAATTCCGCCGTATCGTGCAGCAGGTCCAGAAGGGCGAGAAAGAAGCCCGTCAGGCCAAGAAAGAAATGGTCGAAGCGAACCTGCGTTTGGTGATCTCGATTGCCAAGAAGTACACCAACCGTGGCCTGCAATTCCTTGATCTTATTCAGGAAGGTAACATCGGCCTGATGAAAGCGGTCGATAAATTCGAATACCGCCGCGGTTATAAGTTCTCGACCTATGCGACGTGGTGGATCCGTCAGGCGATCACCCGTTCGATTGCAGATCAGGCGCGCACGATCCGTATTCCGGTGCATATGATCGAAACGATCAACAAGCTGGTGCGCACGGGCCGTCAAATGCTTCACGAAATCGGCCGCGAGCCGACGCCGGAAGAATTGGCCGAAAAGCTGCAGATGCCTTTGGAAAAGGTCCGCAAGGTGATGAAGATCGCCAAGGAACCGATTTCACTGGAAACGCCAATCGGCGACGAAGAAGACAGCCAGTTGGGCGATTTCATCGAGGACAAGAATGCTGTGCTGCCTTTGGACAGCGCCATTCAGGAAAACCTCAAGGAAACGACAACACGGGTTCTGGCCTCGCTCACGCCGCGTGAGGAACGTGTGTTGCGGATGCGTTTCGGCATCGGCATGAACACCGATCACACGCTTGAAGAAGTGGGGCAGCAGTTCAGCGTGACACGCGAACGTATCCGCCAGATTGAGGCAAAAGCGCTGCGCAAGCTCAAGCATCCAAGCCGGTCGCGCAAGCTGCGGTCGTTTCTGGATCAGTAAGCTGAACAGCAGTTTGACAGAATTGAGGGTCGCCCGATGGGGCGGCCCTTTTTCGTTCCATGCGCACGGGCTCGTGACTTTGCCCTTTCGTCACGATGCCCTAAGTTAGACAGCGAACCTGAAGGAGTTTCCTTATGCGACGTCTATGCTTTTCCCTGATCTGTGCCGTCCTGCCGTTGCCTGCACTGGCGCAATCCTATCTGGCGGTGAACCGGCTGAATGTTGTGCCGATCAGCGCCACCTCTTTTGAAGTGATCGAAGGGCGCGGAGAGGGCGCGCGGGGCATGTGGTGCGCAGCCGCGGATTATGTGTTGAACGGCCAGCGGCAATCGGGAAACCCGCGTCTGTATGTGCAATCGCCGCGCGGGCCCTCGGTCACCGTGGCGGGCCGCAAAGGGGCGGTGTTCACCACGGATGCCAGCAGTTTGCCGGACGGGCCGAAACAATCCTATTCGGTCAGCGTCAGAACGGCCGGCCTGGGGCTTCCGCTGGCGCATGCCTATCAGTTTTGCAAAGACTACCAGATCGAGCTGGAGGACATCCTGCTGAGGAGGGCGGATCAGTGAAGATGCGCTGCAAGCTGCTGGTTGCCTCCTTTGTGATGGGGATTTCCACGCCGCTTTATGCGCAGGAATTCACAGCGGAAAACCGTGTGACGGTCACCGGTGTCGCCGAAGGTTTCGAGGTGGTGAATGGTGGTGGATACGGCGCGCGCGGTATGTGGTGCGCGGCCGCGGATTACGCCCGCACCATATTGGGGGCGCGGGGGAATGCGCGGATGTTTATTGCAGAGGGGCGCACGCCGGGGCTGGGGCAACGGGCACCGGTGCGGTTTACCCTTGATCCCACGGGACTGGACCCGTCGCCGGTGTTCATTGTTGGCGCGTCGTTGCGCAGGGCCGGCGCGTCCCTGTCGGTGGATCATGCCTATCAGTTTTGTGCAGATGCGCGGGTGATCAATCGATGAGAATGGCGGGATTGGGTCTGGTACTGGCGTCGGTCCCCTTTGCCGGCTTCGCCAATACTGACGGTGAAGAGGACAGGATTGTCATCACGCCAATCTCTGACAGTGACTTCGAAGTGGTTCAGGGCACAAATTTCGGTGCAGCGGAATACTGGTGTGGGGCGGCAACCTTTATCGAACGTCGGTCGGGGCGGCCCGAAACGACAAGGATCTATGTGAAGACACCGTTTGGGCCCAGCGTGACAGTGCCGGGCCGCAAAAGTGTAATCTTTACCACCGCGCCAAAGGGGCTGGCGCAGGTCCGCAACGGATTAACCCTGTCGGTTCGCAAGGCGGGCGTGATGCGCAAATCAGCAGTGGCACGCCGGTACTGCCGCGATGCTTTCACCCGCTCGACCAAATAGGCCGCTTGATGCAAACCACTTTTCAAATCGCGACCTCGGGGCAGGGGCTTTATGAATTTACCGGTGACGTCGCGGGCTGGGTGCGGGGGCAGGGCGACGGGCTGCTGACGTTGATGGTCCGTCACACCTCCGCGTCGCTGTTGATACAGGAAAATGCAGATCCGGAGGTGCAGACCGATCTTTTGGCTTATTTCCAGCGGCTTGTGCCGCCTACCACTGATCCGTCCATGCGTTATCTGACCCACACCTATGAAGGGCCCGACGATATGCCGGCCCATATCAAAGCGGCGATGTTGCCTGTCAGCCTGTCCATTCCTGTGACATCGGGGCAGATGCGCCTGGGCACTTGGCAGGGTATTTTCCTGTTTGAACATCGGGATGCTGCGCATGGGCGGAGTGTAGCGGCGCATTTCGCGCCTGATTGACGGGCTGGCGGATAGACAGGCAGGCGGGCGGGAACAGGCTCACCGTTGCCCGCAAGACTCGCCTGTCACCGCAAGATGTTGCGTAACAATTCGCCCCTACCCAAAACCTCGCGGCTCGCCTATACCTATAGGGAAAGGGGTAAAACTCCCCACAAGTGCGGTTGTAAAAGAATAGAAGGGGGACGGCCCATGCGCTGCCCGTTTTGCGGAAACATTGACACTCAGGTAAAAGACAGCCGGCCGGCAGAGGATCATGTGTCGATCCGGCGCAGGCGGTTTTGTCCTGCTTGTGGCGGACGGTTCACCACATACGAGCGGGTTCAGTTGCGTGATCTTATCGTGATCAAGACCTCGGGCAAACGCGAAGATTTCGACCGCGACAAGCTGGAGCGTTCGATCCGCATTTCCATGCAGAAACGTCCGATTGATCCGGAACGGATCGACCAGATGATCAGCGGCATCGTGCGCCGGTTGGAGAGCATGGGCGAGACCGACATCGGGTCGAAACAGATTGGCGAGATCGTGATGGAAGCCTTGGCGCGGATTGATACCGTGGCCTATGTGCGCTTTGCCAGTGTGTACAAAAACTTTCAGGCGGCGGATGATTTCGACAAGTTCGTTCAGGAATTGCGCCCCGATCATTCGCCAGAAGAGTGAACAACGCCACCACGAGCGACGCCCGTTTCATGGGGTTGGCCCTGAGTTTGGGGCGTCGGGGGATGGGCCGTGTCTGGCCCAACCCCGCTGTGGGCTGTGTCATCGTCAAGGCGGGGCGCATTATCGGGCGCGGCTGGACGCAGGACGGCGGCAGGCCACATGGCGAAACCGAAGCGCTGGCACAGGCGGGGGCGGCGGCGCGCGGGGCCACGGCCTATGTCACGCTGGAGCCCTGTTCACATCACGGCAAAACCCCGCCCTGCGCAGAGGCGCTTATCGCGGCGGGTGTGGCGCGGGTGGTGGTTGCCATCACCGACAGCGACGCGCGTGTTGATGGCAAGGGCATTGCCATGCTGCGCGACGCGGGGATCACGGTAGATCTGGGCGAAGGGGCGCAAGAAGCCTCGCGCGATCACGCGGGATTTTTCGCGCGTACCGAACTTGGGCGTCCGTTTCTGACGCTGAAACTGGCCAATTCATTCGACGGGCGTATTGCCACCGGCACAGGCGAAAGCCAGTGGATAACCGGTGCGCAAGCACGGCGGGAGGTCCACGCCATGCGCAGCCGTCATGATGCGGTGATGGTGGGCGGCGGCACGGCCCGCAAGGATGATCCCAGCCTGACAGTGCGCGATCTGGGCATCGCACATCAACCCGCACGTGTTGTCGTCTCGCGCAGGCTTGATCTGCCCTTGATGGGGCAGCTGGCACGCACGGCCAAGGAGGTGCCGTTGATCCTGTGTCACGGGATGGATGCGGACAGCATGCTGGTACAGACATGGCGCGATCTGGGGGCTACGTTGCTGGCGTGTCGCGCGACGGGGTCGCAGCTTGATCCCGGTGATGTGTTGCAGCAACTGGGCAGCCACGGGTTGACCCGTGTGTTCTGCGAAGGCGGCGGGGCGCTGGCCGCGTCCCTGCTGGAGAGCGATCTGGTGGATGATCTGGTCGGCTTTACCGCCGGTGTCGTGATCGGTGCCGAAGGTCTGCCGGGGATTGGCGCAATGGGGCTGGCACGGCTTAGCGAGGCCCCGCGTTTTGTGCTGCGCGAAAGCCGTGTGGTCGGGCCGGATGTGTTGCAGGTCTGGACGCGCGGTCAGGATATCAACGGCTAGGACCGGCGCCACAGATGCGCTTGCGTGGCAAAGACACCTTGTAATTTCGAGAGCAAGCGGTTCGCCGGACCGGGGCGCGGCACAGTGCCGGTGGCCAGCCGTTGCACGATAACTTCGACAGGGCAGGGCAAGCCGCTGACCGGATCGCGGTAGCGCGGATAATCAATCAAGGACGCATGCACCAGCCCTTCAAGAGTGGGTTCTGCGCGGCGGCGGGGTGGCACGTCCCCTTTGTCGGCGGTTAGGCCCCAGCCCGCATAAAAGGGCGCGCCCAACGTGGTAACGGGCAGGCCGCGCAACAGCGCCTCGAACCCCAGAAGGGACGTCATGGTCCACACCTCGTCCACATGGGCCAAAAGCGCAATCGGGTCGACCTGCGTAAGTGTCAGATCGGCCAGCGCGTCAGCATCGGTGGTGCCTGTGCGCAGGCCCGCTTCGACATCGGGGTGGGGTTTATAAAGGATCAACGCATCGGGATTTGCGGCGCGCACGGCTTCCAGCAGCGCGCGGTTGGTTTGCACGTGATCGGTGCCGGTGCGGATGGATGCGTCATCCTCCACCTGACCGGGCACAAGGATACGGCGGCCTTCGGGCAAGCCGGAAAGGTCCGGCACGGCGGCGGCGGCGAGGTTATATTTGCTGAGGCCTTCCTCGGTCAGCCGTTCGATCAGTTTGCGCGCACGGATTTGCTGATCGAGACGCAGGGTGGCGCGCTGTTCGATCCATTTCTCAAGTCGGCTGGGGCGGCTGGGATCATAGTAGATGCCGAGATCGTCGCAGACGAGCGACAGCGGGGGAACCAGTTCGGCGCCCAAACCGTTGGAGCGCAGAAAGCCGTCTTCGACCGATATCGCATCCGCGTGGCCGACTTGGGCTTTGCCGGCCCAGACCATCCACGGTGTGCCGGTTTGACGGGCTTTGGCGGGGTCATCTTCAAAGGTTACAGGTTTGTACTGGCCAAAGAACCCTTGCAGCGGTTTGCGTTTCCACATGCGCATGGCCGATGCCGTCCAGCCTGCGTGATCTTCGCGCCAGCTGCGGGTCTGTGCGGCAAACGCTTCGATGGCGTCTTCCAGAGTGCCAAGGCGGTCGCGAAACGGGTCGTACCATTTCGGATAAAGGATCATCGCGGCGGCAAAAAGCTGCGGTCGGGTCAGGCTGCGTTGGCGGCGCGGAACGGGAAATTCGTCCGAAGTAAGGCCCCATCCGGCGTAAAACGGCTGGCCAAAAACGCGGGGTTTGTGACCGGCAAAGATCGCTTCGAACCCCATTTGCGAGGACACGGTGTAAACCCCGACGGCCCCTTCAAACAGCTTCCATGGGCTGATCTGGTCGGCCATCAGGGTGATGCGGCTGTTGGCATCCTCGGGGCTGAAGTACCCTTTGCGATAACCGGCCAGCGTTTCGGGATGGGTCTTGATGATCACGCGCGCGCCGGGGTGTTCTTCCTGAGCGAAGACCAGCATTTCCATAAACCGGCCACGGTCCGCACCGCAGGCGGTCACCGAGGCGTCCCCGAAAGTTTGATCAATCACAAGGACATACCCCGGATCAGGGGCGGGGGTGTCGAGGTTAAATGCGGTGTATTTCGTAAGGTGCGTTTCGGCCAGCCGCGCAATGGCCCCACGGGCGCGGTTCAGCAGTGCAGTATCATCAAGCGGATGGGTGGCCAGCAATTCTTCCAGATCACTTGGGACCGCCGGATCAAAATGCACGCCCTTGGTGTCGATCATCAACCCCAGAGGGGGTTCGCCCGCGCGGCCCGGATGGAGCGAGCGTAAAAGCGCGTCTTCGACCCGCACAATCGGAGCGGCATATTTTTCAGCCACGCGCAGGCCACGGTGGGCGGTGGGGGAGTTCCCCCAGATCGCCACGCCGTCGCCGTCGCGGGGCAGACCAAGGTGCAACGCATAGCCTGAAAGTTGAAGAATGCGCCGCACCCGCCGCTGGGTCAGAAAACCGCCGTTATACACAAAAAGCCGCCGGTCCTTTGCAGGGCCGGCGGCTGGTGTGTCATATGTCTCGGGCCCGAGAGCCACGCGGATCAGCCGCCCGAAAGGGTGGTCAGACCAGCGGCAGATGTTGCCGTGCCGGTGATCGCCGAAATGACTTTGTTCCATTGGGTGAACGGCGCTTCGGTGACATAAAGCGTGTCACCGTCACGGATCACAAAGTCGCGGGCCATGAACATGCCGTTGGGTTTGGTGAGGTCGAGGACGTAAACCATACGCTGTGCGCCGGTCAGATCGTTGCGGCCCAACACCTGTGCCGCGACTTCGGCCGGTTCGTTGCGGAAGACAAAGACGCCTGTCGGGTCTGCGGTTGCGGCGTTCAGCCCGCCAACCTGTGCAATCCCTTCAAGCGCAGAAAGCGTCTGGGATTCAAAGGGGACCTGTGCTTGCCCGCCGGTTGCACCAAGGGCGGTGAAAGAACGGGTGTCTTCCTCGACCAGAATACGATCGCCAGCGCGCAGGGCGATATCCAGCTCGGGGTGGTCATACAGGTCTTCGAACCAGATTTTACCGCGCTGTTTGCCGCGGATCACGGTGACCTGCGCAATCGCAGGTTCGATCGTCACGCCACCGGCACGCGCCAACATGGTGCCAAGGGTGCGCGTCGGGCGTTCAATCGGATACACGCCCTGACCGCCGATGGAGCCGATCAGCGACACGGTTGACCCGTCGCCCGCGGCGCGGCGCACTTCGACCTGTGGATCAGGCGTCTGTTCGCCCAGCTTGTTGGTGATGATGCGGCGGATTGCGTCGGGCGTATTGCCTGCGGCTTTGATCCGGCCGGCGTAGGGAATAAAAATGAAACCGGCCCCGTCCACCTGCACTTCTTCAAGGATGGTTGCGGGGGATCCTTCGACGCCTAACAGCGGGTCGTCGACGTTTTCATAAACGGTAATGCCCAACACGTCGCCAGCGCGGATCGTGTCAGAGCCAAGCTGTGAGGCATTCTTGAAGGCTTCGGAGAACCCCAAAGCGGGGACCACAGCGGTGGCGCGGGTCACACGGTCGTTCACGGACACGACGAATGCGTCGCCGTCTTTCTGAACTGAACCGGAATAGATTTGACGTTTGTTGGGGCCAACCTGCGGCAGACCACATGACGAAATAACGGCCAACGCCGCGACGGTTGCGATGGGACGCGCCCACCGTAAATATACGGATTTCACTGCCCGGTCTCCTCGACCTGTTCAACTCTGCCTCAAAATTCGTCGATTGTTTCGACGTAATTGATTGAACGCTACCCTAGGGAGATTTGAAAATCCAGTGTGACAAGGCTGTTATGTCAGGTGACAACCCGCAACTGTTGCCGTGGGGCCGCGGTGCCCGATTGCAGGGCGTCATAGGGATCTTCGCCTGACAACATCATGTCGACCACCTGACGCAACAATTGACGACGCCCCCGCGCAGAATAGAATCCGCCGGGAACCTGCGAGGTTTCAAGGAGATAGCGGCGGTAATCTTTATAGGCCTTGTTGTCGGGGCGCGCCGCAGAGGCAAAGAATTCAGCCAGCGGTTGATCTGACACGAATTCGGGCTGGGCATAGACCGCGCGGCCAAAGACCTTGAGGGGAATGCCGCGCCACAGTACCTGTTGACCGGCGGTCGAATTGACGGTGACGGCGGTGCGTGCGTCATTCAACAGTTGCGCCAGCTTGCCGCCACGGACAAAATGCACGCGATCTGCAACGCCATGCGCAAGGGCAAGGCGTTTGAGGTCACGGCGCACCGGCACGCGGCCGTCTTCCAGCGGGTGTGCCTTGACGACAAGGTGATGATGTTTCGGTGACCCTTCGGCGAACCCTTTGATCACCAGTTCAAGAAAATCCGACATGGTTTCGAACGGCGAATGTTTCTGGAACGAGCTGTCGTGTTCCAATTGCAAAAGCGCCAGATGATACGGGAACCCGCCCAAACGGATGCGCATGGTTGCAATCAAGCGGTCGGCAGCCAGAAACGGCATCAAGAGCAAGCGCTTGACGTAAAGCGCGAATTCCTTGGTGACGGGCAGGCTGCGGTGGGGGCGGAAATTGCGGTAATCGCTGTTCCTGAACATCACGAACCAATGATACAGCGCGCCGTAAAAAATGTGTTGGCGCATGTCGCCCCAATGCCCCGGCGGCAGGGGCGCTTCCATGTCCGATTGCGCCAGCGCGGCTTGCATCTGGGCGATGCTCATATCCATCAGACGTGAATTGCCGTTGGATCCACCGCGTTCATAGCTGACCCAATAGGGGCGCATGTAGCCTTCTTCAAAGACATGGACCGTGATTCCGCGCCGTTTGGCTTCGGCGACGGCTTCGGAATGGATCGGGCGGGTATCGCCATAAAGCACGATGTCGGTGACGTTCTTTTCGCTCAAGAGAGCGGCGAAAGTGTCACCCCATTCACCAGTGGTGCCCCGAAAGGGGATGTAGCTTGCGGCGTGAAACCAGAAGGCACGATCGCCGGCATTGAACCCCACACGCCAAACGTCCGCCCCCGCCAGCCGCAGCATTTTGCCGAGCCGGTGAAAGAAAGGGCCGTGCGGCCCTTGCAGGAAGAGGAAAACCCGCTTGTCGGGGGATGGCGCGCTCATCAATGCCTCGTTTTGGTCACGTTCGTTCTATTTCTACACTAAATGGGGGCGAAAATGTGGCAACTGCATCTGCGACCCGCGCGGCTCTTGTCAGCGTAGCTTACGGGCGATACGTCAAGAGAAGATTTATAAGAAAGGGCCGCCATGTTCACGGGGATAATTACCGACGTTGGTAAAATTGCAGCGTTGCATCAAGACGGCGATCTGCGGGCGCGGATCACCACCGGTTATGACACGGCGGGCATTGATATGGGCGCGTCGATTGCCAGCGACGGCGTTTGCCTGACTGTCGTCGCTTTGGGGCCGGATTGGTACGAGGTGCAGATCAGCGCCGAAACCGTCAGCAAGACCAGCCTTGGCGATTGGGTCGAGGGGCGGCGGGTTAATCTGGAGCGCGCGCTGAAGGTGGGCGACGAATTGGGCGGACATATTGTGTCGGGCCATGTGGACGGTGTGGCCGAAGTGGTCGCCATGGTTGACGAGGGCGACAGCACCCGCGTCACCCTGCGTGCGCCGAAAGATCTGGCGCGGTTCATTGCGCCCAAGGGATCGGTCGCGCTGAATGGCACCTCCTTGACCGTGAACGAAGTGGAGGATTGCGATTTCGGTATCAATTTCATCCCCCACACCAAAGAAGTGACAACCTGGGGTGATGTGAAGGTCGGCGACCGGATCAATCTGGAGATCGACACATTGGCCCGTTACGTGGCCCGCTTGGCGGAAATGTCATGATCGCGGGCATCGGGCATAACCAAGGTCCCACGATGGAGCGGGGCGGCAAGTACCGCGCGTTTCAGTGGCAAAAGGCCCGCGATGCGGCGATGCCCAAAGCGATGCCGTTGATGGTCGTCAAAATGCACGTGGCGCGTGCCCGTGCGCTTGGGCTGGATTACCCGACCTATGCGGCGGTACGCAAAGCGACAGGGCGCGACATTATGGGGCTGCTGTTTTCCTCCAACGCCTTGCGGATTGTGCGGGCCGAAGCGCCTGCGGTTCCAGTGGCACGCAGCGAGGTGTTGAGCGCGGTGCAAGGCGCGCGCAAGCTAGCGCTGGTGCACGCGCCGTTGAACGCGGATGCGGTCGGCGGTGCGAATCCGGTGCTGGATCATGTGGCGATGGCCCCCAAGTTCACCGACAGCTGGTCGGACATGCGTGACCATCTGGGCGGTGTCATCACAGGGCAACGTCTGAGCCGTGATCAGGTGCTGGTTATTGGCGACACGGGGATCGAGCGCGACTGGAGCACGGCCGCACAGGCGGCCGGCTATCTTGAGACGGCGCGGTATTTTCCTGAAAGCACAGCGATGAAGGCTGGTTTGGCTGCCGGTTAAACGCTGCCGGCGGCCCATGTGATCCGGGGCAGAATCGCGTTTACGCGCAAGATGAAGGGCGGTGCGGGCGTGTGCCTGCAGGGGGGGCGTAGTGGATGCCGCCACCCCGTCTTGCGGCTCTGGTCAAGACGGTTGTGCTGCGGTATCAGCGGGGCAATGTCGCGAGGAAATGCCATGAACTTTGAAACACCCGGACCCGTGGAAGAGGGGCTGTCAGCGGCCATCTCTCCTATTGAAGAAATTATCGAAGACGCGCGGGCAGGGCGGATGTTCATTCTGGTGGACCATGAGGACCGCGAGAACGAAGGCGATCTGGTCATTCCGGCGCAGTTTGCCGACGCGGATGCGATCAACTTTATGGCGACCCACGGGCGTGGCTTGATCTGTCTGCCGATGACGGCAGAACGGATCGGGACGTTGGAGCTGCCGATGATGGCGATGCATAACTCCTCGCGCCACGAGACTGCGTTTACCGTCAGCATCGAGGCCCGCGAAGGGGTCACCACGGGGATTTCAGCAGCGGATCGGGCCTTGACCGTGGCTGTGGCGATTGACGAGGCGAATGGTGCGGCGGATATTGCCACGCCGGGCCATGTGTTCCCGTTGCGCGCGCGCGATGGCGGGGTGCTGGTGCGTGCGGGCCATACCGAAGCGGCGGTCGATATCAGCCGTTTGGCGGGGTTGCATCCCTCGGGCGTGATTTGCGAGATCATGAAAGAGGACGGCACCATGGCGCGGCTGCCGGATCTGGTGGCCTTTGGCGCGGCACACGGTCTGAAAATCGGCACGATCAGCGATTTGATTGCCTATCGCCACGCGCACGACAACCTGCTGGTCGAGCGTGACACGCGCAAGGTGACCTCGGCCTATGGCGGGGAATGGCAGATGCGGGTCTTTGCCGACCAGATCACCGGCACGGATCATGTGGTGTTGAGCAAAGGCGATATTTCGACCGATGCCCCTGTTTTGGTACGCACCCATGCGATCAACGCGTTGGAAGATATCTTGGGGCTGGGTCCCAGCCCGGCCGACGAGTTGCCCCGTGCGATGCAGATTATCGCCGATGAGGGCCGCGGCGCGGTCGTGTTGTTTCGCGATCCCTTCCCGAAGCTGCGCCTTGATGACGAAGACGAGGGCCCGCGCACGGTCAAGAACACCGGACTGGGCGCGCAGATCCTGTCGACGCTGGGATTGAACAAACTGGTCCTGCTGACCGACAATCCCGAAACGCGATATTTAGGGTTGGACGCTTACAACATTGAAATCGTGGGCACCCGCCCGATTGCGGAAGGTTAAGACATGGCATCCTCCGAAGAACACACCGTCCTTGCGCGGCCCGTATTCGACAAACCTGTGAAGGTATTAATCGTCGTGTCGCCCTATTACAGTGATATTGCCCATGGGTTGCTGACCGGCGCCAAGGCCGAACTTGCCGCTGCAGGTGCGGATTTCGAAGTGGTGGAAATGCCCGGCGCGCTGGAAATTCCCACGGCAATCGGCATCAGCGACCGGCGCAGCAATTTTGACGGCTATGTTGCATTGGGCTGCGTCATTCGCGGGGAAACCACCCATTATGAAACTGTCTGCAATGACAGCAGCCGCGCCCTGCAATTGTTGGGTTTGCAAGGGCTGTGCATTGGCAACGGCATCCTGACGGTTGAGAACAAGGCGCAGGCCGATGTGCGCGCCAATCCCGAAGGGCAGAACAAGGGCGGTGGCGCTGCAGCAGCGGCCTTGCATCTGATTGCACTGGCCCGTAAGTGGGCGCACACCAGCAAGGGTATCGGCTTCAAACCACGGGGCGAGGATACGCTGATGGCTGGCGACACAGATGGAAGTAATATCGCATGACGACTGGCCTGTCGGGTAATCAGAAACGCAAGATGAAATCCGCCGCACGGCTTTATGCTGTGCAGGCGCTGTTCCAGATGGAGCATTCGTCGCTGACCGTGGAAAAGGTGCGCACCGAGTTTCTGGAGCACCGTTTTGGTGCGACGCTGGATGGCGTCGAATTGCAGGATGGCGATATCGCGCATTTCTCGCAAGTGCTAGAAGATGCTGTGAATTATCAGGCCCCGATTGACCAGCTGACCGATCGCGGCTTGGTCGCCAAATGGGCGATTGCGCGGATTGACCCGACATTGCGAGCGCTGTTTCGCGCGGCAGGGGCCGAATTGCGCGATACGGGCACACCGCCCAAGGTGGTGATCTCTGAATATGTCGACATTGCCCGCGCCTTTTTCCCTGAAGGGAAAGAAGCCAGCTTTGTGAACGCCGTACTGGATCACATGGCCCGGGAGGCACGCCCCGAGGCGTTTTGACCAATTTTGAAAGCGACGGCTTTTGGGCTATCTTAGCCTAAAGGAGTCGCGTCATGCCGGTTATCTTTCGATTCTACATTAAACATTGTGTGATTGGTTTTGCCTTGTCTGCGATTTTTATCGCGGGACTTTTGTGGTTGAACGTTGCAAACCTGTGGCACCTTATCAGCACCTCTGACATCGGATTGATGGCGTTGGTGGTGTTCTGGGTGCTGAACGGGATCGTGTTTGCCGGCGTTCAAACCGGCGTGGCCATAATGCTGATGAGCGAAGAAGGCGACGATGACGCAGGGCCGAAAGGCGGGTCGCCCGTTGCGTTGACACCCGCGCCGGTAAAGGCCGCACAGCCGCGCAAGTGATTGATTTCAGAATTTAAATGGGGTCAGTGTGACGGGACCACCATTGCCGGTCGGTTTTGTATTCCCGGGGACCTGTATGTACAGGTGGGCGCCAGATAAACGAACCAGGGCTCGAACAGAGCCAGCTCCCTAGGATTTGCTTAAGGCCACTGGAATGTAACGTCTCACGAACAGGGCAGAACCCGCCACAGCCTTTAGGTAGGGCGCGGGTAGCTTGCGCGCAAGGGTCAATGGCGTAGAAATGCAGTTTCGCCCGTGGTGCCCTGCGCGCTGTTGTATGGCCTGCAGGGAGCACTGCCGATTATTGCGGGATTTCTTGAGAGAAGACTTGCAAATGTTCACTAAATGTTCATGTTTGTTGCATGTCTTATACCGCCCCCTCTGAACAGCCAACTCTCCTGCAGCCTGGCCAGTTGTTGGCGCGCGGCGTGGCGCGGCATTTGGTCAGCCACGGTTTTGCCTGCGTTGAGGAACTGGTGCCGACCCGTGGTTTGCGGGTGGACGTGATGGCGCTTGGCCCGAAAGGGGAGATCTGGGTGGTGGAGTGTAAATCATCGCGGGCGGATTACACATCGGACAGCAAATGGCAGGGCTATCTGGAATGGGCGGACCGGTTTTTCTGGGCGGTGGACAGTGATTTTCCGACCGAGTTGTTGCCCGACGACACCGGTTTGATCATCGCGGATGGCTATGGCGGCGAAATTATTCGCATGGGACCGGAAAGCAGGCTGGCCCCTGCGCGGCGCAAAGTCATGGTGCAGAAATTTGCGTTTCATGCCGCACGCCGGCTACATCTGTTGCGCGACCCGGATATGCATCCGCAAAGGGATTGACGAAAACGAGATTAGCGGTTCGCTTTGCTGCCACTGACCCGGTTGGCTGCTGCCATGATTTCTTCTGCGATTTCATAGGCTTCTTCGGGCGTGAAATCCATCGGGATCTCGATGCCGTTGCCCTCAACGAACAGGCGCACCATGCCGGCATCTGTTGGGCCGATCTGAAGGTTGGCTTCGATATCGCGTTCGGTGTTAATGCCCATTGGTGTCTCCGGGATGTGTCGGGAATTGGGCTGCATCGCTATCGCGGGTCGGCGCGAAAGGCAAGGGCGAGAGGGCAAGGGTGATTCGATGGATGATATAGAGATTCGCAAATTTTGCGCGCAGGACCGTGACTGGCTGGTCGCCGAGCATCGGGACGCCTATGCGCAGGCCGAAGGGTTTGATGACAGTTTTGGCGTGCTGGTCGCCGGTATTCTGGATGAGTTCCTGCGCGATCATCACCCCGAGCATGAAGCAGGGTGGATTGCATGTCAGCAAGGTCAGCGATTAGGCAGTATTTTTTGTGTGCGGATTGATGACGAAACAGCGAAGTTGCGACTGTTTTTGTTGACTGAAAAGGCGCGCGGCAAGGGGTTGGGCCAGCGGATGTTGGATCACTGCATGGGATTCGCCCGCTCTCAGGGGTATCGCCAGATGAAGCTGTGGACCCATGAATCCCACCGCGCGGCAGGGGCGCTTTATGCCAAAAACGGCTGGCAACTGATGTCTTCACAGCCTGTGGTGTCCTTTGGCCAGCCCTTGATTGAACAGCACTGGGAAATCCTTCTTTAAGGACGGGCTTTGGTCTTGCAATCTCTGTGAGGGGCCGCTAAATCGGCCCCACGTGCCGCCTTAGCTCAGTTGGTTAGAGCACTGGTTTGTGGAACCAGGGGTCCCCCGTTCGAGCCGGGGAGGCGGTACCACTTTCAACAAAATATTATATCGTTGGAAGTGTCGGGCGAGAGGCTTTTCGCAGAAGAGCCGCGGTTCGGTTGCTATTCTGGATGACTTACCACTTGCCGCAACCGTCGCTGGGGCGCTGCCCCATCGATCAAAGATCGATTCCCCGCAGGATTTAAGGCCAAAAAGAGGGGGGATTAGTCGATCTGGAGGGTCTGTCGTAAACTACCGGTGAGGCGGTCGTAGATCAGGATTTCATTGTCTGATGTGACGATGGCGTACCAATCGGGGCCTTGGGTAAAGGCATGGGCGGTTTTTCCGGCGGGCAGGGTGATCTGATCAGGCAAAGCAGGGGCCTTGCGGTTCAATCGCGTGACAAGCAGCCCAATCACGACTATGACGCCCGCAATCATCACCACGGTCAACACCGTCACCAACCGCCTTAAGAACCGCAGGTTTGCAGGCTCAATCGGATCATCCATGTCAATTCACCGCCGTATTTCATTTATCCTGCGCGCAAGCCCGCCGTCCCGACTTGATAAAGCGCTGGCGCGGGATGTGCCAGAGGATGCGAACCTGTCGCGCACAAGGTTAGGCAAGTTGATCGAACAAGGGGCGGTTATGGTGGCGGGCGAGGTCGTGCGCGACCCGCGCGCCCGCGTCGCCGAAGGGCAGGTGGTAGAAATTGGCGTCGAAGAGGCCGAAGAGAGCCATATTCAAGCCGAGGATATTCCGCTTGAGGTGATCCACGAGGACGATGATCTGATCGTCATTAACAAGCCCGCGGGCATGGTAGTGCATCCGGCACCGGGGTCGCCATCGGGGACCTTGGTGAATGCCTTGATGGCGCATTGCGGCGATAACCTGTCCGGTGTCGGCGGCATGAAGCGGCCGGGCATTGTGCATCGGATTGATAAGGAAACCAGTGGCTTGCTGGTGGTGGCGAAATCGGATGCAGCGCATCACGGGTTGGCAAAACAGTTCGAAAAGCACACAGTTGAACGGTATTATATGGCGCTGGTTTACGGCGTGCCCGATGCGAATGATCCGCGGTTGCGCGGCATCAAAGGGGCGTCGTTCGAGACGGGGAATATCTTGAAACTGACCACACAACTGGCGCGTCACAAAACCGACCGGCAACGGCAAGCGGTGCTGTTCAATGGCGGGCGTCATGCGGTGACGCGGGCGCGTACGGTCGAAAGCTTTGGCACGCCGCCGGTATTGGCATTGATGGAATGCTGGCTGGAGACGGGGCGCACCCACCAGATCCGGGTACATATGGCCCATGCCGGACATTCGCTGGTCGGGGATCCAACCTATGGCGGGCGGCGCAAACTGCCCAAAGCGGCCTTGCCCGAGATCGTTGCAGAGATGGTAAAAGCCTTTCCGCGTCAGGCATTGCATGCGGCGGTTCTGGGGTTTGAACATCCGGTCAGCGGGCAGATGATGCGGTTTGAAGCGCCGCTGCCACAGGATATGGATGATTTGTTGCAATCCGTGCGGCTTGCCGTCTGACATGATGTGCACAGCTGCGTGAGCTGACGACATCATAACTGTCTGTTCACCTTTCTTATGGCAATATGAACAAAAGCGGCCTGCCGGACCTTGTAAAAGGAAAGGTACCGCCCATATTCATGTTAAGCCCGTAAACATCACTGTTTAAAACACGGGATCTTCAGGGAAAGGGACCAGTTATGGCCAATTATGCAAATCTGCCGGCACCCACACCGGAAGGCGGTTTGAACCGCTACATGCAGGAGATTCGTAAATTCCCGCTGCTTGAGCCGGAAGAAGAATACATGCTGGCCAAGGCCTGGGTGGAGAAAGAAGATACCGAAGCCGCGCACCGGATGGTGACCTCGCACCTGCGGTTGGCCGCGAAGATTGCGATGGGGTATCGTGGCTACGGCCTGCCGCAGGCGGAAGTGATTTCGGAGGCAAATGTCGGTCTGATGCAGGCGGTGAAACGCTTTGACCCCGAAAAAGGGTTCCGTCTGGCCACCTATGCGATGTGGTGGATCAGGGCGTCGATTCAGGAATACATCCTGCGCTCGTGGTCCTTGGTCAAGCTCGGTACGACCTCCGGTCAGAAGAAATTGTTCTTTAACCTGCGAAAGGCAAAGAACAAGATCGGTGCGTTGGAAGAGGGCGATCTGCGCCCGGAAAACGTTGCAACCATTGCGACCCAACTGGGCGTGACCGAGGCCGAGGTGATCTCAATGAACCGGCGTATGTCGGGCGGCGATGCTTCGCTGAATGCGCAGGTCGGTTCCGAAGGTGAGGGCACCATGCAATGGCAGGACTGGCTGGAGGACGATAATGCCGACCAAGCCGGTGATTATGCCGAGCGGGACGAGCTGGAAACGCGCCGCGAGATGTTGGCGGAGGCGATGGATGTGCTGAACGAACGTGAGCGCGATATCCTGTCCCAGCGCCGGTTGAGTGACCAGACGATAACGTTGGAAGACCTGAGCAGCAAATATGACGTGAGCCGTGAACGGATCCGCCAGATTGAGGTGCGGGCCTTTGAAAAGCTGCAAAAGCGGATGCGCGAACTGGCAAAGGAAAAGGGTATGCTTGCATCGGCTTAGGCCGGGCCTGACCGCCCACTGACTTGACGAAATCGAAACCCTACCCACATTGCGGGGTAGGGTTTTTTCATGGAAAGGACAGGATATGGCTGGAGGATGGGCAAAGGACGGCGCGGTTTCAGAGCAGATCGAAGCCTCCATCAACGATGAACTGGCGCGATTGAAAGCGCGCAAAGCGCCGGTGGGCGAAAGCCTGACACATTGTGCCGAATGCGAGGAGCCGATCCCCGAAGCGCGGCGTGCGGCCTTGCCCGGCGTGAAGCTTTGTATTGATTGCGTGCGTGAACGGGACGCTGCATTTCAAACCCGTGGCGGCATCAACCGGCGGGGATCAAAGGACAGTCAGTTAAAGTAGCGCAGAACGACGATTTATGCTAAGGTAGGGGATATTCCCTCTAGGCTCCGGCGCATGTCTCTGAACCACAACGCTGCATTTCAAGGCGGCCAGATGCTGATCCGATTGCTCTATTCCACTTTTGTTTTCATCAGCTTGGCGACGATGTCCGTGGCGGGGCCGGCCTGCAAGGCGCATCCGGGCTTTAGTGTTATTGATGCCTCTCACCCCCTTACCGACATCATGCCGCGCGACGGCAGACCTGCGATGGCAGCGATCCGCGATCTGGGTGTGGAAACGATCATCCGTTATTACGACAATGTCGCGGAAACCCTGCCCTGCAAGACACTGGTGCCCGAAGAAACCCGCGCAATTTTGCAAGCGGGGTTCAGCGTGCTGGCGGTTTTTCAGCACAACAATGACAATCCGATGACATTTGTCACGCCGGGGCGCGGCACGTTGGACGCGCAACGTGCCATTGAACTGGCGCTGGCCAACGGGCAACCCAGCGGTTCTGCGATTTACTTCGGGGTCGATGGGGTGGACGGGGCGATACAATCGGCGAATTATGAATTTGCCAAAAGTGGCGGTAACGAGATTTCGCAAGCCCGCCAAGCGACGTTGCAATCCAGCATGGGGGCCGGATCGTTCCGCAAGCATCAGGCCTTCTATGATATCTATCGCGAAGAAGCGGTCACGCTGTTCGGGGGCACGGCCGGCAAACACGGGCCGCGCGATATCCTGCCCTATATCGACACGTATTTCCGGGACATCCAGACGATATTCACCAATTTTGGCAACCAGACCGGCATCCGTTACGAGATTGGCGGCTATGGCGGCGGGCTGGTCTGTGAGCACCTGCTGTCATCGGGAATGGTGGAATATTGCTGGTTGTCGCAGTCCAAGGGGCTGGCGGGCTACGAAACCTTTGAGGCCTCGCAGAAATGGGTGATGCGGCAGGAGTTGACCACCGTCTGCAACGGGTGGAAATTCGGCACCGGTGGGGATTTTCAGTTTGATTTCAATACCGTCAACCCGCGCACCCCTGATTTTGGTCAATGGAACACACAGGTGGATTATGCGGTGCCCTTCAGCCGTCCCCTGAAAAGGGACGGCGCAGGATGCTATGCGTGGCGCGATTAATCTTCCATCGCTTCTAATTCGTCGATGAAGCCTGAAATCATCGACAGGCCCTTGTCCCAGAACGCCGGATCGCTGGCGTCCAGACCGAAGGGGGCCAGTAACTCTTTGTGGTGCTTAGATCCACCGGCCTTGAGCATGTCGAAGTATTTCTCTTCAAAGCCTTCCTCACCCTCTGCGTAGACCGCGTAAAGCGCGTTCACGAGACCATCACCAAAGGCATAGGCATAGACATAGAAAGGCGAATGAACGAAATGCGGAATGTAGGCCCAGAAGTGCTGGTAGCCGTCCATGAATTCAAAGGCTGGTCCAAGCGATTCACCCTGCACGGACATCCAAAGCGCGTCGATGTCATAAGGGGTAAGCTCGCCCCCCCGCCGCGCGGCATGCAGTTTGCATTCAAAGTCGTAAAAGGCGATTTGCCGGACAACGGTGTTGATCATGTCCTCTACCTTGCCCGCGAGCAGCACCTTGCGTTCGGCTTGCGTCTTGGCCCCGTCCAGCATTTTGCGGAAGGTCAGCATCTCGCCGAACACACTTGCCGTTTCGGCCAAAGTCAGCGGGGTTGAAGACAGCATCTCACCCTGACCGGCGGCCAGCACCTGATGCACGCCGTGGCCCAACTCATGCGCCAAGGTCATGACATCACGGGGTTTTCCCAGATAGTTCAGCATCACATAGGGGTGTACATCTGTGACGGTGGGATGCGCAAATGCACCCGGTGCCTTGCCCGGTTTCACCGCCGCATCGATCCAACCCTTGGTAAAGAAGGGGGCAGCCAATTCGCCCATGCGCGGGTCAAAAGCGGTATAGGCGTCCATCACGGTTTTCTCGGCGGCGGCCCAATCAACGACAGTGGGGTCTTCCATCGGCAGGGGCGCATTGCGGTCCCAGACCTGCATTTTATCCAAGCCCAACCATTTGCGTTTCAACTCGTAATAGCGGTGGCTCAGCTTGGGGTAGGCGGCGACAACCGCATTGCGCAGCGCGTCGACCACTTCGGGTTCCACTTGATTGCTGAGGTGACGACCCGTCTGCGCCGTTTCCATCCCGCGCCAACGGTCGATGATCTCTTTTTCCTTGGCCTGCGTATTGTGCACACGGGCAAAGGTTTTGATATTGCTCCCCAAAACATCTGCCAATTCACGCGCACCGGCCTCGCGTTTTTCGCGGATCGGATCGGTCAGCAGGTTCAACGTGCCCTCGATCCCAAGCTGTTCGCCGTCCACTTCGAATTCCAGACCGGCGATGGTTTCATCGAACATCCGCTCCCATGCATCACCAACGACGCCCAGATCGTGCATGAATTTTTCAAGCTCGTCTGACAGCTGGTAAGGCTTCATCGCGCGGATACGGTCGAAAATAGGCTTGTAGCGCGCCAGATCGGCGTTTTGGGCCAGCAGTTTGCCCATGTGATCATCAGGCAGTTTGTTCAATTCAAGCGTGAAAAAGACCAAGGGCGTGGTGAAATTGGTGATTTTTTCCTGCATGTCGGACATGAATTTCGCCCGACCCGCGTCCGTGGTCAGTTGATAATAACGCAAACCGGCAAAGGACATGATGCGACCGGCGATCTGGTTGATCTTTTCATTGCGCAGCACGCAGTCCAGCAAGCCCGCGGCGTCCAGCCCTTCAAGGTTCCCCTCGTAATCTGTTGCGAAACTGGCGCAGGCTTGCTCCAGCCAGTCGAGATCGCGTTTCAATTCCGGCGCATCTTCGCCGGTATAGAGATCATTCAGATCCCATTCGGGCAGGTCGCCCAGATTTTTGTCGCCATGACCGGCATTTACATCGCGAAGCGGGAAGGGGAGTTGGAACATCGGATACCTCATCTGTTTCAACCTACCTAAGCGCGCCAAGGCAGGGGGACAAGCGCTGCGTCAGCCATAAATGCGCAGCATTTCGTTCAGATCGTCCAGCGTGTTCGCCTCGGCCAGCGGCTTGTCCTTGCGCCAGCGTTTCATGCGCGGAAAGCGCAGGGCGACGCCGGATTTGTGGCGGGTGCTGGGCTGAATGCCCTCAAAGGCAATTTCGAACACATGATGCGGCGTGACCTGCCGCACGGGGCCAAATTTTTGCAACGTATTCTTGCGCACCCAAGCGGTGATCTGGCGAAATTCGGCGTCCGTCAGACCCGAATACGCCTTGGTAAAAGGGACAAGATCGTCACCGTTGCGCACCGCAAAGGTGAAATCGGTGAACAGGTTTGCCCGCCGTCCAGAACCCGACTGCGCATAAATCATCACGGCATCAATCGTCAGCGGGTCGAGTTTCCACTTCCACCAATCGCCCTTTTTGCGACCGGCAAGATATGGGCTGTCGGCGCGCTTCAGCATCAATCCTTCGGCATGCGCCGCGCGCGCATTACTGCGGTAATCGGCCAGCGTGTCCCAATCAGTGAACTTTAGCTGGGGCGACAGTTTTACCGGCGCATCGGGGGGCATGTCGGCACATGCGGTTTCCAGCAGCGCACGGCGCTCTGCAAATGGCAGGTGGCGGATATCGTTGCCTTGCCACTCCAGCAGGTCATAGGCGTGCAGCACCACAGGTGCATCCGTCAGCAGCTTTTTCGGCACCGTCTTGCGTCCGATGCGTGGTTGTAGGGTGTTGAAGGATGATGGTTTATCCGCGCCCCCGAGCCAGACCAATAGTTCACCGTCCAACACCGTACCGGCGGGCAGGTGGTCGATGGCACGGGCCAGTTCGGGAAAGCGGTCCGTCATCAGCTCTTCGCCGCGCGACCAGACGAAATAGGCACCGTCGCGCAAGATCAGCTGGCCGCGAATCCCGTCCCATTTCCATTCCGCCCGCCAGTCGTCAGGGCTACCCAAGTCGTCGGGCTCCTGCTCCAGACCATAGGCCAAATAAAAGGGATAGGGGCGTGACGCATCGGCGCTGGCGTCTTCCGCCTCGATCAGGCTGCGCCATGTATCGGTATCGGGATGCCAGTTTCCCATCAGGCGATGGGCCAGCTCAGCCTCCGGTTTGCCAGTGGCTTTGGCCAAGGCGCGGGTCATCAGTTTCTGGCTGACGCCCATGCGAAACCCGCCGGTGATCAGCTTGTTAAAGACAAACCTTTCCGTGCCGCCCAACCGTTGCCACGCATTGAGAACGAAAGCCTTCCGTTCAGGTTCATCAACATTAGAAAGATCACGTAACGCATTGATCCAATGGGAAAGCGGGCGATTGTCGCTGGAATGCACTGCCGGCAGGATCAAGGAAATGGTTTCGGCCAGATCCCCGACAATCGCATAGCTTTCTTCAACCAGCCAAAGCGGCAGATCTGCGACTTCGGCGGCCCATTCCCGCAAACGGGTGGTCGTCACCGCGCGTTTCGGGCGACGCCCCGAAAAAAGCGCGACAGTCCACAGCCTGTCGAGGTCATCGGCTTGGGCGAAATAGTCAGCGAGGGCCGCAACCTTGACCGTGGTTTTGGTGCTTTGGTCGATGGCATTAAACAAGGTGGCGAACCGCTTCATGCCTCCTCCTTCGCGTCAAGACTTTCGCCCTCGAAACGGGTCGGAACCACCTGGGAACGCCATCCATTTTCATTAAGGTATTGGTTGAAGATATCCGTGTAACCATGTGTTACATATATATTTTCGGCTTCTGTCAATTTGATGGCATCTAACAGTCCGTTCCAGCCCGCGTGATCCGATATGATAAACCCACGATCACCTGCACGCCGCCTTCTGATGCCCCGCACGGCCATCCAGCCGGAGGCGAAACCGGTTTCCTGTGGGCCGAACTTGCGCGACCATGCACTGCCCATCGCGGCGGGCGGGCAGATCACAATGGCCCCCTTGTGATCTTTGGGGTTCAGATCGGCGTTGGCGAGGGTCGTGTCGGGCAGAACATATCCCTGATCGCGCAGGACCTTGTTCGTATTCTCGACAGCAGTATGGGTCAGGATCGGGCCAATATCCGGGTCCAGCATCGACAGCAACCGTTGTGCCTTGCCCAAGGAATAAGCCCCTAGAAACGCAGTCTTTCCAGCTGCAGCGCAAGCGGCCCACCAGGTGTTGATCTCTGCTGCGACGACGCTTTGCTCGGCCCAGCGAAATATCGGCAGGCCAAAGGTGCTTTCGGTGATGAAGTGATGGCATTTTACCGGCTCGAACGGTTCGGAAAGCCCGTCATCGGTGGTTTTATAATCCCCCGAAGCCACCCAAACCTCGCCGTCGACCTCTACCTTGATTTGGGCAGAACCCGGTACATGGCCTGCAGGATGGAACGAAACGTCGGCATCCCCGATGCGAAGCACCTGTCCATATGCGATCGAACTGGCCGAGATATCCCCAAGCCGGTGGCGAATGATTGGCAATGTGCCATCAGTGGCCAAATATGTCCCCATGCCGGATCGCGCGTGATCGGCATGGGCGTGGGTGATCAGGGCACGCGCGACCGGCCGCCACGGATCGATATAGAAATCGCCCGCGGCGCAATAGATGCCTTTGTCTGTGAAGGTAAGGATTGGTGCGCGTGTCATGTCCCTAAGCTAGCGCAAGTGGCGGGTTTTCAAGACACTTAAATGCGCAAAGGGACGGGGTGCTTTAGGTAGTGACGGTGCCGAGAAACAGCTTTTCGATGCCGTCCATCGCCGCATTGCGGATCGCGGGCAATTCCATCAGGATTTCGTGTTCACCGCCCTCCACCAGTTCCAGACGGCCCCCGACCCATTGTTCCATCCGCTGATGAATGGGCGGCACATCGACGATGCGCTCATTGGTGCCAAGCCATGTAACGGCGGGTAGGTTCGGGGCGGCGCGTTCGGCCAGATGGCGGGTTTCGGCTAGCGCCTCGCGCAACCACACGTAGCTTGGACCGCCCAAAGCCAGCTCAGGGTGCGCGGCAAGCTGGTCGCGCATCATGTCGTACATTTCTGTATCGGTGGTCAGCAGGTTGTCGTCAAACGGTGCGCTCAGCACATAGGGATCCATTGTCGTTCCCGGCGGCATGAGGTGTCCCTTGCCAAAACGTGGCATCACATTTGCAAGGAATTGCGCAGCGCCGCGCAGATGCGGTTTCAGGTAGATGCCCCACATCGGACCGGTAAAGGCGGCGGCCTGGACGCTCATCCCTTCCATAACGGCGCGCAGGCCTATGCAGCCGCCCATCGAATGGGCCAGCAGGAAATAAGGACGTGGTAGCGCAAGGGCCCGTGCCGCGCGCATCAGGGTCGCGACGTCTTTCTGGTAGTCGGGAAAGCTGTCGACGTGACCGACAAGCGGATCATCAAGCAACCTGTCCGCCAGACCCTGGCCGCGCCAGTCGATGCACATGCTTGCCAATCCGCGTGCGGCGAGGTCGCGGGCGGTTTGGCCATATTTTTCAATGTATTCAGTACGCCCCGGAAACATCAGCACCGTGCCTTTTGCACCGGTAAGCGGCCAGTGGGCGACCCTGATCCGTTTGCCGTCAGACGTGACAGCCCAATGCGCAACCCCGCCCTCGGGGCCGGGATACACATCGGTGAACAGGGGCGCCGGCGTAAGGTCCATCAGCCGAGGACAGACGCCAATTTCATGGCCATACCCATGTCGCCGTCAACCTTCAGCTTGCCGGTCATAAAGGCCGACGTCGGGTTGGTTTCACCGGCGAGGATTTCCTTGAATGTGTCGGCATCCGCGCTCAGCGTCACATCGGCATCTTCGTCCGCCGCACGCGCGCCGGTACCGTCGATCATCACGGCGCCTTCGCCCTCGATGTCGAACTTTGCAGTGCCGTCAAAATCGGCACCTTCCAGTTTTCCGTTCAGTACTGTGACCGCTTCGTTAACAATATCGCTCATCGTTAGCCCTTTTTGGCAAAATGGTGCCGGTCACGTCTGGATTTGTGGCGGCAGCCTGTTACATTCACTGTTGTTATGCGCAACTTACCCGTCAACCTCAAACGTCACCTTGCGGCACTCCCTGCCTTTGTGTTGCTGTACAGCACAGGTTTTGCGGAGCCTGTGGCACCGGAACTCTTGGATAGGTTGAAATCTGCCACCGAGACGGAAGCCCCGCGTGTAGCCAAGGAAATCGAACTGGAATGGTCGAAATCCGGTTCCGCCGCGATGGATTTGTTGTTGCGGCGCGGCAGGGAAGCCTTGTCAGAAGGTGAATATTCCTTGGCGATCGAGCATCTGACCGCGCTGACCGATCATGCACCAGAATTTGCAGAAGGGTTTCACGCCCGTGCGGAAGCCTATTTTCGTGCCAACCTTTACGGTCCAGCGCTGGACGATCTGGAAACTACGCTGGCTTTGAATCCCGTGCATTATGAGGCGATGTTCGGTCTGGCGGTGATGTTGCAAGAATTTGGCGATCTGCGCAAAGCGGCGCAGTTATATCGTCAGGTTCTGGCGATATACCCTAGCCACAAGAATTCTATCGAGGCATTAAGCCGGTTGAAACGTGACGGCATTGGCCGCGAACTCTGATCGGATAAGCAGTGTCAGGTAATGGAAAGGTTGTGGCCGTTTTGGGCCCGACCAACACGGGCAAAACCACCTATGCCATCGAGCGGATGCTGGGGCATCGCACCGGCATCATCGGGTTGCCGTTGCGTCTGCTGGCGCGCGAGGTCTATGACCGGATTGTTGCGATACGCGGCCCGTCTGTTGTGGCACTGGTCACGGGCGAGGAACGCATCGTGCCACCGCGCACGCAATATTGGGTGTGTACGGTAGAGGCGATGCCGGAAGGCATGGGGGCGGATTGCGTCGCGATCGACGAAATCCAGCTGTGTGCCGACCCCGAGCGTGGCCATGTTTTCACCGATCGTCTGCTACGGTATCGCGGCCTGCATGAAACCCTGTTTCTGGGCGCAAACACCATGCGGGGCAGCATCGCCGCGTTGGTGCCAGAAGTGCATTTTGTCAGCCGCGAGCGGATGTCCGAATTGACCTACGTAGGTCAGAAAAAGATAAGCCGGATGAAGCCCCGCAGTGCCATCGTCGGATTTTCGGTTGAGAATGTATATGCCATTGCCGAGCTGATCCGCCGCCAGAAGGGCGGCGCGGCGGTTGTGATGGGCGCGCTAAGCCCGCGCACGCGCAATGCACAGGTGGAGATGTATCAAAACGGCGAAGTTGACTATCTGGTGGCGACAGATGCCATCGGGATGGGGCTTAACCTTGATGTGGATCACGTGGCGTTTTCCGCGCTCAGCAAATTTGACGGACGGCGGATGCGTCCGCTGGCACCTAACGAGCTGGCGCAGATTGCCGGACGGGCAGGGCGAGGTTTTAAAAGCGGAACCTTCGGGACAACGGGCGATGCGCCCGCGCTGGATGATGGCGTTGCGCAGGCCATCATGGACCATAATTTCACGCCGCAAAACAAACTGAACTGGCGCAACCATGCCTTGCAATTTGGCTCGATTGACCGTCTAATTTCAACCTTGGAGGTAAAGCCCGAGGCGGAAAGACTGGTGCGTTCCCGCGAGGCGGACGACCTGAAAGCGCTGAAAACACTCGGTCAGGTCGACGAAATTTATGCCCGTTGCACCAATGGCCCTGCGGTAAAACTGTTGTGGGATGTCTGCCGCATCCCTGATTTCCGTGGCATCAGTACAGCCGAACACGCCGCCCTTTTAGAAAGCATTTTCATTGACTTGCACCAACGCGGCGAGATTTCCGAAGATTGGCTCGCAAGGCAGGTCAAACGCATCGACCGGACGGATGGAGACATTGATGCTTTGTCCAAACGACTGGCTTTTATCCGTACCTGGACCTATGTGGCACAACGCAAGGGCTGGACAAGAGACGAAAGCCATTGGCGCGGGGCTACTCGTGTCGTAGAAGATCGCCTATCGGACGCCCTGCACGAGCGTCTGACACAAAGATTTGTAGACCGGCGCACATCCGTGCTTTTGCGCCGGCTAGGACAGAAGGAAGCCATGGTGGCCGAAGTAAGCGATACCGGTGAAGTGACCGTCGAAGGCGAATTTGTAGGCAAGCTGGACGGTTTCCGTTTCCGCGCCGACAAAGGGGCAGGCGGTGCAGAGGAAAAGACAATCAAGACCGCAGCGCTTCAGGCGCTGGCCCCGCAGTTCCATCTGCGCGCGGACCGGTTTTACAATGCACCCGACACTGAAATTGATTTTACCGAACAGGGCGGCCTGATGTGGGGCTCTTCTGCGGTCGGAAAATTGGTCGCGGGACAAGATGCGCTTGAGCCGCAGGTCGAAGTTTTTGTTGATGATGTTGCGGGACCCGAGGTTGTGCAAAAGGTACAACGCCGTTTGCAGCACTTTATTGATCGCAAGGTCGCGGCACTTTTCGAACCGCTTCTGGCGCTTTCCAAGGACGAGGCTTTGAACGGGCTGGCCCGCGGATTTGCGTTCCAGATGGTCGAAAATTTCGGCATTATCCCCCGTGCGCAGGTGGCCGAAGACGTCAAATCGCTAGATCAGGACGCCCGCGGTGCATTGCGCAAACATGGCATCCGCTTTGGCCAGTTCACGATCTTTATGCCGCTGTTGCTGAAACCCGCACCGACCCGTCTGCGTCTGGTTTTGTGGTCGCTTTCCAAAGGTTTGTCAGAATTCCCCGAAGCGCCGCCTCCGGGTCTTGTGACCATTCCTGTCGACGCCGGCGCGCCAGAGGGTGCGGCCAATATGTCAGGATATCGTGACGCGGGCACGCGCGCGATCCGCATTGATATGCTGGAAAGGCTTGCCGATATGCTACGCGGCGAAAATTCGCGCAGCGGGTTTGAAGCCAAGGCAGATATGTTGTCGATCACTGGCATGACCCTTGAACAGTTTGCCGATCTGATGGGCGGTCTGGGCTATAACGCCGAAAAGGCAGAGCGGGTTAAAGCAAAGCCTGTGACCGAGGTGATGCCGGAAGCGGGCGAGGTCAAACCGGACACACCTGTGATGGATGCCAATGCTGCCCCGGAGGGCGGGATTATCGCATCGCCAAACCCCGATGAAAGCGCCGAAATTGCTGATGAGGGCGTTGCCCCCATCGCGGAAATTCCCGTAGAGACACCGGAAGTCGAGGCCGCAATTCCCGAAACACCGGCAGAGGAAATCCTGCCCGGTACGGCACCGGATGCGGATATCGCAGCGGTCGAGATGGAGGTGTTTTACACCTTCACTTGGGGTCGCCCCGGGCGCAACAACCAGAACACGCGCCGTGGCAACGACAAGCCGCGCGGCAAAGGCAAACCGCCCCAAGGCAAGGGCCGTAAGGGCGGCGCAAAGGGGGATATGGGCAATAAGGCGCAAAACTTCTCTGCCCGTCCGCCCAAGAAGGAAAAGGCGATCGACCCCGATAACCCCTTCGCCGCTGCTTTGATGGGGTTGAAGGACGGTAAATAAGTGTCGGAAACGGTTGAAAAACTGCGCGTGGATAAATGGCTGTGGCACGCGCGGTTTTTCAAGACACGGACCTTGGCCGCAACGCAGGTCAAGTCCGGTGTCGTCCGCATCAACGGTACTGTCACAAAGAAACCGGCTAGCACTGTCACTACGGCAGATGTGCTGACCTTTGCGCAGGGGGATCATATTCGCGTGATCCAGATTGATGCCCTTGGCATTCGGCGCGGTCCGGCCCCCGAGGCGCAGGCGCTTTACACCGATCTGTCCCCACCGGAGCCCAAGGCGCAGAACAAACCACCCGAGAATCCAGGCTTTGACGGGAAAGGGCGCCCGAGTAAGAAGGATCGCCGCACCCTTGATCTTTCTAAGGCCCGCTACCTTGAATGATGGCGCGCCCTGATTTACTTGACGCCAAAGCATTCCTGACAGAGATCCTCCCATGACCTACATCGTGAACGACGCCTGCATCGCCTGCAAATACACCGACTGTGTCGAAGTCTGTCCGGTGGACTGCTTTTACGAAGGCGAAAACATGCTGGTGATTCACCCTGATGAATGCATTGACTGCGGTGTTTGTGAACCGGAATGCCCTGCCGATGCGATCCGTCCCGACACGGAGCCGGACGCGGAGAAATGGGTGGAGTTCAACCGCAAGTACTCCGAGCTGTGGCCGGTGATCATCACGAAGAAAGATCAACTGCCCGAAGCGGAAGAGCGGGACGGCGAGACCGGCAAGCTGGAAAAGTACTTTTCCGAGGCACCGGGCGAGGGCGGCTGATTCGCACGCGCGCGGCAAGGGTTTGCCTGCGCGGCCATGTTTTAAAGGGAAATTGCGCCTGATCGGGCGAACTTTCGGAACCGCCCATTTTATGGTATGGTTGCTTAAAGCTCAAACAGACGAACGGTCATCAATGCGCCATTTTATTTTGCAAAACTGCTGCCACCGCTGACCAACAATTCCGACTTTAACGCACCCCATCGCGGGCCAATTGGCCGCGGTTGGATGCGTTATTTCGTGTCTGCCACAGCCTAACCATTTTCTGCGGGTCCGCCCGCGCCACAGGAGCCACTACATGTCTAAATCGAAAAAGCTTGATTTCCGCCCTAATGAGTTTGTCGTCTACCCTGCGCATGGCGTCGGGCAGGTCGTATCCGTTGAGGAGCAGGAAGTCGCCGGCATCACGCTGGAGCTGTTCGTGATTGCGTTTGAAAAAGACAAAATGACCCTGCGTGTTCCCACGCATAAGGCGACAGAAATCGGTATGCGCGCGCTGTCTTCGCCCGACGTCATTGCCCATGCGATGAAGACGCTTAAGGGCAAGGCCAAAGTGAAACGCGCCATGTGGTCGCGCCGTGCGCAGGAATATGAACAGAAAATCAACTCGGGTGATCTGATCGCGATCGCAGAAGTCGTGCGCGACCTGCACCGTACCGACGATCAGCGCGAGCAAAGCTATTCCGAGCGTCAGCTTTATGAAGCGGCGCTTGAACGTTTGACCCGCGAAGTCGGTGCCGTTGGTGGCGGTGACGAAGTCGCGGCCGCCAAGCAGATCGGTGACGTTCTTGAAAGCCGCATCGCAGCCTAAATAGTTGCCGAGACGATCAGAAACGCCGCTCCCTCGCCGGGGCGGCGTTTTCTATTGCAAGGCTGCCAGCGCGGTCAGCAGTACTGTAATTTCTGTGATCTGTTGGGTTGCGCCCAGAACGTCACCGGTTTGTCCGCCAATCTTTGCCCGGGCAACAAGTGCGACACAAAAGGTGACGGCAAGCACAGCGATCAGCGCCATCGGCAACACCCATCCGACGAGGACAACCCCGAAAAGCATCGCCAACGCCATCGCGTGTTTGGGCGGGCGGCCTGTGGCACCGGACAGGCCGGCAGGGCGGGCTGTGGGCAGGGCGTACATGACCGCCACCATCGCCGCGCGGGACACCACAGCGGCACAAACCAGCGCCATCAGGTAGCCGCCCGAGGCAATGAGCGCAGCAAGCGCAACAAACCGCAGTCCAAGTGAAAGTACCAAGGCGACCACGCCATAAGTGCCGATCTGGCTGTCTTTCATGATTTCAAGCCGGCGATCCCGCGTCCAGCCGCCCCAGAAACCGTCGGCGCAATCGGCCAACCCGTCTTCGTGCATGGCGCCGGTGCTCGCAATGCTGGCCAGCAGCACAAAAAGTGCGGCTGCGGTGGACGGCAGGCCGAATGACAGAGCAAGCCAGCCAGCAAGGGCGGAAAGGCTGGCAATGACCAAACCGACCAGCGGATAAGCCCATGCGGCGTGCGCGGGTGCGCGCGTCTGATCCTTGGTGAAAGCGGACAGAGGCAGGGGCAGCCGCGTCAACAACCCCAGAGCGGTGGTGAGATCGGCAAGGCGGGGGCGAAAGTCGGCGATGTCGTTTCCAGTCATTTTTCTGCCTCTCGGCCTCTTTCAGTGACGCGGCGCGGTGGATAGACAGGGGGAACGCAACTGAAAGCCAGAGCATGCCCATGACCAATGAATTTGCAACCCTGTCCGATTTCCGCGCGCTCCTTGCGGGGGCGGCCCTTGCTGATGCCGATATGTTTGCTGCCGCCAGTGAACACAATATGCAATTGACCAAACCGCCCGGCGCTTTGGGGCAGCTCGAAGATCTGGCGCTGTGGTATCGCAGCTGGCGCGGAGGCGACAACGCCGAGATTTCCGCACCGCAAGCCATTGTTTTCGCAGGAAACCACGGTGTCGCCGCACGGGGCGTGTCGGCGTTTCCCGCCGAAGTGACGGCGCAAATGGTGATGAATTTTCAACATGGCGGGGCGGCGATCAACCAGATTGCGCGGGTTAACGGGGCCACATTGGACGTTGTCGCCCTTGATCTCGACCAGCCGACCCAAGATTTCACCCAAGGCCCCGCAATGTCCGAAGACGAATTTGTCGCGGCCTTGCAGGCGGGGTGGCAGGCGGTGGATGCGACTGCCGATCTGCTGGTGGTTGGAGAGATGGGCATCGCCAACACCACGTCTGCCGCGGCGCTGGCCTGTGCGCTGCTGGGGGGCGCGGCGTCCGATTGGACAGGGCGCGGGACCGGTGTGGATGATGCGGGGCTAAGCGTGAAAACGCAGGTCGTGGCCGAGGGCGTGGCGCTGCACGGCGGGCAGGGGGACGGGCTTGAAACCCTGCGCCGCTTGGGTGGGCGTGAGCTGGCCGCGATGGCGGGCGCGATGGTGCGGGCGCGCTGCCTGCGCATTCCGGTCATTCTTGACGGGTTCATCTGCTGCGCGGCGGCGCTTTGTCTGGCGAAAACCCAGGAGGGCGCGCTGGATCATGCCGTTGCAGGGCACCAAAGTGCCGAGGGCGGGCATGCCCGTCTGCTGGAGGCGTTGGGCAAAGCACCGCTGCTGCATCTTGGCCTGCGCTTGGGCGAAGCATCAGGTGCCGCATTGGCGATTGGTGTGTTGAAGGGCGCGATGGCCTGCCACGCGAGCATGGCAACCTTTGCGCAAGCGGGTGTCAGCGACAGCTAAAGCGGCAACTGTCGGGTAAAGCGGGCGTTTCAGCCCGTTTACCCGACGCGAGGCTCAGGCGCTTTTCTTTTCGGTTTCGTCGCTGCGATTCAGAAACGCGGTTTCCAGATCTTTTTGCAGTTCTTTGGCACGGGCCACATATTCCTTGTTGGCCGAGGGTTCGACATCCGCACGCCACAATGACGCCAGTTCCCGCACCGACATCCGGTCATGGTCATAGAACATCCGCTCTGCTTCATGGGCTTCAAATTCTGACAGGCCCATGTTTTCCAACACATACCGACCTGCACGCAGGGAGCCGTCGAACATCTCGCGCACGATGTCATTGGCACCTGCCTGATACTGGCGATACACCTCGGTGCGGTCGCGTGCGCGGGCGATGATGTGCAGATCGGGACGTTCCTTGCGCGCATAGGCGATCAACGCCAGCGCGGCCTTGGGGTCATCCAGCGCGACCATCAAAACCCGCGCGTCCTTAAGACCTGCCTTGCGCAGAATGTCGGGGCGGGTCGGATCGCCCAGATAAGCCTTGAAGCCGAAGCGGCGCATCACAGCAATGGTTTCGGGGTTGTGATCCAGCACCACAGTCTGAAAACCGCTGGCCTGAACCAACCGGTTCACAATTTGGCCAAAGCGCCCGATGCCGGCGATGATAACGGGGCCGTCGTCTTCGATGTCATCGGGTTCGACTGTGCCGCCGGTCTCTTCCATCCGTTTGTGAATCACGTCGTAGACGATGAACAGCAGGGGCGTGATCAGCATCGACAGGGCAATCACCAGCAGCAGCGTTTCGGCAACGACATTGGGCATGGCCCCGGTGGTAACCGAAAAGCTGACCAGTACGAAACCGAATTCACCAGCCTGCGCCAGCCCCAACGCAAACAGCCATTTGTCGCGACCGCGCAGTTTGAACAACCGGCCCAGACCATAAAGGATCACACCTTTGACGATGATCACCAAAAGCGCCATGCCGACGATGATCACTGTATCCGCGAACAACAGCTCAAAGTTGATGCCCGCGCCGACAGTGATGAAAAACAGCCCCAGCAACAAACCTTTGAAAGGTTCGAGGTCGGTTTCCAACTCGTGGCGGAATTCGGAACTGGCCAGAACCACACCGGCCAGAAACGCGCCCAAAGCGGGGGAGAGCCCGACCAGCATCATCAGAAACGAGATCCCCGTGATGATCAGCAGGGCGATGGCCGTATACATTTCGCGCAGGTTGGCAGAATGGATATAGCGGAACACCGGACGCGTGAAAAACACGCCCACAATAATGATAGAGGCAACAGCCCCGAGGGTCACAAGGGTGACGCCCCAGCCGGGCAGGCTGTGCACAAAGGAAAATGCCGCCTCGGCGGCAGCAGGGCCAAGGTGGCTGGCTTCGGCGGCTTCGTGCGCTTCGTCTACCTTTTCGACGTTGATGGAAATGGACCCGTCCGGCATGACGCCCGCCACGGTCGAAATCGCCAGCAGCGGCAGAAAGGCAAGGATCGGGATCACCGCAATGTCCTGCGTCAGCAGCACGGAAAACACCGAACGCCCGCCACCGGTTTGCATCAGGTTCTTTTCCGACAGGGTTTGCAGCACAATAGCTGTGGACGACAAGGCCAGCGTCAAACCGATCGCCAGCGCGACATTCCACGGTTGGTCATAGGCCATGGCGATGCCCATCAACGCGGCGGTCGACAGCACCACTTGCAACCCGCCAAGCCCCAGCAGCCGGTGACGCATGTCCCATAGTGCCCGCGGTTCCAGTTCCAGTCCGATCAGGAACAGCATCATCACCACGCCGAATTCAGCGAAGTGCTGCAAATCCTTGGTTTCGGAGCCGACCAGCCCCAACACAGGACCAATCAGGATGCCGGCAGCGAGATATCCAAGCACGGATCCCAGCCCAAGCCGCGCGGCAATCGGTACGGCGATGACAGCAGCAGCAAGGTAGATGGTCGCTTGGAACAGGAAACCTTCCATGTCGGTCCTTTCAAGGAATAGAGTGTTCTGATCGAACAGATAGCATAATATCGCCGTTGCGGGGGCGGTTTTAGGTCGGCAAAGGCCCGTCGGGTTTCAGCTGATCCATCACAATCTGGCTATGCACGCGCGCCACGGCAGGATGGGGCAGCAGCACCTCGTGAATAAGCCGGTTCAGGCTCGGCAGATCCGCACAATAGACGCGCAGCAGATAATCCGCATCCCCCGTCATGGTCCAGACGCTCACAATTTCGGCACGTGCTGCCATCAGCTGGCCAAAACTGCGGGAATGTTCCGGCCCGTGGGTACTAAGGTGGACCTGTACAAAACCTTGCACATTCAGGCCCAGCCGTAAGGGGTCAAGCCGCGCGGTATAGCTTTGGATATAGCCTTCGGCCTCCAGCCGTTGACGCCGCCGCCCGGCCTGCGAGGCCGAAAGATTAAGCCGCTCGCTCAGCTCTTGCGCGGTCAGATGCGCATCCTTTTGCAAGGCGGCCAAAAGGCGGGTGTCGATGTCGTCCAGCATGGTGCGGGTTTCTCGCATGATTTTCGATCTTCCTGCGTGATGTGCCCGTAAATGGCCAGTCAAAAGCGACATAATGCGGAAACTTGGCGGAACGTTGCTTATACAATAGTCGGTAACGCCATTCCCCCATCCAAGGAGACTTTACATGGGTCCTTTCCCGCATGACGCCCCGAAATCCATCATCTCGGCGGAAAATCCTGCCGGAACGGATGGCTTTGAATTTGTTGAATTTGCAAGCGCCGAACCGCAGGAATTGCGCGATCTGTTCACGCGGATGGGATATGCCCATGTCGCCAATCACAAGACCAAGGCCATCGAGCTGTGGCAGCAGGGCGATATCACCTATGTGCTGAACGCCGAAGCCGACAGTTTCGCCGCCAAGTTTGTCGCCGAACATGGACCTTGCGCGCCTTCGATGGGGTGGCGGGTTGTTGATGCGCAAAAGGCGTTGGCCCACGCGGTTTCCAAAGGGGCCGAGGAATACACCGGTGAGGGTAAGGTACTGGATGTGCCCGCGATCATGGGGATCGGCGGGTCACTGATTTATTTCGTCGACCAGTATTACGACACGTCGCCTTACAACTGGGAATACGACTGGATTACACAATCGAAACCCGAAGGGGTCGGGTTCTACTACCTCGACCATCTGACCCATAACGTTTTCAAAGGAAACATGGACGTCTGGTTCAAGTTCTACGGCGATCTGTTCAACTTCCGCGAAATCCGGTTCTTTGATATCGAGGGCAAATTTACCGGCCTGACCTCGCGCGCGCTGACATCGCCCTGCGGGCGCATCCGCATTCCGATCAACGAAGACCGCGATGAGAAGGGGCAGATTGTCGCCTATCTCAAGAAATACAAAGGGGAAGGCATCCAGCATATCGCAGTGGGCGCGCGCGACATCTATGACGCCACCGATGCGATTTCGCAAAAGGGTGTGCAATTCATGCCCGGCCCACCGGCCACCTATTACCAGATGAGCAAGGACCGCGTGAAAGACCACGAAGAGCCACTCGACCGGATGCAAAAGCACGGCATTCTGATTGACGGTGAAGGGGTCATTGATGGCGGCGAAACGCGTATCCTGCTGCAAATATTCTCGAAAACGGTGATTGGGCCGATCTTCTTTGAATTCATCGAACGCAAGGGCGACGACGGCTTTGGCGAGGGGAATTTCAAGGCGCTGTTCGAAAGCATCGAGCAGGAGCAGATTGATAACGGCGAGTTGGAAGACGCTTCCTGACAGGTAAAGCTACGGATAGGGCGGCGTGCTGCTGCCCTATCTCGGCATCTTCAGGACCAGATTGCGGCCGCTTTTCTTGTAGCGCAATTCGCTTTCGCCAATCGCGGACACCCGCCCGCCGTCGATCCTGTCCCCCACCACAACTTTTTTGTAGCGCCCGTTGCCCAGCCGCACCAATGCACGGCGGCTGGAAGGTTTGCCGTATACACCGATCAGGTTCACTTTACGCAGGTTCAACGCGTTTTTGACCGTGGCCTGTTTTGCGACAGAGGCGCTTGACGGGACCTTGGGGACAACACTGCGCGGCGCGATGCTTGCAGCACTGGCAACCCGCACAGGTTCTTGTGGTTTGGCCCTTTGGGCGCGTTTCACGATCCGCGAAAAATTGCGTGGACGCACGTCCGGCCGCACGGAGGCGCGCACGGCCAGCCGTGTGGCGTTTTCGATGGGGTTGGGCGCGGCAAGGGCCAGCGCCACCGCGCCATCTGTGACCATTGGCTTGTCTTCAGGCGCGGCCGCAGCGGCGGCTTGTTGTTGCAGCGAAGCGGGGCGCAGGGCAGGGCGGTAACCGGCCAGTTCGCTGCGCGTCAAACCGTCAAGCTGCGCACGTTCGGTGTTTTCAACCAGATCAGCAGGGCGCGGTTTGGGGCGCGCGGCGGCCAGAACATTCCGCACAGCGGTATCTTCGGGGGTGGATTGGAATCGCGTTGGCGTTACGGGCGGCACCAAAGGCGGCTTGCCCAGATAAACGGTATACCCATCAGGGCTGAGCGCGCCAGCAGCGGTGGCAATCACCAACCCCGTGTCATCAAGCGCAAACGCCGTGCCCGCAGCAGCAGGCGAGGACAGCGCGGCCAGCACAGCGTCGGTGCCAAAACTGGCGACGTCGGGCAGTGCAACAGCATCCGTTGTGGTGCTGACCGGATCAATACTGGTGAGGTACAAATCATCAATGTTGATCAATCCCGCGGGTTCCGGTGGCACCTGCGGCGCAAGGGGCCAGATGCCCGAAGTGGCGTAATTGGCCGCAATCTCGGCCTCGCTCGGGGGGGCTTCGGCGACGGGTTGCACCTCTTCGCGCAGCGCATCCAATACGGCAGCGTCTTCTTCGCTAAGGCCGGTTTCGAGTGCTGCCAGCTGGACGCCGGTGTTGGTCTCGGCGACGGGGGCGTCAACTGCGGGGGCCGCTTCGGCAACTTCCGGTTTGGCACGTTCACCAAACAGTCGCGACAGGCCAATGCCATTATCCAGAAAAACCGACGCCCACGCCGCAACACCCGCCAGAAATACCAGCAAGGCTGCGGTCAGGATCAGGCCCAGAAAACGTGGTTTGCCGCGCACTTGCGATTTGCGCGCGCCGAAAACGGTCATCCGCTCTGCTTCCGGTGTATCGGAAGTAGGCGACGTCGCCGTTGGGGCCGGTTCGGGTTTGCGGGGGGATGTCTTGGGCGACCGGCGGCTGAGGAAACCGGTTTTTGCTTCGGCCACGGGGGGCGCAATGGCGTCGGCGGCGATGATACCTGCGGGCGCGACGCGCTCGGGTTCGATGTCGATATGGCCGGCGGTCACCCCCCCTTCGGGCACAGAAACACTGTCACGGTGAACGCCGTCGAGTTTGGGTGTCGCGGATGCAGCTTCGGGCGCACGCCGGCTCGCGAATCCGATGGAGGGGGACGCAGGCGGCACGTCCGGCGCGGTTAGCACAGCAACTGACGGCGCGGGCGCGGCTGGTGCTTGCGCAACGGGCGCGGCGTCCGCCACGTTTTCAACTGTCAGTACGGGTTGTGTTGGTGTCTTGGCAGGGGCGGGCGTGGCATCCACTGGTGTCGCGGGTTCTGCAACAGGTTGCGGTGCTTTGACCGGTTCGTTTTTCGGCGCAGGCTGTTCGTCCGTTTCAGCAGCAGGCGCGGGCGGGACCGTAGGCGCGGCGGTGTCAGCGGCGGGCTTTTGTGTTTCAGGCTGCGGCGGTTCGGGCTGGTCCGGTTGCGCTACAGTTTCATCGGGCTTCTGTGCACTTGCCACAGGACCGGCGGGCACAGTGGCGGAACCGACGATCTTGACGGCTGTCGTGTCCGGCTTGACGACCTCGCCCGCGTCCAAAAGCGTGGCAGCGTCCGAGGTCTGGCCGAAAAAGGGCTCCCCCACATACGATTGATCATCCGGGATGGCCGCAAAACTAACGGGGTTGAAACGGTGATCGCGGGCGAAGCTTTCAGCTTCTTCCAGCGTTTCCTTGGCCACGGCGGCGATATGGGTTTGATCGCCCGCAACGCTGCAATCAAAGACCAGATCATCCACCGCATAGGGGGTGGCCCCGTCCAGCGCCAACACAGCGGCCGCACGGCGCGCGGCCATGTCGAAACCGGGCGTATCAATGGTCAGATATTTGATTTGTTCGTTGGGCAGCAAGAGCTTGCTGTGCAGGGCACCGGGTTCAAGGTCGCTGGCCGTCTTGCGCAGTACGGCCAGTTCGCCCGCCATATCGTCGGCATCAAGCGCCACATCCCCGACGCTGCGCCACCCTCCGGCTGCACGGTGCAGCAGGCGAATGCCGTCGACTGAAAGGGATAGGGCAAAATTGGGCTTCATCACTACTGACTTTTACACAAGGGATACCGGCATCAAGTTAACCGCAACTTAGGAAAAGGATAGCGCGTAAGGAAGCGTATGAAAAGGCCAGCGGCAGGTCTGTGCCCACCGCGGGCCTTCGGGGTCTGACGGGCACCCTAGAAAGGGTGCACCTTACCTAGCTTGACGCTTTGCTAAGTGCCTGATCAAGGTCTGCAATCAGGTCGTTGGCGTCTTCTGTCCCAATCGAAATGCGCACTACGCTTTGGCCAGCACCGGCGGCTTCTTGCTGCTCGGGAGACAATTGGCGGTGCGTGGTGGATGCCGAATGGATCACCAGGCTGCGTGTGTCCCCAAGGTTTGCCACATGGCTGAAAATTTCCAGCGCATTCACCAGCTTGATACAGGCGTCATATCCGCCCTTGACCGAAATCGTGAACAGGGCACCGGCCCCTTTGGGGCAAACGATTTTGGCGCGCTCGAAATAGGGCGAGGATTCCAGACCGGCATATGTGACCTTTTCGATGCGGTCGTCTTTTTCCAGCCAGTTTGCGACTTTTTGCGCGTTCTCTACATGGCGTTCCATGCGCAGGGACAGGGTTTCTGTGCCCATTAGCGTGTAATGGGCGGCCTGCGGGTTCATCGTCATGCCCAGATCGCGCAGACCGATGGCAATGCCGTGGAAGGTGAAGGCGAGGTTGCCGAAAGTCTCGTGAAACTTAAGCCCGTGATACGCCGGTTCTGGCGCACTGAGGGACGGGAATTTGTCATTGGCGGACCAGTCGAATTTACCCGAATCGACGACACAGCCGCCGGTGACCGTACCATTGCCGGTGAGGTATTTCGTAGTGGAGTGCACCACCAGCGTCGCGCCATGCTCAATCGGGCGGCACAGGTAGGGCGTGGCTGTGGTGTTGTCGATGATCAACGGGATTTCCGCCGCATCCGCGATGTCGGCAATCGCACGGACATCCATGATATAGCCGCCGGGGTTTGCGATGGCTTCGCCGAAAATCGCGCGCGTGTTGTCGTCAACCGCCGCTTTTACCGCCTCCAGATCGTCGAAATCGACAAATTTGCATTCCCAACCGAAGCGTTTGATCGTGTGGCTGAACTGTGTGACCGTGCCGCCGTACAGGCGGGTGGAGGCGATGATATTCTTGCCCGGACCCATCAGCGGGAACAGCGCCATGATCTGTGCAGCGTGACCCGAGGAACAGCAAACCGCGCCAACACCGCCTTCAAGCGTGGCGATGCGTTCTTGCAAAACCGCGACGGTGGGGTTGGTCAGGCGGGAATAGATGTATCCGACTTCTTGCAGGTTAAACAATGCTGCAGCGTGATCCGCATCGCGAAACACATACGCGGTTGTCTGATAGATCGGCGTCTGGCGGGCACCGGTTGCCGGATCAGGGCGTGCGCCCGCGTGAATTTGCAGCGTGTCAAAGCCGTATGTTGGGTCGGACATGGGGATCTCCTTGTGGGGTTTAGCAAATGGTTAGCGGATGGGCATTGCCCACACAAGAGAGCGGCCCGTTCTAGGAACAAGGGTTCTTCTGGACCGCTGCCTGGCGAAACGGATGTTTGGCCCGGGCGCGGCGCTCACCTGATCCAGAAACCGTTCTTTTTGATCCGGTTGCGGATCATCTGTTCGCGTCTTGGCATGTTGTCCTGATCAAACAAGGCCCGCACCTTATGACCGCGACCCTGATAGATCGTGCGCTTGATCGCGTTCGATCCTTTTAGCACTTTCTTGAGCTTGTTCGGGGCGGTGACGGTTTCCAGGACCTCGATCGTGCGGTCGGTTTCACGGGCATAAAGCAACGGCAGAAAGCGGTAGTGACAGCTGACCTCACCGTCGAGATACCCCTCGGGCAGGGTGTCGCGCCCGCCGCCAAGGGCGTGGATCACCAAGGGCAGGGCGACCTGATCAAGCCACGGATCAAACGTCTGGGCACATAGTTCGACCGGGGGCGTATCGCGGATGGCCAAGGCATAATGCAGGAACTTCGCTCCGAATTCGCGCGGACAGCGGTAGTAAAAAAAACCCGCGTTGAAATAGAGATACCGCCGCCAGTATTCATCCGGCTGGCTCAGATCGAGACTGCTGTCGAAATCCAGCCCGAATTTATCGTAAAGCGATTTCCACAAGCCGGTGTAGCCCGGCCCGTAGATTTGCGGGATCGGCCAAGTGCCTTCGCGCCGCATCGACGCGCTGGGGAGGTCGAAATCAAACGGCACCGACATCAGATCGCCGGTGATCAGCGTATCGGTGTCGAAAAACACAAACGGCTCGCCTTTGGGCAGGACCTTGAGCATTTCGATCTTGTTGCCATAGGGGTAAGCTTCGCCGAAGTGTTTGTTCTCGAAGGGAACGATCTCGGCACCTAAAGCTTCAAGTGCTGCGCGGACCTCTGCGTTCTTGATCGAGGGATCGTTTTTCCACAACACGCCGGCCTGCGGTTCTGCAACAATCAAACGGCCTTTGAAATCGGGGCAGGAATGGCGCAGCGAGGCAGCAAAGATCAACGCCTCATAGGCCAGCCGCCCGTGTTGGCCGACAATCACCACATTGAAGGTTTGACCGGATGTTTGCGGGCTTGCCTGTTCACGTGCCATAGTTCTGCTGCGCCTTGTTTTTTGTGAACTATAGGCGCGAATGTGTTTGCACAAAAGGCAGCAATTACGCAGCGGAAAGGGAGACGGGCCATGTTAGAGATATTCTTTGCGATGTTAGCGGCGACGATGAACGGTGCACCGGCACCACAGGCGTCATCACAAGCCATGGCAACGGCCACGCTTCAGGCGCAGGCCAACAGCGTGGTGATCGGGCAGGGCACGGTTGTTCAGGGTGTGCCGGCCCCTGCAACGCCTCCCGCCCCACCGACCGCGGCAACCCCGACACCTGCGCCGCCGGCTGTGGCACCGTCGTCCGGCACGGCGCAAGGGTTCAACATGGCCGTGGTGCCCGCGGGTTTGGTTGCAGAACCGCAGACACCAAGCGGCAAATTCACCACCGCAGCCGAAGTAAAACCGATTCTCAATGCCACCAAAGGGAATTGGGTCGCTGTGCGGGAATTTGACGGACAAGATTTGCTTTACGTAACGCACTTGTGGTCATGGCGCTGCGGGCTTAAGGCGATGGCGATCTCGGTGAACGGGGAGACCATGCAGAACTGGCCGCTGCCGCCATGTCACGATCAGTTTGCGACGCCCAACGCGGTTCTACCGGAGGATGGCGCGCCTTACCTGACTTTGCGCCTTGGTTCCGTGCAAAGCATCACCCTCCAGATCGTTTATGACGACCTAAGCTTGGACGTTGCCAGCTTTGCGCGGGGCGATGTGCTTATTCCGTGAACCTTAGGTAAAGTGGTTTGAGCGCAGCAGGTTTTCCCTTCTAGGGATTTGGCAAACAGGATGGGTCTGGGGAATCAATCGCGCTGTTCTTGGTGCTTGATCAGTGGAGAGTGAGGGATTGTCATTTTGCTGCGCAGAATAACTATCCACCCCTAAACAATTGCTTGCGGCGAAATTGTTTAGTGGTGGGCGACCCTGGAATCGAACCAGGCGTGCGTCTCCGCGAGGGAGTTACAGTCCCCTGCCACACCTTGCGGCCTGTCGCCCACTACGTCCTTCGCATTGCGCTGAACGTGAGGGCGTGATTACAAGCGGCCCTAAGGGTCGTCAAGGCAAAAACCGTAGCCTTTTGCACAGACCGCAAATGAGGACAAAAAGATGAAGAAACCCAAGTGGGTCGTTCAGAAAGAACAAGACAAGAAAGCCGAAGCGAATCTGACGGTCTGGCTGTTTGGTTTACACGCGGTGCGTGACGCGCTGATGAACCCCGGTCGCGAGAAACTGAGGTTGATGGTCACGCCTAATGCACAGGCGAAGCTGGAAGAAGCGATTGCTGCTGCCGGAATCACACCCGAGGTGGTTGATCCGCGTAAATTCAAGCCCCCGTTGGATCAGGGCTCGGTGCATCAGGGGGCCGTGCTTGAGGTCAAGCCGCTCAACTGGGGGCGGCTTGAGGATGTTTGTATCGGTGACGCTGCACCGCGTGTGATGTTGCTGGATCGTGTGACCGACCCGCATAACGTTGGGGCAATTTTGCGCTCTGCCGAGGTGTTGGGGGCGTCTGCGGTGATTGGCACGCGGCATCATTCGGCACCTGAAACAGGTGCCTTGGCGAAAACCGCCTCCGGTGCGCTGGAACGCCAGCCCTACCTCAGGGTGCGCAATCTGGCGGATGCGATTCGTGCGTTGCAGGACATGGGGTATCTGGTGTTGGGGTTGGACGGCGAAGCCGAGTTGTCGATTGAAACAGCCGTCGAGGGCAAACGCGACCGGCCCGTGGCACTGGTGCTGGGCGCCGAAGGGCCGGGCCTGCGCGAGAAAACCCGCGAAACCGTGGATGCCTTGGTACGGATTGACGCAGAAGGCGCATTCGGATCGCTCAACGTCTCGAACGCGGCCGCAATCGCCTTATATGCTGCAAGACGCAACGCATAAGGTCTGAAACGCATGGGGCATCCCGTTAAAATCGCCACCTGTTGTCACTGCGGCAGCAAGGCGGCGCTTAGGCTGGACAAGCGGCAACACGTGCTGGCCTGCGCCAGTTGCGGTGCCCCTTTGCGCGATTTTAAAGCGCTGCCGGTGCCGGCTGATGCGCGTCCCGCGGTCAGTCATCAAACGCAGGCGCGCCGTTTTGCGGAAACACCCAAGGCGGTAGCCAATAAAAAGACCAAGGCGCGTAAAAAGAAAAAGCGCATTGGCTGGTTGAAGGATGTCGCAGAAGACGTGTTTGATTTCGTCGAGGATATTTTCGACTAGGATAATCCGCGCCGGATCGGCCGGTTTCGGCAAGGTTCCGCCGTGATGTTTAACATCTTGTTCACAAGTTCACGCTACCCCTTTTAACAGGCAAGGGAGCATCATACCTCTGTCTTGTGACGCACCGGTCTGGAACGCCGGTCGTCTTTTAATTGTCCCTCGTTCCACACTTTCGCGCCCTCAACTTTGTCTTGAGGGCGCTTTTTTTCGCGGTGTCTTTGGGGTAGGTGTCGCGTATGGATTATTCAGATGCTCTTTTGCGCGATGTACTGACCCGAGCGAAGCGTGTGGCGGTGGTTGGCGTGTCGATGAATCCGGTGCGTGCGAGTTACTTCGTAGCGCGTTATCTGGGGTTGCGCGGATTTGACGTGGTGCCGGTTAATCCCGTGTATGCGGGTAAGGTACTGTTTGGAAAAACAATTGTCGCCAGCCTGTCCGATGTGGAAGGGGGGATAGATATTGTCGACATCTTTCGCCGTTCCGAGGCGGTGCCCGAAATTGTCGAAGAGGCATTGGCGGTTTTTCCTGATCTGCAAACCATCTGGATGCAGATCGGTGTGGAACACCCCGCGGCCGCGGCTTTGGCAGAGGCACGGGGCGTGACGGTCATTCAGGATCGCTGTCCCAAGATCGAATACCAGCGGTTGTTTGGCGAGCTGCGCAAGGGCGGCTTTGCGACCGGGGTTATTTCCAGCAAGCTGTGAGGGCCTGCGGGAACTGGCGGAACGGAGCGGGCAAGCCCGCATTCGAGTTTTTGAATTTTCCAGAAGAGGAAAATTCGATGAGGGCGCTGCCCTCAAACTCCCGCAGGATTTAAGGCCAAAAAGAGAAGAAAGCCGGGATCAGCGTCCGGCTTTTTCCGCGATGCCGGATTTCGATTGACGTTGTGCCAGCACGTCAAGGACATCGGTGAAGGGCACGTCGCGGGCGGCGAGCATGACCAGAAGGTGGTAGAGGACATCCGCGGCCTCGTTGGTGAGGGCGGATTTGTCGTCCTTGACGGCTTCAATGATGGCTTCAACGGCTTCCTCGCCGAATTTTTCGGCGCATTTTTCAGGGCCTTTGGCGAGGAGTTGCGCGGTCCAGCTGCTGTTGGGATCCGCGTTTTTGCGCGCGAGGATGGTGGCGTAGAGGTCGTTCAGGGTCATGTCAGCCTCATGGGGATGCCGGCGGCGGCCATGTGTGATTTGGCCTGTGCGATGGTGAATTCACCAAAATGGAAAATCGACGCGGCAAGCACGGCAGAGGCACCGCCCTGCGTGACGCCGTCAACAAGGTGATCGAGCGTCCCAACGCCGCCTGATGCGATCACCGGGACGGAAACAGTATCGGAAATGGCGCGGGTGAGGGGGAGGTTGAACCCTTGTTTGGTGCCGTCCCGGTCCATTGAGGTGAGCAGAATTTCACCGGCCCCTTTGGCCGTGACCGTTTTCGCAAATTCGACCGCGTCAATGCCGGTGGGATTGCGCCCGCCATGGGTAAAGATTTCCCATTTACCCGGGGAGACGGTTTTAGCGTCGATGGCGCAAACGATGCATTGGCTGCCGAACTGGTCGGCGGCTTTGGCAATCACATCGGGATCGGCCACAGCGGCGGAGTTAAAGCTGACCTTGTCGGCACCTGCAAGCAGGAGCGCGCGCACGTCTGCCGATGTGCGCACACCGCCCCCGACCGTAAGCGGGATGTAGCAATGTTCTGCGGTGCGGCGCACCAGATCAAACATTGTGCCACGGTTTTCATGGGTGGCGTGGATGTCGAGAAAGCAGAGTTCGTCGGCACCTGCCGCGTCATAGGCGATGGCGGCGTCGACGGGATCGCCCGCGTCGCGAAGGCCGACGAAATTCACGCCTTTGACGACACGGCCGTTAGCCACGTCGAGGCAGGGGATGATGCGGGTTTTGAGCATAGGAGCATTCTATCCGGTGTTATACGTGGGGCCGCTGTAGTGCAGGTAACGCGAGAGGGGGTCAGTCTTGCAGCGCGGCGAGTGCCTGTTTCAGGTCGATGGCACCGTCATAGAGCGCGCGACCGGAGATTGCACCTTCGATGACGTTGGTGGCTTTGAGGGCGGTGAGGTCGGTGAGGGAGGAGACGCCGCCCGAAGCAATGACGGGGATGCTGACCGCGCGGGCGAGGGCCGCTGTGGCGTCAATGTTGGGCCCGCCCATGGCCCCGTCGCGCAGGATGTCGGTGTAGATAATTGCCGCGACACCGGCGTCTTCGAATGATTTGGCGAGGTCTGTCACCATCACGTCGGTTTCTGTGGCCCAACCTTTGGTTGCGACCTTGCCGTTTCGCGCATCAATGCCAACAGCGACCTGATTGGGGAAGGCGCGCGCCGCTTCGCGCACCAGATCAGGATTTTCGACAGCAACGGTCCCGAGGATCACCCGTGCAAGACCTTTGTCGAGCCAGCGTTCGATGGTGGCCATATCGCGGATGCCGCCGCCCAGCTGGGCGGGCACCTTGCAGGCTTTGAGGATCGCCTCAACGGGGGCTGCGTTGACGGGGGTGCCGGCAAAGGCACCGTTTAGATCGACCAGATGCAGCCATGTGCACCCTGCGTTCACGAATTCAAGCGCTTGGGCGGCAGGATCGTCGTTGAACACTGTCGAGCGGTCCATGTCACCATGAACGAGGCGCACGGCATTGCCGTCTTTTAGGTCAATTGCGGGGTAGAGGATCATGTCACGGGCCCTTGGTTTTGCTTGTGTCAGGGTTTTGCATGGAGCGTGGTGATTTGCAACGCGACCCGAGGTTATGCTTGCCACAAAGGGGGCGGGTGATCACAGTGATTGCGAATTTGGGAGGATTTAAGATGAAAATGATGATGGCTGCGGTTTTCGCGGGGGTGATGGGGGCGGGTGCGGCATGGGCCGCGGATCCTGCCGTTGGGACTTGGCAGACGCAGGTGGATGACGGCGCATATGCCCATGTCAAAATGGCCCCCTGCGGTGGTGCGGTTTGCGGTACAATCGCGCGGACGTTCAACAGCGACGGTGAATATAAGTCAAAGAACCTTGGCAAAAAGCTGGTCATTGATATGAAGCCGTCCGGCGACGGAAGCTATAAGGGAAATGTCTGGCGTCCGTCCAATGGCAAGATATACATCGGCAAGATGTCGGTATCCGGTGCATCATTGAAGCTTTCGGGCTGTGTGGCAGGTGGTTTGATCTGTTCAAAGCAGACATGGAAACGGTTGAAGTAGGCCGATCCCGCATGCGCGCATTTACATAAGCGGCGGCTTGATCAGATGTTGCCGGTTTTCTAGACTGACGCGCGTATAAGGGCGTCGGGCTGGAACGAATGAAAATCTTACGACATTGTGCTGTACTGGTGTTTTTGGGGTTTGCGACGGGCGTGGCCGCCCAAGAGGGCGGGCAGACCGAAGTGCCGCGCGGGCTGTGGCAGACGGAACCTGATTCTCTGGGTGTGCTTTTGCTGGTGCGCACCCGTAGGTGCGGGTCGGCCCTTTGTGCCCGCGTGGAGCGGGCTAAAAACCGTGCGGGATATGACGCGCCCTCGAATGCGGTTGGACAAAAAGCTTTTTGGGCGATGCGACCGCAGCCGGACGGCAGTTTTTATGGCGAGTATCGCGATGCCCGCGCACGGCGGTTTCTGCAAAGCCGGGTAGAGGTGTTCGGGCGCAAGCTGCGCCTGCGGGCCTGTGACCAGACCACCTGTAGCGAAACCATTTGGACTTTGGTTCAGTAGGACACGAAAGCGGGCAAACGCACACCCAGATCGCCATGGGGTAGGACCGGCGCGCTAGGCGCTGCCGGTTTTCGCTAGGGCTTCCACGTTAGAAAGTTTGCGATCAGGCGCAGGCCGGTGGTCTGGCTTTTTTCGGGGTGGAACTGCATGCCCAGCATGGTGTCGCGCCCGATGATGGCAGTCACATCGCCTGCGTAATCCACATGGGCCAGGCGCTGTGCATCCTGCGCAACGGCCATGTGATAGGAATGCACGAAATAACAGTGATCGCCGGTTTTCAGCCCCTCAAACACCGCATGCGGGTGATCCAGAACCAGATCGTTCCATCCCATATGGGGCACTTTCAACGCAGGGTCGGTGGGGGTGATTTTGGTCACTTCACCGTCGATCCAGCCCAATCCTGCAGTGTCTTCATATTCGCGCCCCAGACTGGCCATCAGCTGCATTCCGACACAGATACCAAGGAAGGGGCGTGCCTTGACCTCGACCGCTTCGACCATCGCATCATAAAGCCCGCCAGCACCTTTCAGCGCGGCCATACAGGCCGGAAATGCGCCATCCCCGGGCAGCACTATGCGATCGGCCTTGGCCACAACATCAGCGTCTGCGGTGACGACTACATCGCCCGCGTCGACCTCGCGTGCCATCCGTTCAAAGGCCTTGTGAGCCGAATGCAGGTTGCCTGATTCGTAATCAATAATTGCGGTCAGCATGGGCAGCTCTTCCAGAAGTTTGGCGGCTTACAGCGCGCCTTTGGTAGAAGGGATCGCATCGGCCTTGCGCGGGTCAACCTCCACCGCTTCGCGCAGGGCGCGGGCGACGGATTTAAACGCAGCTTCGGCGATGTGGTGGCTGTTCACCCCGTGCAGCTGATCCACGTGCAGTGTGATGCCGCCATGGGTGCTGAGCGCTTGAAAGAACTCGCGCACGAGTTCTGTGTCGAATGTGCCAATCTTGGCCGTGGGCAGATCAACGTTCCAGATCAGGAAGGGACGGGCAGAGAGATCAAGAGCGGTACGCAGCTGCGCATCGTCCATTGCCAATAGACAGGAGCCGTAGCGACGGATGCCGCGTTTGTCACCTAGCGCTGTTGCAAGTGCCTGCCCCAAAGTGATGCCCACGTCTTCGACCGTGTGGTGATCATCAATGTGCAAATCGCCTTTGGCGCGGATGGTCATGTCGATCAACGAATGCCGCGCGAGTTGGTCCAGCATATGGTCAAAGAACCCCACGCCAGTCTGGTTGTCGTAAACCCCTGTGCCATCGAGATTAATCTCAACGCTCACATCGGTTTCGGCGGTGGTGCGGGTCAGGCTGGTGGTACGCATGGGCGGTCTCCGGTGCGGTGGCTCGGGCTCCTTATAACAGGCAGGGCGGGCAGGCCAAGGTGGATCGCAACAGATGGACCGGATCAGCCGAAGATCAACCATTGCGGGGCGCGATCCTTCGTGCGAGATTCGGCGCAACCCAACATCGAGGCCCCCAAATGAGCACCTGCGTTTTCATCCAGATCCGTTGCAAACCTGGCACCACCTATCGTGTCGCCGAAGAAATCGCCCTGCGCGAGATCCATTCCGAACTGTATTCGACCTCCGGTGATTTCGATTTGCTGATGAAACTTTATGTGCCCAAAGGCGCGGATGTCGGCGTTTATATCAATGACAACCTGCTGGATATTGTCGGGATTGAACGGTCGCTGACCACCATGACGTTCAAAGTCTTTTGATGCGCGTTCTGCTGGTCGGGCTGGTCGTGAGCCTTGCCGCAGGTTTCGCATCAGACGCACAAGCCAAACGCATCTATGAGGGGCAAGAAGCAGCCGCGCTGCGGTGTTCGAATACGCTGGCACTGACGGCGGTTGCCTTGTCGCGTGCAGGGTTGATTACCGATGTAGAGAAAGAAGTGATGCTTGGCATCACAATTCGCATTCTGGACCGGCACGTGGACGGGACGTGGCAGCAAAAGAAGCGCGCGTTGGAAGTGATGCGCGACCGGCGCAATATACCCGACACATTGGATGACTACCGCAAAAACGCGGCGCGTTGCCTGCGCCAGTTTCCGATCAATTGAACCGCGCGCTTTTATGAGGTTTGACCACGCGTCGTGGCGGGGAAAAACCCTATTCCAAGTCGGTTTATTCCTGTCAGTGCAGTGTGCGCCATAGACCGCGGGTGCACTGTTGCAGTGAACCTTTTTCATCAGCACGCGGACGGGCGCGATAGGCGGCGGGTTGCGATCAGGGCCGGTGTCATACAATCAGGAAGCTAAAATTGTCGGCGGATAGGGGCCGCGCACGGATAGCTGTTAGAAATCAGTTCATACTTTCTGCGTTACTCTGTCTGAATGAACGAAAACGTATTCTGGATCATAGCGACATTTTCATTTGCGGCTTTAGCCGGACCTTTGGCGTTTTTGGCAACGAAAACGAACACTGTTGATCCTGCCGACCTGTATCTCGTGATGGCCATTGATCGAAACGAGGTTCTGGCATTCCCGGATGTCAGCGAGGTCGGCCCGCAAAATGCCCCCCTCGCGGTCATGATCAACGCGTCGGCCGCGGCAAGGTCAGAACTGGTCTTGGCCGGTTACCTTCTGCTCCCCGTCGGCGCACTCGCCGCCCTATGCGGGGTCCAAACAGATCCGCAAATCCCCCTACCTAGGAAGACTTGATATGCATGCAGTCGTTACTCAAACACCAGAGCGGATGATCTTTGCCCTCGCCACGCTTTTTGTTCCGATTGTCGCAGTCGTTGCCGCGTTCGTTGGAGCGAATTTCATCGTGACAACTGGGATCTCGGTAAGCTTCCTCGCGTTGGGCGCATTGATGGCGCGGAACCAGCCCACACTTGCGTCAATTGGTCCCGCCGTCGCCTTGATCGGGCAAGCAATTGCGTTGACGGCTGCATTTGAAGGGCACCCGTGGCAAATTGACAGCCACATGCTGTTCTTTGCACTTCTTGCATGTCTGGTTTCGATGCGAAGCCTTTCCGCGTTGCTGGTGGGTGCCATTGTAATCGCATTGCACCATCTGTCGCTCGCGGCATTCATGCCTGCGTTGATCTATCCCAGCGGTGGTCTTGTCGAAAATTTCGGCCGCATCGCTCTGCATGCCGTGATCGTTGTCTTGGAAACATCCGCGTTGTTGGCGACGGTTCACAATCTCAACCAGATGCACAGCAAAATGCGCGCACAAACAGGCACGCTGCGATCCAGCCTTGATGATGCAGATAAAGCAAAGCAAAGCGCAATAGCGTCAAAATCCGAAGCCGAAGCGTCGCGTGCCCAAGCCGAGAGTGCACAACGCGAAGCGGAAGCGGCATTGTCGAAAGTAAAAGAAGCCACAGCACTCCGCGAAGAGGCAGAGGCCCGGCAGAGTAAGCTGGATCAAGAGAAGCGCGACGTTGAGAACAAACAACAGAAGGCGCAGATGCTCGTTGTCGATACTTTGCGTGTTGCGCTGATCGAGCTTGAGGGAGGCGACCTTTCGACACGCATTACGCAAGCGTTTCCAGAGGAATATCAGGCGCTTGCCGATGGTTTTAACAGCGCGGTCCAGTCGCTGGATGATTTGGTTGCCGAAGTTCTTTACCATTCTGAACAGATGGGGGGCGAAATCCGCGACATCTCCAGTGCTACAAATGATTTGGCGCACCGCACTGAATCACAGGCTGCGAATCTTCAGATCACATCAGAAGAACTTGATGAGTTAACGCAAAGCGTCTTGCTGAATGCAAAGAATGTCGATCAAGCAAATGGCAACTCCAGTCAGGCAAAGTCCAGCGCGCAAACCAGCGGTGTGGTCGTTTCCGAAGCCTCTACCGCGATGAGGGCAATCAAGACAGAAGCAGAAGAAATTGCAAAAATCGTCACGCTGATTGAAGGGATTTCGTTTCAAACGAACTTGCTGGCATTGAACGCCGGCGTCGAAGCGGCACGGGCAGGCGACGCAGGGCGCGGGTTTGCTGTTGTCGCCTCTGAAGTGCGTGCCTTGGCGCAAAGGTCTTCTGAAAGCGTGGTAAGCATCCGCGCCTTGATCGAAAGGTCGACCGGACAAGTGAACGACGGATCAAAAAAGATCTCCGATACGGTTTCGTCGCTTGAGGCAGTGGAAGTCGCGATTGTTGATATCACATCGAAAATGGGTGAAATTTCGTCAAGCACGCAAGAGCAAAGCAAACGCATTACCACGATCAACAAATCCATTTCAGAGATGGGCGGGGTGACGCAGAGAAATGCAGCGATGTTCGAGGAGACAAACGCGGCTTGCACGAATCTGGCGAATGGCGCGGATGAATTGCAACAACTGACCCGTCGCTTTAAAATTTCCGAAAATGGGCGGGTAGGTTTGGCTGCTGCTTAAGGTGCCAGCCCGCCCTGAAAAACAGGCTTTGCAGAGCGGAGCGCTTTGCTTGCAGATTCTGACCTCTGACCTCTGACCGATGCGATGGTTGGGGTCCAACCTAGGGCAAGGCGTCAACCGTCGATTTGCGGGCAATCCGCTCCGTGACAGAACCATTCACGGTATATCACACCGGCTTGATCACCTGGTTTTTGTCGCAACGGACCTTTTTCACGTGTTTGCTTATTCATGGGATTGGGTGCTGCAAAGCTAAGGTCCAGCAATCACCACCATGATACCCCAGAAACAACAAAGGCCGCCCGAAGGCGACCTTGCTGTTTGCCACATGGGTAGTGTGGCCCAATTGGAGCGGGCGAGGCGATTCGAACGCCCGACCCTAACCTTGGCAAGGTTATGCTCTACCCCTGAGCTACGCCCGCATCCGTTTGGTGTGGACCGAATACCCATCCTGAGGGGGGGCTGCAAGAGGGAAATTCACCCCATTGCGATTTTTTTGCGATCTTATTTGTTGAACGGGTTTTTGGCCTGTTAAATAGGGGGAAACTGCTGTTCCGGCTTCCGCAAGGGAAGGGAAATGTTTGCGCTATTACAGGGGAACGCGCACGACTGGCACTGCATGCGCTCCCCGAGGCGCGGGGCACCCATGGCGTGAGCTGGCGTAGCTTTGCGGAGCGTTAAACCACAGCGTGAGCCAGCACCCCAATCGCCCCCAAAGCAATCACCAGAAGGGTGAGTAGCATCCCGAGTTGGCGCAGGATGATCTTCTGCGGCGTCGAGGCGAAGCCGTAGGCATGCAGGGCGCGCCCTGCAACAAGGGAGATCCCCAGCAGATGGGTGGCAAGGGCAGGGGCACCGGACAGTTCAACCAGCAGCAATATAAGCACAGCAAACGGCGCGTATTCGGCGTAATTGGCCTGCGCGCGCATACGCTTCAGGAGGTTTTTGTCGCCCTTATCTCCGAGTGAAATCAGGTTGGCGCGTCGGTAGCTGATAACGCGCCAACTGAGCGCCAGAAAAATGAATGCAGTCAGGGCGGCGTAGATCGGGGTGATAGCGACGGACATTGTACTTCCTTCTAAATGCGGTCCCCTTGCGGGCGGTTCCTGATTGGACAGGGTACGGTCGGGAATGTCAAAAGATGAACCAATCAGGGGGCGCAAAAGAAAAAGGCCCCAACCTAAGTTGGAGCCTTTACTGATCATGTGATGACTAGTCCCTAGTGGCCGGGCTGTTTGTCCCATTCTTCCTGCTTTGGCAGGATCTCAAAGGTATGCTCTGGCGGTGGGGATGGCAGTGTCCATTCCAGCGTATCGGCATATTCGTTCCACGGGTTGTTCTGTGTCACCTTCGCGCCGCGCAGCAGCGAATAGGCGATGACCCCGAAGAAGAAGACAAAGGAGGCAAAGCTCAAGAAAGCACCCCAGCTTGACCACTGGTTCCAGTAGGCGAATGCCTCAGGATAGTCGATGTAGCGGCGTGGCATGCCCTGACGACCCAGGAAGTGCTGTGGGAAGAAGGTCAGGTTTGCACCGATGAACATCGCCCAGAAGTGCAGTTTACCCGCCCATTCAGAGTACATTTTGCCGGTCATCTTGGGGAAGTAGAAGTAGACCCCCGCGAAGATGGCAAAGACTGCACCCAGCGACATCACGTAGTGGAAGTGCGCCACAACGTAGTAAGTGTCGTGATAATAACGGTCCACCGCAGCTTGCGACAGAACGATACCTGTTACACCACCAACGGTGAAGAGGAACAGGAAGCCGAACGCCCAGAGCATTGGCGTCTTCATTTCAACCGAACCGCCCCACATGGTCGCGATCCAGGAGAAAACCTTGACCCCAGTTGGCACCGCGATGACCATTGTGGCCAGCATGAAGTAAGCCTGCTGGTTCAGTGTCATCCCAACGGTGTACATGTGGTGCGCCCAAACGACGAAGCCCAATGCACCGATTGCGATGATCGCCCAGACCATTGGCAGGTAGCCAAAGATCGGCTTGCGCGAGAATGTCGCGATGACGTGGCTGATGATACCGAAACCGGGCAGAATGATGATGTACACTTCCGGGTGACCGAAGAACCAAAGGATGTGCTGGTACAGAACCGGATCACCGCCGCCTGCCGGATCAAAGAAGGCAAAGCCAAAGTTGCGATCCATCAAAAGCATCGTGATCGCGCCGGCCAGAACGGGCAGGGACAAAAGGATCAGCCAGCTTGTGACGAAGATCGACCATGAGAACAGCGGCACTTTGAACAGGGTCATCCCCGGTGTGCGCATGTTCAGGAAGGTGGTGATCATGTTGATCGCACCAAGGATCGAAGAGGCACCCGAAACGTGAACCGCGAAGATGGCGAGGTCCATCGACATGCCGCCTTCTTTCACGGAAAGCGGTGGATACAGCACCCAGCCCACGCCGGAACCGGCCTGACCGTTACCACCCGGGGCAAGGACAGAGCAGACAGCCAATGTTGTACCGGCCACATAAAGCCAGAACGACAGGTTGTTCATCCGCGGGAACGCCATATCGGGCGCGCCGATCTGCAAGGGCATGAAATAGTTGCCAAAACCGCCGAAAAGGGCAGGGATAACAACAAAGAACATCATCAGGATACCGTGACCGGTAATCAGAACGTTCCAGAGGTGACCGTTAGGCGTACATACTGTGGAGCTGTCCGCGATGAAACGCGCACCTTCCATACACATGTACTGAACGCCGGGGTTCATCAGCTCCAACCGCATGTACACGGTAAAGAGAACGGAGATGAACCCGACAAGAGCGGAGACGATCAGGTACAAAATACCGATGTCTTTGTGGTTTGTGGACATGAACCAACGGGTAAAGAAGCCCCGTTCGTCTTCGTGATCGTGCCCGTTGATGGCTGCGTCTGCCATGCGGTGCCTCCTCGCTATGGAATTTAGGTGCCCCACGCCTGTTGGTTTAGCGCGAAGCGATATATAGATTGGTTCTAGTCTTGTCACAGCACAGGGGCAATGGGCGGGATCGTCGCAGGACAGGAAAACTGCGCTAAAATGTGGCTCTGCTGCGCCAACTTGTCCCATATCGGCGGGCATTTTTACGAAAACTCTTCACAGTCTTCGTGAAAGGTTCAATCAAACGGGCCGCTTGGACCGTGTAGGGGCGCGAATTACTTTCGATCCTCAACCCCGCGACAACGATTCTGTGTTGGCGGGCGGGGGGCGTTCGTTACGCCGAACCTGAGACCGGCATATCGCCGAAAACCTTTGTAAAACTGTCCCGCAGTACAACATCCAGATCGTCCATCGTGACAGGCAAGCCGAGATCAACCAGCGAGGTAACCCCGTGATCACTGATCCCGCAGGGCACGATGCCGGTGAAATGGTCCAGATCAGGCTCCACGTTGATGCTGATGCCGTGAAAACTGATCCATTTGCGCAGGCGGATGCCGATGGCGGCGATCTTGTCTTCTGCGGGGGAACCATCTGCTTGGCGGGGCTTTTCGGGGCGCTGCACCCAGACGCCGACCCGCCCGTCACGGATTTCACCGCGCAGATTAAACTGGTCGAGCGTGTCGATGACCCAAGCTTCGAGGTCGCGCACGAAACACCGCACATCGCGCCCGCGTTTGCCCACATCCAGCAGCACATAGGCCACCCGCTGGCCTGGACCGTGATAGGTGTATTGCCCCCCGCGCTTGGTCTCGTAAACGGGAAAGCGATCGGGATCGACAAGGTCCGCCGGTTTGGCCGAGGTGCCTGCAGTATATAAAGGGGGGTGTTCGACCAGCCAGATGCATTCCGCGGCCCGTCCTTGCGCAATGGCCGCGACACGGTCTTCCATCCACGCTTCGGCCGCGCGGTAATCGGTCAAGCCGTCGGTTGTGATCCATTCTACCATGTGGGGCGGTCTATCCAATCGGGCCCTCCGCGTGAAGGGGGCAGTCGCTGGGAAAGACCGATTGCACAGGATCGCCGCGCGACTGGTTGTGACAAAAGCCGGGCAATTGCTTTGGCGTCATAGATGGAAAACCCCTGTCCGAAGTAACGGACAGGGGCGTGAAGTAAAAACGGTAGTGCTACATACAGGTGGCGGATTGGCTCAGGCGGCTTCTTTCTCGCTCACAACCTTTCGCAACATCTGCGCATAGGTTTCTGCCCCCTGCGCACCGGTCAGCAGGTAACGCCCGTCAAAAATCATGGACGGCACGCCGGAGACACCCCGTTCGGTCCAGAACTGTTGGTGCGCGCGGGTTTCCTCGGCTTTGCTCTGGTTGTCCAGAACCTCCTTGGCGGCGGCACGATCCAGACCGATTGATGCGGCGATATCCAACAGGGTATCGGTGTCTGACACATCTTTGCCATCGGTGAAATGCGCAGAGAACAGGGCCATTTTCAACGGATGCTGCAAGCCGTGTTCCTGCGCCCACCCGAGCAGCTGATGCGCGACAAAGGTGTTTACGATCTTGCTGTCGGGACCAAAGTTAAAGGTAAACCCAAGATCTTGACCGAGCTGTTGCAGATGCGCGCGGTTCTGCGCGGATTGCTCGGGCGTGCTGCCGTATTTCTCGGTTATATGCTCCGTCAGGTTCTGCCCTTCGGGTGGCATCGCGGGGTTCAGCTCAAAGGGATGCCAGCGCACATAGGCGCCGACGCCGACCATGCCCAATGCCTGCTCCAGTTGCTTGTACCCGACAATACACCACGGGCACATAACGTCGGACACGATATCGACCTGAACCACAGGTCCATCGGGGTTTTGTGGTGTCTCAATCATATCACTCTCTTTCTTTTGGCATTTTACATCAACTTGAGGGTCTTTTCACCTGTTTCAAGGTGCGTTCTCCCGCCGGTTGTAAAGAATTTGGCAAACAACCTTTGGCGTTAAAGGCAGATGTGTTAGAAATTCAGCCATAAAACGAGTCATTTATTTCGGAGCATTCAAAATGAAATTCAAAACGCTTACCGGTGCCCTCCTTGGTGCCTCCGTCGCCTTTATTCCCGCTGACACAGCCCAGGCCGATGCGGGCGACTTCATCGCGGGCGCAATCATTGGCGGGATTGTGGGAGCCAACGCCAAAAAGCAGCGCACAAAAACCTACAGAAAGAAAACCTACAAAAAGAAGACTTATCGCCCCGGCCTTCCGTCCACACAGGAAGGGCGCAATATTCAGGCCTCGCTGAACTACTTCGGCTTCAATGCGGGAACGGTTGACGGTCAGTTGGGGCAAAAGACCCGCAATGCGGTGTCGCAGTATCAGGCCTATCTCGGGTATCCCGTCACCGGCCAGCTTTCGGCCTTTGAAAACAATCTGCTGGTTTCAAGCTATAACCGCGCGCAGGCTGGCGGATACGCCGTGCAGCAACAGGTTGCCGCGACGCCGGATGGCACCCGTGGGCTGTTGAAAGCCTACCGTGCGGAAATGGCCGGCCAGTCACCGGCGGGCAATCAGGGCCAGACGACGATTGTAGTGGCCCCGCAGGTCGCGCCGCAACCGGCCCCGACAACCACAGTTGCCGCGGCTGCGCCAATTGCGTCGGGCCTTGCCGCCGCCGTGGCCCCCGCGACCAGCCTGCCCAGCTTTATGGGGGCCGCCTCGCAGGCCTCCTTGGCCTCGCATTGCAACACGGTTTCACTGATCACCAATACCAACGGCGGCTTTACGACACTGGCCAGCATGTCCGACCCGAATGTCGCCATCAACGAACAGTTCTGTCTGGCGCGCACCTATGCCATCGCCAAATCCGAAGAACTGGTCGGCCAGATTCAGGGGTTCACACCAGATCAGGTCGCCGCGCAATGCGCCGGTTTCGGGCCTGCGATGAAAGACCATGTGTCATCCCTTTCGCTTAAATCCCGCGATGCGGTGGTTGCTGATGTGTCGTCTTTTGTGCTGACCACAGGCATGTCACCTGCACAGCTGGCAGGTACTGCACGGATTTGCATGGGGGTCGGTTATCGCACGGATAACATGGAAGTCGCGGTCGGCTCGGCCTTGTTGCTCTACACGATGGGCGAGGGGGTTTACGGCGAATTGATGGGCCACCACCTAAGCCAGGGATTCGGGACAGCCAAACGGGCGGACAAGGCGGTAGATTGGTATCAGGCGGGGCTGGCGGCTGCTGATTCCGGTGCCGCAGCGGTGTTCGTGCCCGGTCAACCCGAACGCACGGAGCTGATCCGCGTCGCCTCCCAACGCATGAACGGCGCACCGGCAGTGCCCAGCTTTCCGCAGCCGCAGGCCGCGTCCAGCACCGGATTGCCGACATTTTCGATCAGCGAGTAGCCTGTTTTAGACCGGCTTTTGCCCTTTCCCCCGTTGCTAAGAAGCAGCGGGGGTTTTTCGTGACTTTTTCCTCTTCACAACCTGCAAATTCCCCGCTACACCCCGCCCATACCATGGCTTGCGGTCGTGGCGGAATGGTAGACGCGCAGCGTTGAGGTCGCTGTGGGGTAACACCCGTGAGAGTTCGAGTCTCTCCGACCGCACCACTTTCAATTTCACTACTCAATTGACCCCCTAACGCCTTGAATACCAAGGCTGTTTTGGGTGTTCTAGCACCTGTTTTTCGCTGGTATTGCAGACGCTCTGTGAAGGCCAGTCGGAGGACGGTTCTGCGCAGGGTGATGTGACCTGATTCCCATAGTTTCCAAGGGTTTGCGAGGAATTGGAGCGAGAGTTCTAGTACATCGTCAAACTTGCCTTTAGGTTGGCTGCGATGGATCATTTGATCGTGCAATTTGAGCTTGTTTCTTTCTATTTCGGCGATCTTGCCCTCATAGGCACGGATAACAGTCGTGCTCTCCGCGTCCATGATACGGGCCAACAGCGTTTCAACCTTTTTCTCGCCAGTCGCGAGTTGCGCCTTTATGGACGCAGACGCTTCTTGCGCTTGTGCAGAGCGCATATCCCAAGCCTGGCGGAACATGACGCGCACCATCGCGAACAATGTCTCACTGGGCTGTAGCGTCTTGATCAGTTGCCCGACATCGCCTTCCAGCTTGTCGCGGGCGATGGACTTGCCGTAGCTGTCACAGCCCTTGTTCTGGCAAAGATAGTACGGGTAGCGCTTGTATTTGCCCTTGGTCCAGCAACTGCGCAGAGGAACGCTGCAGTCGCCACAGGCGACAAAGCCGCGCAGAGAGAAGTCATCGCCAATGTTTTGTCGTGTTGGCGCAGTGACAGGGCCTTTGCGGCGTTCCTGCACTTTTTCGAAGGTATCCAATGAGATCAGCGGTTCATGCTGCCCCTTGAGCCAATGGATGCCATAGGTCTCACTGCAAATGTAGCCAGCGTAAATCGGGTGGGTCAGGATGTCAGTAACGCGCTGGAACGGGATTTTGCCTTTGCTGTTGCGCGGGAAGTCGAGACTGCTTTCGAACAGTCGCTTCACTTCGGAATGGGTTTCATAACGGCCCGAGGCGAAGCCCTCAAAGGCTTCCTGAATAACTGACGCTAATGGTTCGTTCGGCTCCAGCATTTTACCACGGCCTTTGACGGTCACGTATTTAAAGCCAATAGGTGCGGAATGTGTCCAGTATCCGCTTTGCATCCGGGCTTTCATTTTCTGGGAGACCTGACGACCATTCTGCTTACGCTCAAGCGCACCTTGGGCCGCCATGATGGTTTCGATGAACTCGCCCTCAGGGGTGTCGTCAAACTTGAAGTTCAGGCATTCGATCAGGGCATCACGGCTGCGGAAGGCGTCGCGCAAGTCGAGGTGGAACCGCGTGTCACGAGCAAAGCGCTTCAGATCATCGAAGATGACAACGTAGGATTGGTCCGGCATCGCATCCAGATAACTGAGCAGCGCCACCATTCCGGGGCGCTTCATGAAGTCACCACCACCTGTGAAGGTATCGGGAAAAACGGCTTCGACCTCATATCCTTTGGACGCAGCATATTCACGACATCGGGTTTCTTGCGACTCAAGGCCGTGACCATCGGTTTCTTGGGATTTAGAGGAGACGCGGCAATAGATAACAGCGGGACGGGTTTCTGCGCTCATGAGCGACCTCCTTTTGCAGGCAGGCTGGCATCGCCTGCGGCATTGAATGTGGATTTGGGACCCTGTGATCCTACCACGTCACCGCCTAGTAAGGCGGTGAGATCGATGAATTCTCCACAAGTTTGTTGGGTCGGATGCAGCCCAAAACCGAGATCGACAAAGCTGACAACGATGGACCAGAGCGTTTCGATGAATTCCCGCTTTTCCGCCTCGCTGAGATCGGAAGCTTCGAGGTATTCCCCGTAAAGCTCCCAATCGACCTTAAGGCCGGGTTTGGCGGGCGTTGCCACGCTCTCTGTCTGTCCGATGATTTCCTTTGTCATGCCTGTCTCCGTTTCTGCATTGTCTCCTTGTCATTTGCTCGCATCATGCGAACATAGGCAGAACAAGATAGACATATATTCCTATAAGTGCAAGATATTTAAGCACTTTCTGGCTGCACCCATTTGCTTAGCGTTGCATGCTCATTGAGCGATCTTTCGTCGCGGCACGCTTAGTCGTGCGCTCAGCGTCACGTTTCGGCAGGTGATGCTCTTTCTCAACAGCTTTCCCGACTTCATAAAGATCGCGCCCCTCAGCTTCCTGGAACGCTTCTTTCATCAGCTTTCTGGCACCAACCTCAGTGATGTTGAGCTTTTCAGCCAAACCACCGCCCGCAACGTCAAAGGCGCGATAGAAGGGCATGGTGTCGCCAACGCTGATCAGGGGAACGATCATCTGAGCATAGTCAAAGGCTTCATCGCGGTCATCGCGGGACAGACCCGCCTCGCGGTCGGCCAAACCTTCACGCATCTGGTTCATCGTTTCGCCGTATCGGGATTTGAACTGATCGCGGATAATCGTCTCGGCTCTCATCTGATCGAACTTTTCCGCTTTCGCGAAAGCCTCCGAGTAATGTTTGAGCTTTTCGTTGAAACTGCCAGACCGTTTATTGCTGCGATGCATGATTTCGGCGATGGCCCAGCTTTCGTCAAACTGTGCATCTGTGAGGGTTTTTCCAGTGAAGCTTTCGCGAGCCTCATCTGTCACGGGCTTGTTTAAGTTTGAATCGTCCATTGTCTTTTCCTTTCATTGGTTTCGATTTAAGTCACAATGCCTGTCTTAGTTGTTCGTTTTGGCGCACCGGGATGGTCATCTGAGGGCACTGGTTTTGCATAAGATCAGCGATCCCGTGACGGCATGCGCCGGTCTTGCCCATCGCGTCGATCTGTTGAACGCGCAAAGGCCTCTCTTGCGTGATCTCGCACACCTTCACGGGCCTGGATGTCTTCGCGGAGCTCGGCATAGCCGTCGGATTCTCGCGCTTTGATTCCCAACAATCGCGCCTGATGGTCGTTTCCCACCTGCATATGCGCTTGGCGTTCAATCGTATCCTTGTTGAACCTGTCTGTTCCAAAGGGGGATGGATGTTCCAGAGTCAGTGAACCCGCTTTATCGATGAGCTCTTTACGGGCCTCGGCCAGCAGCAGGGGCTTTTCGCGTTGGAAAAACTCGGTTTCCTCCCGCTCGTGCTGTTTTGCCATATCTTTGATTTCGTTGAAGCGATCCCAGTCCTGGGGGGTACGCAGTTCTAAGGTGACGCTTTCCCTGTTCGCGTCGCGGAACATCTCAGCCATGCCGAGTGTGATATCAGAGGTCATGCTGTGAACTCCTTTCAGAGAAAAATTGCGTTACAAAACAGCGCTGTGGTAAACTTGTGTGATGGTAGTTTTCGAAGATTTGACGGATGTGGATGAATGGCTCGACCCGATGGATTACATCGCGTTCTGGGAAGCGATTGCGCCCTACAACATCTTCAGCATCGCAGATCGCGATCATTGCGATGGGCTGATTGCAGGAGGGAAAGTGCGCCAGGAAACGATCCTCAAAGGTCTCAAGCACATTGCTTACGACGGACTGCGCTCGCGCTTTAACTTGCAGCTGCGCCTTTACGAAACGCATGCAGTTCAGGGTGCGCAATCCCTTCATTGATCCGATCTCTCATTAAAGAGTTGGACCCAACCACAGCGGCCATTCTCCGCTTGCCGCGTGAACATCCCATAAGGCCCCCAGAAGGTGCAGGACGTGTAATATCGGTAGGCATAAGGATTGTAGCGGTCGCCATTATCGCGGAATTCATACCGCCAGATCATGTGGGGGAGGCCTTTCGTGGCATAGACGCCGTAGAGCGCTGAAGCCCCACCCAGCCAGATGAACAGACTGAGATATCTCAACAGGCGGGTCACGCGTCACCCGCCTTTGGAACGGTCAACGTGATGCGCGGATCAGGCGGCAGCACCCCGCCTTCCAGCGGGTTTGGGGAGACATCAAAACAAAAGGGCGCAATATTCTGCTGGCCGATTTTTTTGGCATGAATGAACCCGATGCCTTTGACATGGATGAGTTGTTCATCTGATGGCATCGCCATCAGGCGGTTGGGCGTGAGTTGGCGTTCCTTGCCAGTCTGATAGTTGAATTGCAGGCGTAGGTCCTTGTTGTCCGAGCCGAGGCTGGAATTGATAACGAACTCTTCGCCGATGGCTTTTGAGATGCGTTCTGCCTCAGCAAAAGAGCTAAACCCGAACCACTGCTTAACGATGGCGTTTTCTTCGATGGTCTCGACTTCGAGTTTGCCAAACCGTCGCTCAATCTCTGAACGCGATTGCGCGATCATGTGGCATTCAGCACCAAACGCCCGCAGCGTGGTGAGAGATTCCACCAGCGGCTTTAGAGGCGCATTTGTGAACTCGTCCAGAATTTGAAAGAGACCACCTGCACCTTGATAAAGCGCTTCATTGAAAGCCAAGATATGGAGCGCATAATAGGCACCAAGTCGGCTCATATAGGCCTGTGGACCCACGATAAAGATTATATATCCTTGCTGGATCAGGTCGGCATGGGTCAGCCTTGCGCCTGACCCCGCCAGATTCAACCGCGTACCAGCGGCAAAGATGCGCAGGGATTTCAAGGCAGATGAGCGGTGCTGTGCAAAGTGTTCGTGGCTGGACATCTCGAGCACGTTCATCGCCAGCACCTTGAGCATTTCGTCGCCTTCGCTGACCTCGATCTCAGCGAACTTGCGCAACATCTTTGGGTTGCCAAGTAGCGCCCAGACCCCGCCGGGGATCGCAAGACGCGGGTTGCGCTTCATCAGCACGTAAGTGGCAAACTCGATCAGTGTGCGCGGTTCCTGACGCCAATAGGCATTGCGTTCGTCCCGCTCAGGTTCGGGCACTAGGGCAACGTTCGCGTTCTCACTGGAGAAAACCAGATCGCCCTCTTGCCGTTGAAAAGACGCTACCACCGCGCCCAGCGGGTTCAGCGACACGCGATACGGATTGTCCGCGCCCATAACGCCCATGTCGTCGATGATGGAAACCTTGCGCCCATATCCGGCGATCATCTTCGCCGTCTGTGCCGCGATTTCTCCGTTCTTACTGTCAAAGACAGCGACGGCTTTTGTCGGATTGGAAGCGATCATCGAATAGAGCCAAGGCAAAGCACCACAGGTCGATTTGCCACCGCCATTTGCGCTTAGAAGCAATGAATGGCCTTTGGGTGCCCAGATCGGAGAGCCATCGAAGGTTTCTCCGATTAGGCGTCCTTGGCCAGTTTCAAGATGCTCTTTGCGCAGGCCTTTGAAAAACGGAAAACTCATTTGATCATCCCTGATTTGCGCAGAGCGTCGTTGTCCGCCAATCGATCCGCTTGAGGGGCGCGACCTTGGCGCTGAAACTTGTTCACGGCGCGGTCGCGGAACAGATACTGGATAATTTCGATGAAGCTTTTGAGGATCATACAGACGCCGCCAAGGCCATAGATGATGGCGATCAGCCCCATGCGCCAAGCTTCCTTGGTATCTGGCCAGGCGAGCCAGGCGACGGCACACAAAACTGTTCCGAAGAAGAAATTGAGATTGATGCGGATGATGGTACGGAGGCCAGGTCCTGTGGGGGTCATTGTGTCACCCTCCCATCACTTTCCATGATCGCAGTGGCGATTTCACGGCGGATGAGGTTGAGATGGCCGTATGTGCCCCAGAGCGCAGTCGAAAGGTCAGACCCGCGCAATTCGCGGTTCACCAAAGTCAATTGCCCGACGTTCAACCCTGCGGTCAGGAACGCAGCGATAGACGCAGCCAGAACACCCCACTCATGAACGTAAAGCAGGTCATGAAAGGCCATTCCAAAACCACCCAACAGGATGGACAACATCACGCCACCTGCAACGAACGGACGCCGCGCCGACACGTGCGTGCCACGTGATAACGTGTAGCTGTCGTTGTGCGTCTCCAGCAGGCCTGGATAAATGTCATATGAGCCGATAATCATCACTCAATCCTCCAGTTTCATGGCGCAAGCTGAGCCGTGCAGCGCTTGTGTCAGGTCGGCGTTGAGATCATCAGGGCCGCCCATGAGGCGACCTGTGGCTGCGTAAAGACCCCAACCCCATCTGTCGGATGCAACGGTCTTGGCGGCGCAGGCGCACTTGGTTGGGGCAAGTTCAGCGATACGCGAGGCACGGTTTGCCGCACGTTCACGAATGGCAGTTTGAGGGTCAAGTTTCGTGCCAAGTTTCATCAAATCGATCAGGAGATCACCGCCAAGATTGCATAGGGCTTCACTGCCGTTGCCGATGGCATCCGTGATGTCGCCGCAGGAAATGTCTGGGGCTGACGAGGTGCCGTGCGATTGCGACACCTGACCTTCTCGTAGACGAGTTTCGCAGATCACAGGCCAGCCAGAGGCGGCGATGGTTCTGTCAGCGATCAATGGCCCAAGGCCTGCGCCAAAAACTACCGCCACGAAAACCCCGGCGACGACCACGCCGCCGGGAATGGCCGAGGAGTTGAGGTCAAACATCATGATCTCCTCAATTGCTCTTGCGGTGCGTAGATGATGTGCGGTGTGAAGAGCGTGGTTCAGCATGGCCGTTCACACGCTTGGGCACGTCCAACACCTGCAACTCGGTTAGATCATCAAAGTCACTGCGATCCCTTTGCGCCTTCTTACGTGAAGGGTTGCGCTGGAATGCCAGCCAATCCAGACCCATCAGTGTATAAGCCCACAAAGATAGGGGCAGCACCAAGTCGATGAGAAACGCCAGCAGGACGATAGGGGCAAAGTCAGCCGCATAGCCGAACGTTTGCAACGCACCGGTTCTGGCCGGGAATTCGGGCCGTTCTGCTGACGTTTTTTGAACATCAAGTCCGACCGCGTCCAAATTGCTGGCATAGCCTCTCAGAATGCCATTGATGGTTTCGCCGACATCTGGGCTTTGGGGCATTGAAACGCCAGAACGCAATTCGCCAGCATAGGCAGCCATGAGTGAGACTGGAACGGCTTCATCAAGCTCATTCAGTAAACCACCCAGTTCGCCATCAGCTTTCCGCAAAGCAACGCGGCGGGACCAGATGCTTGTGCCTTCATCGGCCAGTATCTCATCCATCTTGATGATGTGGTCGTCCAGTGCCGTGAGAATTGCATCACGACTTGTGAGACCTTCGCCTGCGGCATCGCTGATTGTCGCCGCACGCGATTCCAGCGTTTGGAGCATCCGGGCCGTTGAGCCATAGCCACCAGATCCCTTTGACGAAACGCAAGACGATTGGATTTCGCATTGGGCTTTTGAACCCAAATCTGACTTGATTGCTGCGACGACTGGAACCGCGCGTGTAGTTTGAGCCGCACTGGCACTTCTGTCATCGACATATTGTACGAGTTCAGTCTGGTGGTCTTGTAGGCGCAACTCTTCGCAGGCCTGAATAATCAGACCAACCGTCGTGGTGAGAAAGAACACGAGACCGACAAGCAGGGTTGTCATGCCGCTCAACGCCGTAGCGCCTTTGTAACCGCGTGAGGACAGCGTCGCCCCTTTTTCTATTGCCAGGCGATAGAGGGTATAGCTGACGATAAATGCGGCGATGGAAATCACGGCGATTTTGGCAAGGCCGAGAGCCCCGCCGTCAGCGATGCCAAGTTGATAAAGGCCGACTGCCAGCATCAGAGTGGCGAGCAAAGGTATGCCCGCCATCGCATGGCGGATGTAGCCAGGTTTTTCCAAATCAGGCAGGTGATCAGGAGAGTTCGAATTTGTAGACATGGGATTTTCCTTTGAAGGGGATTAACCCCTTCTCGGATGGCCCATTTATCCTTTACCTTCACTCCCAGAGAATTCGGATTCTGGTAGAAAGCTTGGTACAGGTGTCAACGTTTATTGTTCCACAGTTGTTGGCGAAACTAAAGCTACTCAATAGCTACGGCAGGTTTGAAAACTTGGCCGATATTGCAGGTGAGTTCGATATTTCAGAGGACGCTGTCCGTTTTTGGTCAAAGGAGACAGCCGGTCAGGACGCAGGAACGATTCCACCCAAACGTATTGATAAGCTTCTGTCACTGTTCGCCGAAACACTACCCAACCAAAGCAACAGCGATATTGAGGTTCTTCTGAAAGGACCGCTCGCTGATCTCGAAGACGCAATGCGCCTTGGAGAGCACCGCGCATTGAGAAAAACTCTATGTGGCCGCACGGATATGAAATCTGGCAGGCTGATTCCCGTTAATATCTTTGGATTAGGGTTGGTTGTTGCCAACCGTCCGAGCAGGAAAGCTCATTGCAAATTTCCACTTGGGCAAAGCTTTCGCTTGGAGTTCACGTCTCAGCATCAGGGGAGGTATCTGCTTGGCATCCAGAAATCTCCACAAGGATGGGGATGTATCGAGGCGGACTGGTCTGCTGACAGAGGCCTGATTCACATGCCTGGAATGACCGAAGCGGGTGATTTTGGAAGTCTTGATGAAAGCTCAGATGATGGCGTAAGCCAGTTTTTTGCGTTTCAGTCTACCCGCCAGTTTCCGTCGGTGTTTGCCAAATCCTTGATGGATGAAGTTCCGCTCAGCAGATCAGAGATATCGCTCTTGGCCCAGTTCGTTCAAGAAACGCCAGAAACTGATGTTCACGTCATGCGCTTTGACGTCGAGTTCATCAATCCCGTCAGCGTTTGACGCTGAACTCATAGGGGCGTAGCATTGATGACACTTCAGCGCGTTTGGGTTCAAGCTGCTCAAGTTCCGTCGCCAATTCATCAGAATGGGCCATCTCTCGTAGTGTCCCGAACTCAAACATTCCCGGTATCGCCTTCTTGATCGGGTCGAATTCCTGCAGCGCCTTGCCGTGAAATTGCTCAAAGTCGTTGCTTTCGGCGAATAGCCTGTTTTGGGCTGTTTGCAGGAGGTTTTGCAGGCGCAATGACGGCGCAGGATGAGTGTCGCCCAAGGCAGTCTTGGCGTAGTCCTGAAACGCATCAAACAACCAAACCATTGCATATGAGGCGAAAACAGTGAGGCGGAGCGCTACATCTGGTTCGAGTTCGCGGATTCCCTCAATGTTCTCCATGTTCCGCATCTGGACAGCGCAACTTGCGAAAAAGGCCGACTCGTCGGCATCTAGTTCCAAGCAACGAAGGATTTGCTTCTGTTCGTCAGTAAGCGACCGCGCTTGATCTTTTGATTTGCCTGCTAGGCTTAGTTCTTGAGGCAATTCGTGAAGGCGCAAAGCAATATCGAGATTCTGCACCAAATCGACATGACCATTGAAGCAATGCGCCAGTTCATGCAGCCACACAAACCGTGTCATCAAGAAGGCGAGAAGTTGCGACGAAATATAGCGTTGTGGGTCTGTTGGGATCAGATGTTTGCTATGCTCATAATCAACACCGCCACCCTTCAGCGTGTTGTCCAATAACCAGATGCCGGGAAGCTGTTCGTTCCAAGGTTTGGGCGACGATTCTTTAGACGCGTCACCTAGATCGGGGAAGAATTCCTGCTGAGCAAAGCAGAACATGGCAAATTCGTTAATGGCGACGAAGAGCGCAACGTGGATGCCGAGAAAATACTCTTCTTCGAAGCGGTCAGCGAGGGCGTTGGGCGAGAAGGTATCAAGGAACCCAGCGTTAATCTTGAAACTTTCGTTCGCGCCTTTGGTCGCCTCTGATGTCCATCTAAATTGCTCGAAGGCGCTCTCTAAAGACACTTGGAAAATGTGTGTATTAGGGTCATCGGCATCTGGTTGAAAGACGCTTGTTCCGAGCCTCGTCCTTGCGAAGTTTTCTAACAAGATTGACTGATGATCCAACACTTTCTCCCCGGCAGTTGCATGAGACTGCGGTAACAAGCAATCTTGCCGTAGATATCAGTCAATACAAGAAGTAATCCAATGACTATCCGAAAGCAGTCCAGCGACTGGAAGCTCAATTTGGCTCCTTAGATAAAGACTTGCGAACGCCTTTTACTGTATTGCGTGGCTTCCAAAGGCGTACCAAAACCTAGTGCGAAGGAAAGGTGAGGTAAGGCAAGATGTGTGGGGGCAGACCCCACCACTTGGCAAGGGAGACGCTAGCGCTCTCCCGTTGCATCCCTCTTGCAGGTGGCCAGATCAGGACCTTAAGCCCATCCCAACCATCAGACCGTATCAACAGCTACCCCCTCACAGGGAGATTTTACTCTGCCTGCACTCATTGGAGAAAGGGCGTATAGCCGCCCCTTGAAACCCTATGACCATTCCATGGAAGCAACCGTTTGGCCGGTCGAACACAAACATCGCTAGATACGCTGATGGCTGTGGATAGATCGCTTATGGTTAGATTTGCTGATGCAGGCCATCAGGCCGCCTGTTATGGTTGTAAAAAAGAAGACAACCAATTTGAGGCGTTAGGGGGCGCAGAGCAGCATGAATGCAGTTGAGATCGAAGAAGCGATTTCCGCACTTGCCGAACAGCCATTTGACGCAACTGAGTTCCCCTTTGCGTTCCTGCTGGCATTTGGCAACAAGGCCACGACAATCAAACGCCTGCAAAGCGGATCATCTAACAAGTCCGACCAGGGCGGCATACTTCAGACCAACAACATCCACCTAAAGGTTTGCGCTGAAGGTGAAGTCACAACGACACTAGCGCAGCTCAAGGCCAGCCCTGCTACCACAAAGGCCAAGGCGAAATTCGTGCTGGCCACCGATGGCACCGATCTTGAGGCCGAAGACCTGACCACGGGCGAGACGATCGCTTGCGCCTACACTGACTTTCCCGATTACTTTGGCTTCTTCCTGCCCTTGGCAGGGATCAGCACCGTCAAGCAAATCCGAGAGAGCGCCTTTGACATCAAGGCAACCGGCCGTCTCAACCGGCTCTATGTCGAGCTGTTGAAGGACAACCCCGAATGGGGCACGGCCGCGCGCCGCCATGACATGAACCACTTCATGGCGCGGCTGATCTTCTGTTTCTTTGCCGAAGACACTGACATCTTCACCGAACCCGATCAGTTCACGGGAACGATCGAGCGAATGAGCGAGAGGGATAGCTCGAACACCGATGAGGTGATCAGCGAGCTTTTCCGTGCCATGAACACCAAGGCCGACGATCGCATGGCGGCAGGTATTGCCCGTTGGGCGAATGTCTTTCCATACGTGAACGGCGGGCTGTTTTCGGGCAGCACGGACGTGCCGCGTTTTTCCAAGATAGCGCGGTCTTACCTGATCCATATCGGCAGCCTCGACTGGACAAAGATCAACCCCGATATCTTTGGATCGATGATCCAGGCCGTGGCGGATGATGAAGAGCGCGGCGCGCTTGGCATGCACTACACATCCGTGCCGAACATCCTGAAGGTGCTCAATCCGCTCTTTCTTGATGATCTGCGAGAGAAGCTGGAAGAGGCAGGGGACAATCCTCGCAAGCTGCTAAACCTGCGCAACCGCATGGCCAAAATCAGGGTTTTCGATCCGGCCTGTGGATCGGGCAATTTCCTTGTCATTGCCTACAAGGAAATGCGCGCCATTGAGGCCGAAATCAACGAACTGAGGGACGAAGCCGATCGGCGCACGGAAATCCCGATCACCAATTTTCGTGGAATTGAGCTGCGCGATTTCCCTGCCGAAATCGCGCGGCTGGCGCTAATCATCGCCGAGTATCAGTGCGACGTGACCTATCGCGGCCAGAAGGAAGCCTTGGCAGAGTTTCTGCCGCTTGATGCAATGAACTGGATCACCTGCGGCAACGCCTTGCAACTTGATTGGCTGAGCGTCTGCCCGCCCACTGGAACAGGTGTCAAACATCAAGCTGATGATTTATTCGCTTCACCACTTGATCAGGCTCAGATCGACTTTGATAATGAAGGCGGGGAAACATACATCTGCGGGAATCCTCCGTTCAAAGGGGCTCGGAAGCAAGAAGCCCAAGAGAAGGAAGACCTTCAAAATGTGTTCTCGGGATTAACCAACAAGTGGAAAAACGTTGACTATGTTGGAGCATGGTTGATGAAGGCAGCTTTGTACAACGATGCTTGTGATGCGCCTTTTGCCTTTGTTTCCACCAATAGTCTTTGTCAGGGTCAACAGGTTCCAATCACATGGGGCTTACTTCAGCAGCGAGGCTTCAGGATCAGGTTTGCCCATACCTCGTTCAAATGGGCAAATCTTGCTGCCAACAAGGCTGGCGTCACCGTGGTGGTGACAGGTGTTGATCGTGAACAGGGTGGAACAAGATCGATTTATTCTGGTGACAACAGACGAGAAGTTGCCAACATAAACCCCTATCTTACTGAGCATGATATTAACGTAGTGCCAGCGCAAAAGAAGCCGCTATTTACTAAAATTCCCATGGAATATGGTGTCTATTACTCAAAGTCAGCGGGTTTGATCCTCGATTCTGAAGATAAAGACCTACTCGTGCAGACCGGTGTTCCTTTGCGTTTTGTGAAGCGCTTCCTAGGCTCTACTGAATACATCAACGGAAAGGAGCGTTTCTGTCTCTGGATATCTGATGACGAAGTTGATGAGGTCAGCCAGTATCCAGTTGTCCGAGAGCGGATTGAAAGCGTTCGATGCGATAGGCTCGAAACAAATGACGCTGCTGTTAATAAGCTCGCCGCCAAGCCGCATCAGTTTCGTGAGCGAAAGGGCGATGATGCCTCCAAGATTTTTGTCCCGATTGTTTCCTCTGAAAACCGTGAATACTTCCCCGCCGGATTAGCCGACCGTACCGTCATTCCTACAAATAAAGCATTTTACATCCCCGAAGGGCCTCTTTGGGCTTTAGCCATTATTTCATCGAAGCTGCATTTGGCCTGGATAGACACGATTTGTGGAAGGTTACGAACAGACTACTCATATTCCAATACGCTTGGATGGAACACATACCCGCTGCCTCCGCTTACCGAGAAGAACAAGGAAGACCTATCTCGCTGCGCTGAAGATATCCTTGTGGTGCGAGAAGCACATTTTCCCGCGACCATTGCTGATCTTTATGATCCCGAGAAGATGCCCGCCGACCTGCGCGCCGCACATGACCGCAACGACGAGACGCTTGAACGCATCTATATCGGTCGCCGCTTCCGCAACGACACCGAGCGGCTAGAAAAGCTTTTTGAGCTCTACACCAAGATGACCACCAAGGATTTGACCAAGACCAATTCGAGAATGAAAGCATAGCCCGATGACCAGTATCAAAAGCGTTCCCTCAGTTTCCGTGACCTACGCCCAAAACGGCGGCTCGACCAAATCGAACGAGCTTGGCATGCGGGCGATGCAGGAGCGCGCGTTTGAAAAGCGGGGCGAGCAGTATCTTCTGATCAAGTCACCGCCTGCCTCTGGTAAGAGCCGCGCGCTAATGTTCATCGCGCTCGACAAGCTGGCCAACCAAGGGATCAAGCAGGCAATCGTGGTGGTGCCGGAAAAGTCGATTGGCGCGAGCTTCAATGACGAACCGCTGAGCAAGTTTGGATTTTTCCATGATTGGCAGGTTGCGCCAAAATGGAACCTTTGCAACTCGCCTGGAACGGACGGCGGGAAGGTAAAATCAGTCACAGCATTTCTTGAGAGCGGCGATCAGATACTTGTTTGCACCCATGCGACCTTCCGCTTTGCCGTGGAAAAGCTTGGGGTCGAGGCGTTCGACGATCGGCTGATTGCCGTGGACGAGTTCCACCACGTCTCAGCTAGTGATGATAATATTCTGGGCAAGCAGCTCAATGAATTCATATCTCGTGACCGCGTGCATGTCGTTGCGATGACCGGCAGCTATTTTCGCGGTGATGCTGCCCCGATCTTGTTGCCCGAGAATGAGGCCAAGTTCGACACCATAACCTACACTTACTACGAGCAGTTGAACGGCTATAAATACCTGAAAACGCTCGATATCGGGTATTTCTTCTACTCAGGCTCCTATGCCGACGACATCCTGAAGGTGCTCGATCCGACCGAGAAGACGATCCTGCACATCCCGAATGTGAATTCGCGCGAAAGCACGAAGGACAAGCACCGCGAGGTCGAGCATATCATCGACGCATTGGGCGACTGGCAAGGTTCAGACCCTAAGACCGGCTTTCAGCTTGTGAAGACGCCCGAGGGGCGAATTCTGAAGATTGCCGATCTGGTGGATGATGAGGCGGTCAAGCGGGACAAGGTTTCAGCCGCGCTGAAAGACCCCGCGCAGAAGAACAACCGCGATCACGTGGACATCATTATCGCCCTAGGGATGGCCAAAGAGGGCTTTGACTGGATTTGGTGCGAGCATGCGTTGACGGTCGGTTATCGGGCAAGCCTGACCGAAATCGTGCAGATCATTGGGCGTGCGACACGCGATGCGATTGGCAAATCACGCGCCCGTTTCACCAATCTAATCGCTGAGCCCGATGCAGCCGAAGCAGCGGTCACTGAGGCCGTGAACGATACGCTGAAAGCGATCGCCGCCAGCTTGCTTATGGAACAGGTGCTTGCCCCGCGTTTCAACTTCACACCGAAGAGCCCCAAGAGCGGGCCGGTCGAAGGCTTTGACTACGGCGAGGGCGGTTACGATCCCAAGAAAGAGAACGTTGGGTTCAATGAAGAAAGTGGCCAGTTCCAGATCGAGATTAAGGGACTGGCAGAGCCAAAGAGCAAAGAGGCCACACGCATTTGCCAAGAGGATTTGAACGAGGTGATCACCGCCTTTGTTCAGGACAAGACAACGATCGAGCGCGGGCTGTTCGATGAAGAGCTTGTTCCTGAAGAGCTGACGCAGGTTCGCATGGGCAAGATCGTTGGCGCGAAGTTTCCCGAGCTCGATGCCGAGGATCAAGAGGCCGTGCGCCAGCATGCTGTCGCAGCCTTGAACCTGACGCAGAAAGCCAAAGAGGTCGCGCTTGCTGCGTCCGATGATGCCCAGGTGAGCGGCAACACGGCGCTGATCGACGGTGTGCGTAAGTTTGCGATGGACGTGCGAGAGCTCGACATTGATCTGATCGACCGGATCAATCCCTTCGGTGAAGCCTATGCGATCCTGGCCAAGACCATGAGCGAGGAAAGCCTCAAGCAGGTTGCGGCCGTGATTTCGGCTAAGAAAGTACAGCTCTCCCCTGAAGAGGCGCGAGACCTGGCGCGACGCGCTGCAAAGTTCAAGCAGGAGCGCGGACGCCTGCCAGATATTACGTCCTCTGATGCTTGGGAGAAAAAGATGGCTGAGGGTGTGGCTTACCTTGTGCGGATGAAGCAGGAGGCCGCCAATGGTTAAAGAGTTCACTGACGAAGATGACGCGCTTCTGGCCGAGCTTGGCGTCGAGGTCGAGACGAAGAAAGCCGTCATGCGCACACCCCGCGAAGAACGCATCATCGCAGGATTTGAAGAGATTAAGCGCTTTGCGGAGGAACACGAGCGCGAGCCGCAACATAGCGAAGAGCGTGACATCTTCGAACGCCTTTACGCCGTTCGGCTGGATCGCATTCGTGAGCTTCAGGAATGCCGCGAGCTGGTCGAGCCTTTGGATGAGACAGGACTTTTGACTGGTGCTGCAAAAGTGCCATTGGCTGACGCGGAAGAGCTTGATGATGATGCGCTCCTGGCCGAGCTTGGGATTGAGGTCGAAGCCCCCCCGATCACGGAGCTGAAGCACGTTCGCTCAACGGCAGAGAAGAAGGCTGCTGAAGAAATTGCAAGCCGTGACAGATGCGAGGACTTCGAGACCTTCAAGCCACTCTTCGAGCAGGTGCAGAAGGAGCTGAGCAGTAGCCTGCGTGAAACGCGCCGCTTCGAATTAAAAGCAGAAATTGAACCTGGGCGGTTTTTCATAGTGGGTGGCCAGAAAGCATACGTGGCGGAAATGGGTGAAAAATTTTCTAATGAGAAAGGGCACACGGACGCTCGCTTGCGAGTGATCTTCGACAATGGAACCGAGAGCAACATGCTGATGCGCTCGTTGCAACGCGCCTTGAACAAGGACGAAGCAGGGCGACGGATCACTGAGCCGACCGCCGGGCCCCTATTTTCTGATCAGACGATCGACGGGGACGAGGCAAGCGGCACCATCTATGTGTTGCGCAGCAAGGCCGATCATCCCCTTGTCGCGGATAATCGAGAGCTCGTGCATAAGATTGGTGTGACCAACATGAGCGTGGAAAAGCGCATCGCGGGGGCGCAACTTCAACCCACGTTCTTGATGGCCAATGTCGAGATCGTTGCGACCTACGAGCTCTACAACATCAATCGGACCAAGCTAGAAAACCTGATCCATCGCGTCTTTGAACCTGCACGGCTTGAGATCGAAATCATGGATCGTTTTGGACGGCCTGTCGTGCCCCGTGAATGGTTTCTCGTGCCGCTTTTTGTGATCAAGGAAGCGGTCGAACGGATCAAGGACGGCACGATTTCAGGCTACAGGTATGATCCGCAAGGGGCAAAACTAACAAAGCGAGGGGCATAAACTTTGCTCGAAACGCCATCCTCTCAAATTCCTTTTTTAAGGTTAGACAATGATTGATCGCATACAGCTGTTAAGAAATATTGGGCAATTCGATAATGTCAGCCCGCCCCAGCAGATTACGTTCACACCTTTTTCGCTGATCTATGGCGAGAATGGGCGCGGCAAGACTACTATTGCTGCCATACTGCGATCACTGGCGATCAGTGACCCTGCCTTAGTCCAGGAAAGGCAGCGGCTTGGCTCACAACACCCTCCACATGTCGTCATCGGCCATACAGCCGGACAATCAATATTTCAGAATGGCGCTTGGACTCAGCCCCTCACAAATATCGCAATTTTTGACGATGCTTTTGTCTCTGCGAATGTCTGCTCGGGGATCGAAGTCCAATCGGCACATCGGCAAGGGCTGCATGAGCTGATCCTTGGCGCTCAGGGCGTTGCTCTCAACAACACTCTACAAGGGCACGTGCGCCGCATCGAAGAGCACAATACAGCACTCCGTGATCTTGGCGATGCCATACCTGCAAACGCTCGCGGTTCGTACAATGTGGATGCGTTCTGCAGTCTTGCAGCTGATGAAGATATCGATACCAAGATACAGGATGCCGAGCGACGCCTGGCAGCCGCGCGTTCTACAGACGCGATACGGCAACGACCCGGATTTCAGGATTTTTTGCTTCCTGATTTTGACATCGAAGCCATTGATGCTGTTCTCAGTCGCGGCTTGCCTAACCTTGAAGCTGAAGCGGGTGAACGCGTTCGGGCGCACCTCGCAAAGCTTGGTCGCGGTGGTGAGACTTGGATATCTGAAGGCATGCCCCGCATCGAACAAGTGTCCGCCGATCCGGCAGCTGAAATTTGTCCTTTTTGCGCGCAAGATCTAGGCGGTTCGCAACTCATCGAGCATTACCGCGCCTATTTCTCCCAAGCATATGAGGATCTGAAGGCTGCTATTCGGGAAACGGGCCTATCCGTGCGCGATGCCCATGGTGGTGACATCTCCTCTGCCTTTGAGCGCGATATTCGCACGGCGGTTCAGGTACATGAATTCTGGAAAGACTTTGCCGAACTGCCCCAAGTCGACATCGACACAGCAGCTATTGCACGGCAATGGAACGCCGCCCGTGAGGCCGTTCTCGAACAGTTGCGCGCAAAAGCCTCAGCGCCGCTTGAGCCCATGGCGCTCACCCCTGAAGCGCGCCAGGCGATCGTCGATTTTCGTGCGAGGATCGAGGAAGTGGTGGCGCTGTCAGGACGCTTGGTATCCGCGAATGCGAAACTCGAAATTGTAAAGGAGCAGGCACAAGCCGATGACCTTGCAGCATTGACTGACGACCTTGTAAAATTCAAAGCGCAGAAGGCTCGTTTCGAACCCGCTGTTGTGCCACACTGCAATGCCTATCTGATCGAAAAGGCAGAAAAGACCGTAACCGAGGGGCTGCGCACGCAAGCCCGCGCAGCCCTTGACCATTATCGCGAGCAAATTTTTCCAACCTACGAAGCGACTATCAATGATTATCTTCGGCGGTTCGCGGCATCTTTTCGGCTCGGTGAAGTACAGTCGGTCAACACTCGTTCTGGATCATCGGCCTCGTACTCCGTTGTGATAAATCAGCAGAACGTGAACGTTAGTGCTGATACAGGGCCATCTTTCAGGAATACACTCAGCGCAGGCGATCGAAACACGTTGGCGCTCGCGTTCTTTTTTACCTCTCTGGAACAAGACCCTGATTTAGCTAATAAAATTGTCGTGATTGATGACCCGATGACCAGCCTTGATGAGCATCGTACTCTTCGCACACGCGAGGAAATTTTCGCAATATCTCAACGCGTTCAGCAGGTAATCGTGCTTTCGCATTCGAAACCCTTTCTTTGCCGTCTTTGGGAACAAGCGGATAGAAACGGCTCAACGGCGTTCCGCGTGAACAGGGCTGCGGTCGGCTCTGAACTTGCCGTATGGGATGTTCGGAATGACAGCGTGTCAGAAAACGACAAGCGACATGAACTTGCTAGGGGCTATTTAACCGCAGCCGATCCGGCAAGGGAGCGTGAGGTTGCAGCAGCCCTACGCCATATATTGGAAGCATTCATGCGGGTTGCTTGTCCAGAGCACTTCCCGCCAGGGCAGCTTCTCGGCAAATTCATCAGCAAATGTGAACAAAGACTTGGTACGAATAGCCAAATTCTCGGCGCTAATGATATCACTGAGCTGAGAGCTTTGCTCGCGTACGCAAACCAGTTTCACCATGATACCAACCCTGCTTGGCAGACAGCTGCGATCAATGATGCTGAGCTTACTGATTTTGCTGAAAGAACGCTTCTTTTTGCTTCACGCGGATGATTTGACACGCCCAATTTTGGAAGTCGTGAGGAAGAATTTTAAGTCTCATTATATTTGATTTTTAGCGCAGTCATAACTTCTTGATAAGTCTTCGAGAAAACTACTAACTCACATTTGAATTCGTTATTGTAGGCATTATGACAGAGAATCTAGATTTACAGACAACTTATAGCGCTATCCTAGAAGCTGCACGTGAACACCGTTTCATAAGCTACGGCGACTTGGCGAAGGCCAATGGCGCAGCTTGGCAGAACGTCCGTTACAAGATGAATACACACTTGGGTGATCTCGTTCAACTGGCGGCAAAACGTGGCTGGCCAATGCCTAGCGCTATAGTCGTTAATCAGAAAAACTTGAAAACCGGCAAGTTAGATGGCACGGCGCGAGAAGGGTTTGTCACGGCGGCCAAAGAGTTCGGCTTTGAGGTTGATGATCCTGCGGCTTTCGTCGAAAAACAGCAAAAAGCAATGTTTGAATGGGCTCCGGACGCACCAGAGAACCTAGGCTTGCCCGACACCCACGAAGAGACGGTAGTTGCTTCCGTAGGGCCAAAGTTTGTGCAGTTCTTTGGGCCAGTATTAGACGCTCTTCGTGATTTTGGTGGATCAGCGGAAGCCCGCCAAGTGATGGAAAAGGTTGTTGAGCTTGCAGATGTCACAGAAGCAGAACTGAGAGAGACGAACAAGAACGGCCAATCCAAATACGAAAACAAGGTCGGATGGGCCCGCTTTTATCTAGCGAAGGCAGGATTGGTTGACAGCAAAAAACGCGGTTTCTGGATCTTAACGCCGGAAGGACGGGAAACTTACCTCGACCATGTAAGTGCTGTCGCGCTCTTCAAAGACGTTCACGCCCGCTATCGTGATTCAGCCATCGACGATGAGGAAGCGGCACCTGAAGTCTTACAGGACATCAGCTCGGAGTTGTTCGATGATCCTGAGCGGCGTTTCTGGTTTGTCGGCGCATCCTGGGGTGATGATGGCGATCAGACTGAGCGTTTCCTAAAAGAAGGCGTCTGGAAAAACGGGTATGAGGAAAAGTTTGCGGAGAACGTGGCCCAAATGAAGGCTGGTGACCGCATCGCTATCAAAGCTTCATTTGTGAAAAAATATGGCCTTCCATTCGAAAATCTGGATAAGCCAGTTTCCTGCATGCGCATAAAAGCCATTGGAACGATCATTGAAGCGACAGAGGATGGACAGACCGTCAAGGTCGACTGGACAAGACTCGAAGAAGCAAAGGAATGGTATTTCTACACCTACCGGACCACATTAGTGGAGGCCGATGCGTCTGACAGCCTTGCTCGTCGCTTAATCCAATTTGCGTTCGGTGACAGTAAGCAAGACTATAATTTCTTTCTACGCCAACCATACTGGGCGAAAAAATATCAAAAGGCCGCTGATACGGTCACTGATTTGCAGATCGACGACGAAGAAGCCGAAGCGGATATCGAGGAAACGACCTTTGAAACCTACAACGTCGCCAACATCATTGGGGATGGATGCTTCTTACCTGAGGCAAACCTAAAAGATGCGTTAGCAAGGCTTTCGTCAAAAAAGAATTTGATCCTGCAAGGCCCTCCTGGCACTGGAAAAACTTGGCTTGCGAAGCGCTTGGCCTATGCTCTGATTGGGACCCAGGATCGAAAACTTACGCGCAAGCGGATGCGAGTGATCCAGTTTCATCCATCACTTTCCTATGAGGATTTTGTTCGCGGTTGGCGACCTGATGGGAATGGCCAGCTTAAGCTAACAGATGGCGTCTTTCTTGAAGCAGTAGAGGCTGCCCGCGCAGAGCGTGATCGCCCCTTTGTCGTCATCATCGAAGAGATCAATCGCGGCAATCCTGCACAAATTTTCGGTGAGATGCTCACGCTTCTCGAGAAAGACAAACGTCGCGAAGATGAGGCAATTGAACTAGCCTACCGCAATGAAGCCGGTGAACGCATCTATATTCCTGATAATCTCTATGTCATCGGGACTATGAACATCGCAGACCGTTCCCTCGCGTTGGTCGATCTGGCGTTGCGCAGACGTTTCGCCTTTGTGACGTTAGAGACAATGCTTAATGATTCCTGGATGAATTGGTGTGCGCAGCAGGCTGGCTTAGAAAAGCTCACAGTCACGAAGATCCGAGACTTGATGAATGAATTGAATGAGGAGATTGCGACCGACCGATCCCTTGGTGCGCAATTCCGCATCGGTCACAGCTATGTAACGCCTGCTTTAGGCGAGAAAATCAGTGATCCCGCTGAATGGTTCCGTCAGATCGTCGAAACGGAAATTGGCCCTCTTCTAGAAGAGTATTGGTTCGACAACCCCGACAAAGCGGCAAGTTCGACTAGGAAGCTTCTAGAGGGCTACTGATGGAAGCCTTGCAGGCAGAACAGATTGCTGGGCTGGATGCGCAACTTGCCTATGACAAGATTCCTCTCCGCAATGTCTGGCTACTATTTCTGTACGCGTCTGGTCTTGCGCAATTTCAAGACAGATTCGAAGCTGAAATTGAGGAGTCCCCAGATTTTAAGTCCCTGGTTGCACGTCTTCTTTGCTATGCGACTGAAAAGCGTCTCAGACGCAATCTGAGCTTTGGATACCAGCGACGTCATGACGTACTTCGTCGAGTGCGGGGGCGTATCGATATCTTGGAGAGTGTTTCGCGTGATCTTTTTCGGCGGGGCGAGGTCGCATGCAGATTTGACGAGCTGACTTTGGATACTCCGCGCAACCGGCTGGTTCTTGCGGCGTTAGAGCGATTACCCAGTTGTCTTGAGGACGCTGTGCTGGCCCATCGGTGCCGAACTCTCGTCCATGCTCTTGGTCGGGCAGGTGTGAGCAGCGTTATGCCTTCGCGAACTGAAATCGCTGCTGACCAGATTGCACGCCATGAGGGCGACGACCGTTTGATGATATCACTGGCAAAGGCCGTATTTGACCTCGTGCTGCCGACTGAGCAAGTAGGTACGCGCACATTGCTCAAGTCCCAACGTGACGAAACCGAGTTCCGAAAACTCTTTGAGAAGGCAGTTGCCAACTTTTTTGCGGCAGAACTCAAGCGCGAAGATGGATGGCGTGTCTTTCCCGGCAAGAAATTCAAATGGCCAGTTGTATCCAGTTCGTCTGGCATCAGTTCATACCTCCCTACGATGGAAACAGACATCATTCTTGAGAATATTCAGGAAGAACGGCGCGTCATTATTGATACGAAATTCACCGATGTCCTAACAAAGTCCCAATATGGTGGCGAGCGCTTCAAAACGGGGCACATCTATCAGCTCTATGCGTATCTTCGCAGTCAGGAGCGTTCTGATGATCCGATGTCTCTCTGTTCAGATGGTATTCTGCTTTATCCCTCTATTGATGTTGAAATAGATGAGACTGCACTTATTCAAAATCACCGTGTTCGCTTCGTCACCATAGATTTGGCACGACCAAGTGCGGAAGTCGTTGAAAAGTTGAGAGCTATTCCGACGCTCAGTTCATTGCTTTCGTCTTAAGGGACTCAGAAAGCTTATTTTCTTTCGATACATTAGACTCTTAACGCACCCTACGGGTCGGGCTGTCGTGAACCGAGCCTGAAGTCTCGGCCATGCGGCTTCCATCCCTCGCGTAAGACTTGGGGCCTTGCCCCTGGCGCACTTCGATAAAAACAGATCGAACAGAAAATTTCCTTGTCGGTTCCCCCTAAAGGTTTCCCCCAACAAGGCAATTTTCTTTCGCCGGTTTTTCCCTCCGTTTGCACCCCCATTCTCGCCGAAGGGCAAGGTTTCATACGCGAAACCCAACCCCATTAAGGAGAGAAGAAAATGACCCAATTACATGCACAACCCTATGACCTATCAGCCACAGGATTTTACTTTGAAAGTGTTGAAGAATTTGACGCGAAGGCCAAAGCCAACCGCAACGATTACGGCCAGCTGGTCGAAGAGTATGAAATTCAGTTTATCGACGGCGAAGCCATAGACTGTGATTTGGCAAAGGCCATTGGCATCAACCAAGCAAATTTTGGCAACTTTTTGAAATGTGCCGATGCATGGGAGGCGCATGAAAAAGTAAACGTTATTATCGCGGTTGGGGAATGCGGGTATAATTTCGATCCCGACGAGAGCTCCGACCAGCTAGGTATTGATATCTATGCGGTCGATACTTTGCGCAAACTGGCCGAGCAGTTTGTTGATGAAGGTCTCTACGGCGAAATCCCTGAAAGCCTGCAGTACTATATCGATTTTGATGCCATCGCTCGGGATCTAAGCGTTGAATTTAGTGAAGCAACAGTAGCAGGAGGCCGCTATGTCTACGCCTGCCGTTAAACGTTCCGATCGCTATGTTGTGACCCGCGCCGCATGGCGCGGGATTGAAATCAATAATGCTTCTTAACGGCATGTCACAGAATCAACTGAGCATCGATGACGAATTTGAGGGAGTAGAAGTGGAAACTTCAGCAAGATTTCATCCAAAATTATTGAATGAATGCGGTTATCTGTTTTCATCTAAAGGCAGCTAAGTATTGACATATAATAGAAAATATCACACATTTTCATAAATATTTTATTAATTGGCCAGATTTATGATAAAGAAAACAATTTTCGCGACAGCCTTCCTTGCCAGCGTTTCGACAAACGCTTTAGGTCGGGATTATATTACTGTTGATAATCAGCAAGACCAAGCTGTGCAAACCTCCACTAATCAAGAAGAAGACCGCAAGGTCTGGAAAGCAAGATTTATACTAAGCATGACAAATGACCCAGACGGGTACGATGCGTTGACTGGTATATACCAAGAGCCTACTCAAAGAAGAAGGGAGATGTACATCAATTCTGAGCTGGAACGACAGCGGGCTAGGGAGGCTGCGCGCAGAACTCGGACGCAATACCTTGAGACGGCTTCCGAAATTGAAACACCATTACCTGGACCTGGCTTCAGGGCCACATATGCCGAGATATCCAAATTACAAAGCGCAGAAGACGAACTCTACAAAATCAATAGGCATGAGCAAAAACGAAAGTTACTTCTGTCACAGGAAATCGCAAGAAACCCAGAAGAGCTGGAGAGGGTTGCTGAGCGTTACAGTCAGCTAGAGTACAGCACTAGGCCGTTAACTAATGCCGAGCAAGCAGAGATGGCAATGCTCGATCATATCCGAAAAAATAGATTCGACTTGCCGCAGGGCCCCATGAACCGCGAGGAACTTATTCGGACGACCTCTATGCCGTCGGATGTCCTTGCATTGCTTGAAAGTAATGACCCTAATCCAGAGAAATTCACGCAGTACATCGAAAATAATAGTACGTTTAAGTTCAGTTATACCCAGACGAACAACGTGGTCGTTAATAAGGTGATTGAGGGAACAAAAGTACTACTAGACAGCGATGATGTCGACGACGAACGAAAGCAAGCGCTTGAGGCCTATAAGATGGTTTTAGAGGAGCAGAAGCGGCTTCGAGATTTGCAAGACCATAAGAATACTGTTTCTACGCTCAAAGATACGGAGTTTCTTCTGCGAGAGACCGGTCAACTACTATTCCCCAATGATCCTGGAGCGCAAAAAGCAGTCAAAGTCTTCTCTGCAGGAACGAAATTGTATGATGCTCTTGGGGGTATGGCAATTAGTGGCATTACAACAGGTGGTGTTGGTCTTTTCGTATCAGGTCTGAACATGCTTTCAACGCTAGGAAATTCAGGTCCAACAGCTGATGAGAAAATATTGGAGATGTTGGGTGAAATACAGGATTCGCTTCAGGAGTTAAGGCAAACCCAGCTAAGTCAAAGCGTTCAGCTTGATGAGTTGATCGAGAGCGTCATGGCATTGGAGGAAGGCAATCAAGCTAGGTTTGAAGAGCTCCGTGAAGTTATTTTGAAAAATAGTGAAAGACTTAATCAGACGCTGAGGGCGTCTTTTACGGATCTATCAATTGATCTAACAACCAGACCTTTGGACGGGATAATAGGTGCCATTCTACCTAACCACCCAGTTCACACTGGGCGCCTCAGATCAGAATATCTTGAATGCCTGCAGATCACTGCGAGTTGTACAGATGATGCGATGAAAAGAATTGGGGAAATAGTTGAACATGTATATCAGATCTATAATCTAGTAAGTGAGGACTTGCCATTAAAGCCGTTTCTCAGTGATAAAAGAGGAATTGGTGATTTTATTTCTAAGGCAGAAATCGATCACTTTACTCTTCAAACTGACGTTGACGATAGACTGGGTGTTATGTTGGAGAGCATGTTTGAGTGGTTGGAAGCTCAGTATAACTTACAGCTATCAGCGACCACTGAACTGGACCAATCTATCGAGCCGGGAACCTTGGGCCAGGATGTGGCTACACATGGGAAGCATTATGCAGCAACGGCCCACCGAGACAAAAATGGCGATATCATTCTGCCTGTCTTCAGTAGTGATAACATTAGTAGTGACAAGATTGCCAAAATTGTTTCTCCATCTTTGATTACGAGACGGCTAATTCCGGAGTATAAACGGGCTGTTGAGTTTCTTCCTTTGGAAGAAGGCTTGCATGGGCAAACTGGACATGTGCAGAATATGCAGTCCGTTGTAGATAACATAGAGGCGTTGTCTAAGAAGATGCGTTCCCAGTCTCCGTTGGCGGTGGCCATATTTTTCAGCAAGTTTGAGAAAATAATTGGTGAAGTAGAGTCACTGCAAGAGAGATATTCGTTCCCTCAAATTGGAGATGTTTCTGCGGACTTTTTTAATGGACCATCGTTGTCTCTGGAGAAAATTGCAGTTCTTTATGAAGATCACATTAGCTATATTCCTCAGCCTAATGCCATGGATCATGCCGTTTTCTCGCGACAGCCTGGCACAAATTATGCGGTATGGCTGGCTCAAAAAGACTATGACTATCATGAATTCTTGAGTAGAATTGGAGTTACAAGGTTTGTAATGAACTCTTCAGGATTCGCTCACTATGAATTAACGCCTGTAGCTCAGTCGATTTTTGAGAAAAAGATATCTTTAGGTGAAATTGGCTCTGCATCTTTAGATTCTCAGAAAATTGCTCCTCACTACATTACTCTCCCTAATCTCTCTGTAAATACTAATGACGTTCACAATTTGCCGTTACAAACAGTTGAGGAAAAAAGGGTTCTGATGCATCTTGCTTTGGCTTTTATTGAACAGAAAAGATCTCAGAACGTATTATCTCTTCTTGGAGAGTTAAGAGGGGAAGCGTTTCAGAAAGTGTTGTTGGATGCGGGTGTTGCCAAACTTACGCTGGATACTCTCGTTCAAGGAGGTTACGGCGAATGTGCTTTTACTGATGGGAGTTCAGCCCCTTACTCACTAAATATATTGAGATTTTCAGATATTATGTATGGCATTTTGGGTAGGGTAGATAGTTTCAAGGCAGAAGATGGTTACCTCGGCTTTATGGAGATTTCCAAATTAGAAGATCATGTGGCCAGTGAGTTTAATTACTACTTCCTGTCCTCCATGGCTCAGCTTGAATATAGTGGTAATGATCGAGAGTGTAGTCTTGGGTTAGGAAACACCGTCTTAGCAAACCAAATGTTGGAGGATGTAAGATTACTCGATCCAAACTACAAAATCCCAACGTTTGAAAATTAGAGACTATTCTGAATTTTCGCCGAAATTGATGCCCATTGAAAATTTGCAGTCACCTTTTACATCTTTTGTCTTAAGGGCCTGCGCGCAAAAGTTTCCTCAGTCATGTGGAAAAAGACCTGGCAAAAATCGCATTGCCAGTTTTACGGGGAAGGCCAGCCGCAAGGGTGCGCGTGTGCTTTCTGAAGTTAGAATGCCAGTCTCAACCAGAGCTGCAGTAATTCGGCGCGCGGCTCGGTCACTTTGGCCAGTTAAACTGGCAACCTCACCACGCGGCAATTCACCCTGATAAAGCACCGCGCGAAGCACGATGTCCGATTTAGGCGGCAAGACACCACCGCGTATTTCTTCCGCAGCCCACACCAAGATGCGATCCCTTAGTTTGTCAGGTTGCATCAGACCGCTCATGAAGTCGACTTGATCGATACAGACTTCCAAAAAAAATTCGGCGAAGGACGCCAGCGCTTGTTCGCTCAAAGTGCCGCGCCCGTCGCGATCACCACGGCGGGGGCCGTCGCATGCTTGCAAATGGGCCTTATAGGTAGTCTCGCGGCGGGCAAGGCCGCGCGCGATAGACCAAAGTCCTTGAGTTTCTAATGCGTTGCGCAGCATTGAATATGAAACCAGTCTTGCGACACGCCCATTTCCATCCAAAAACGGGTGAATCCAAAGCAAGCGATGATGGCCGCAGGCGGCACTCAAAATACGGGTAATTCGCCCAGCTGGTCGGTATGCGGAATGGAGCCTTTCAAGAAACCTTGGCACAGCGCCAGGACTTATTGCGACGTGATCGCCTACCTTAACGTCGCGGGTACGAAGTTCGCCTGGAACAACTGGCAGTCGCTCGCCTGTCTCAGGATTTTCAACGAAGAGAAGATCAGCAGGTAGGAGATCACAGAACCGCTTGTGAATTTCTATCACCGCATCTGGGGCAATGGCATCACCATCAAGCCCACCGTCATCAATCCACTTTTGCACGGTGATATGAGCGCGGGCTTCAAGTTGAAGATCGCGCTTCTTTCCGTCCGCGCTATAGTCGTTGTTCATTGCGCGCTCGATATCGACCGGATGGGTGTTGTGGCCTTCAATCAGGTTGCTGTAATAACAGTTCATCGCACGCACCAGATCAGACAGCGCCAAGGCGATTGGCTGAGGCAAAGACGCTGAAAACGCAGCCGATTTTTCAGCCAAAGACAATGCAAGGTCGTTCAACTGTGCGCGGTTGGGCATTCCTTCTGAGACCATCAACGGCTCAAAAAGGCCAAGTGTCTCGCCGTCATCTCTAATCGTCATTTTTGCCTCTAAATTGGCCGCTTTAATGGCCGGTTGAGAATGTGTAATTTATCTAACAATATCATACCTTAACGCAAAATGGAAACTTCAATATTGCCTTGTGTTTGGCCGCTTGCACGGCCAGTTTGTTTTGCCCGCGTTCAGTGTCATTTAGATGCTCTCCAAAGCGCCAAATCTAGCGCGACATCGACGGCCCACGGGGTCTTGTTCTTCGTGTGTTTGTGGGTGCTGGCAAGGCAATCTGACGCCTTGGCGCAATCTCAGGTGCAACATAGAACCCAGTCTCTTCCTTGTGCCGTGTCAGGGCAACATAGGTCAGGTTTTTATCCAGTGTGGTGCTGGATAGGACGAAGCTGCGGTCAACCGTACAACCTTGCGAACGGTGGATACTGACGGCAAAGCCGTGGTCGATGGATGGAAACTCCCTAGGCGAGAAGGCCAGCTTACGGCTCTGGCCACTCTCGTCAGGATCAAGATCAACGACTAACTGTCTATCTCCAATCTTTTTTACGGTTCCTAGCATGCCATTCCGCACACCCAACGTTGCGTCGTTGCGCGTGAACAAAATTCGGTCGTCTTCGGAAAATGCACGCGGGCCATGGTCGGTTTTGATCAAGATTTCAGCTGTTTCGTCGTCCTGTACTGAGCGAGCTGCTTTGATGGCTTGGTTGATCGCATGGACATCGACGCGACGATGAGCGAGAGCCAATCGCGATGTTGCATGCCCATTTATCCGCCAATCGGCCACATAACTGTCGACCAGTGCAGTAATTGCATGATCTATATCTTGCGCCTCATGAACCGCGCCGTGATCAGCATAGGTCTGCAAAGCGGCGCTCGCCTGACCACGCGCCAAGTCTTGCGAAGCCTTGCGTTGCCATTCTGATGTCTGCCTGCGGATTTCAGTGAGGAGGGCGGCACCAATATTTTCAGTGATGTCGCGAAACGGCGTACCTGCCTGAATAGGTTGCAGCTGATCAGGATCACCCACAAGAACCAGTTTGCAGCCACGGCTTCTCAACTGTTCTGCAACACGTGCCAATTGGCGGGTGCCAACCATTCCCGCTTCGTCAATCACAACCACATCACCACAGGCCACAGGTTCATAGCCGCTCTTCCAGCTGGCCTCTAACGAGGCCAGTGTGCGGGATGAAATGCCTGATGCAGATTGAAGGCTATCGGCGGCCTTTCCTGCCAGGGCAGCGCCATGGACGCGATAACCTTGGCGCTCCCAAGCCTCGCGGGCAACAGACAGTAACGTGCTTTTACCCGCGCCAGCTAGACCGACGATGCTACATAGTTGGTTGGGCGAAAGGATATGATGGATAGCCGTAATCTGTTCGTTGCTGAGTTCTGCTCCGATGCGCGCCTGCAATTTTGTGTTCTCACGCTTGATGGCGCGCTTAGTATTTGAGGGCTTAACTTGGAACCCGCCTGATCTGGCCATCTCGGCAGTGCAGATCGCAAGGCCTTGCTCTACCTCCAGAAAATCCTGCGTTGTAAATTCTTCACTTGTCCCACCATCGACACGGACCAGTTTTGACGAGGCTAAAACTTGATCAGACGCCAGGCGCAAATCTAACGGATCACTGATGTACTCTGACAAACCACGCAAAATATCAGTGCGGTTGAAACGTGCTTTTTTGTCGTTGATATGCGCGAGGATCAAATCAGGACGGGCGGCGAGTTGGTCGCGGGTGAATAATGCATCTTCACGCGGAAGCTGCAGAGGCTGACGCGGATCAAGGGAGTAGATTCGCGTAGGTTCAACTGAAAAAGCGCGATGGAGCTCTTGCTGCATTGCGAACTGAGCTTCACGGAATGCCCATTCCCGATCAAGATCACGGCGTTCTGCCAGATGACGATTGATAAGGCTTTGCATTTCAGCACGATCACGCGCTTGGCAGCCATTGGCCTTCGTGGCCAGCTCTTCGCATAGACGATGATACTGCCCGCTTAAACGCGCCCATGCGGCTTTGAGACCTGTTGGCAGTAAAGCTTGGCGTTCCAGTATTTCGTCGCGCCGCCGCTGTTCCTGAGAAGTTTGCAGAGCCAACCGGGCTTCACGCTGAACTGCCACCAGTTCGGTTCGCTTTCGTTCATGCGCATCTTGTTGGGCTTGTCGTTCTCGTTGAAAATTGGCTGACTGATCATCTGTGGGTGAAGGTTTGGCCGTAAGTTGGTCGATAGCCGTTTCAACGTCAGGCAGATCATCCCAATTGCCTAGGCGGTTGCGCAGGTCTTTCGCTTTTACCTCGCACCACCGGGACAGTGAATAGACTTCACCATCGACATCAACGGCAACAAAGCCGCGTCGATCACCCCGCGCGAGACAAAAGCCTTTGTCATGGAGTGCCGCAGCAAACGCGATGCGGGAATCTGACATCTCCCAGCATGTCTTAAACAGTTTCTTCAACTCGGCGGGGGAGCGTTTCGTTCGTTTTGCCTGCGAGGCCTCAGCGCCTGAGAAATTCGACGGATCACGATCTTCAGCGTGGCGTAGCCCCGCAGGCATATCCCAGTCATGTTCCAGATAGAGCTCGCGCGATATATCCATCAAACGCCGCTTGAAATGCGGCAGGTTGATTGCTCGCATCCGATCCACATCAATACGTGACCAGACGCAGTGAGCATGGCGACGGCCATGCTTTTCATGAAATACAACGGCGCGAGGCTGGCCAGTCAGTCCAAGTCGACGCTCGATTTCAGCAATGGCACGCTCAAATTCATCTATTGAAACGGTTGCCGAGGTAGGCGGATTGAGGCTCAGAGAGAACAGATATTGCTGGCATTTGGTGCCAAGCGATATTGCTTCTGTCTCCCTGAATGCGTCGATCAGATCATCAGATAGAAAGCCACGCAGTTCGTGAACAACAGCGTGTTCATTATCGTCAACATTCAGCAAATGCAGTGCCAGTTCACGACCGTTAGCGCGTTGGTTACCTTTCAGGATCATGCTCGCATTCCAAGCGCTTTCAGCAGTGTATGGCGCAGAAAAAGAACATGCTCATAGGCTTCGGTAATCTCTTCCTCAGTCCGGGCCTCGACAGCGAGCGATCCGATGTTGGCGTGATAGGCAAGCTGATTGAGATTGTTTGCGATGCGCGATTGGCCCAGCAGCCCGAGTATTTGCGCCAATGCCTGCTTGTCGACGACGGAAGCCGTCGAGCGTGGTTTTCGGCGTGGCAGGGCCTCACCTAGCGCCTTCGCCCGAATGAAGGTGCTGAGTGCCATACCGTCTGCCATGGCCATAAGGCGTTCATGATCTTCCACAGATAGCCGTAAAGTAACGCGCGGGCAGTCGCGGGTGGTTTTATGTCGAGGTCGTTCGGAGCGCTTTGATGCGTCTTGATCTGAAGCATGGTGAAAGTGTTCGCGGGCAATATTCATAGCGATGGCCCCCGCGTACGGACAGGGCGTGGTGCTTCAACAGGTTCAGGAGGTTCTTTGTTCGATGCCGCGTTTTCAAACTCACGGAGTTTGTGGATAACCTCTGGCTGATGCTTGAGATACGCGCCCCATTCCTCTAATTCTTCAAGGATCGAAGGCAGCTGTTCGGGTTCTAGGTTCGTCCTCTCAACTGCACCAATTTTTCGACGCTAATTCCTGATATATCAGTCGCTTAACGTAATCGCGTCAGGCGTGGTCCACACTTTGACCATTAGTTGATGCCAAGATTTACAATCCCCTGATAGGCTCTTCCTGTGGAGCAATAATTGTCCAATGGAATCCGGCCAGCCTGTTTCCATTCGGTAAGGACAGTATCCACCTCATGAGGCTTCAGGGTCCCTATTGATATCGCAATCCATCCGTTTTTACTTCGGAACGCTTTCAAAAAGCGACGGTCAGAGACGTTTGCAAAAACGTAATTGCGCGCCTCAATCACCGTTGGTCTCGACGCGACTATCAGCGCACACTCACCGGGACGGATGTAGTCGGACACACCGGCTGGCACATTTATTGTCTTTTCGGTAACCGCAATTTTGCTATTCTCAACGCCAATGATAAGGGACTGAAAGTTGCCCTTTTCATCGTACCAGCGAATGCCTGTTGGACTGGACACAGGTCTGCGACAGTCAAAATGGTTATTATTATCAAGCTTAAAACAAACGTTACCATCAGAAACGATGTAGCGACCGGCAGAACGCTGTCCGCTCGTAAACTCGAATACAGTTGTGCCGTCCAAGTTCAACGCTGCGAACCATCTTTTGCCACTGGATACCAATTCACCGGTCACAACTTTCCCCCGCCATGTCTCTGGATCTGCGAGGTCGACCCGGGGTGTCGGCGTTTGGGGGGCTGTGGCTGGTTCTTTTTCATTGGCAAGAAAACCGAACTGGCGCTTTTCCTGGGATGAAAGTGTGTACATATTTTCGGGTGGTGTTCTCAACATCAAGCCGATCAGCTCCGTAGGGGCGTCAAATTCGTTCAAGGCTTCGATTATTTCTGCCAATGCAAATTGGCCATCTACCAGATTACCGTCACCATCTGATCCGCTGATCTGATGCACGCCGAGTTCGCCCCAGGCCAATCTTGCTGTTCCCGCAAGAAAAATAAACGCGCAGGCGGACATGCACTGACTGTCCGTTCCGATAACAGTAGTGAGGCCTAAGCCCCTAACTCTGTTGGCGATTGAAAGTGCGCTGTGAACCCCGCCTCCCGGGCTGTCTAGAACCAAGGCCGAGACGTTGGGTACTTCACTGAGCGTTTTCTCGAAAGCTAACGGCGTTCGAAAATCAATCCTGCCCACAATTGCGATTATGCCCTCTTGTCGATCGAGCACCACGACAGGAAAGTTCGGATGTTCAGCGGTTTGTGACATCGCAAAGGTCGCGGATAATGACAGGGCAATTGCACCAAGTGCCAAGATGATATTTCTCATTCGCTTTGGTCCTACAACAACGCATCAACATCTCAGAACCAACGCAGCGAAACTGCTGCGCGGTTGCAGAGGAGAAGATGCTGCAATGTTGGCTTTTCAAAGACCTCTAATTGAAAGTGATATGGCAAGTCCGTTAGCAGAGATTGTAACTGCATGGTCGGGTTCAGGTTACCCAATAAGATTGACGATATGGCGTTTGACGCCCCCCTTGGCTTCGCACATCGCAGTTATTGGAAGGCTGTCGGGTGACTTCAATCGAACAAAATCGGTAAGCCGCGCTCGTTCAGAAAGAATTGGATCTAGCGCCGGAGCATAAAACCGTCAAAGAATTCCGCGATCCCTGGCGCATCTGACAGCGGCCGCACATCGGCGACAAATTGATCCGGTCGCAGGATCAGAACCGCGCCGCGCTGTCGGTCAATGCCGCGCAGATCGAATATGTCGGCACCCTCGCGCGGATCGGCACAGAACACTTTTTCATAGTCAATCAACCCAAAGCGCCCTTTGTGCGGCAGCAACGCATCGGGCAATTCATCCAGCCGCATGTCGCGATGAGGTCTTTGAAACACGGCGCGCAGGTCGATCACGGCGTCGACGTCGGCAGCTTGCGGCGTATAGCGCAGGATGGGACTGGAGGGATCGGTGGCCAGATGGTCGCAGAGTTGCGCGATGGCGCTCCCCGTTTGCCCCGTATCGCCCGCACCACCAAAGGCCAACAGCCGCCAGCGTCCGTCCGCACGCAGCACGTGACCCAGTTGCATTTGCTTGCCGTCGCCCAAGCGCACAACAGGGGCGGAGTGGAACCGCATCCCGATCCTTTGCCCCGTCGCTAACGCCTGATGGGTGTCCTTTCCGACAATCACAGAGGGGTCGTAGCGCGTTTCGACACCCGCCGTGTACCGCCCGTGTTTCTTGAAATAGCTCTGGAATTGTGCGGCCTCTTCGGCGTTCTTGGGTTTGGCGCTAAACAGCCGCGCCATATCGCGGTCGAATTCGATCAGCTCTTTCGCCTTTGCCTGACGTTCCAGCGAATAGCTGTGCAACAGCGCAGGAGACGACTGACCGCGCAGCACTGCCGCCAGTTTCCAACCCAGATTAAAGGTATCGGCCATCGACACATTCATACCCTGACCGGCCTTGGGGCTGTGGGTGTGGCAGGCGTCACCGGCAATGAAAATGCGCGGCGTTTTGTGATCGCGCAGATCGTCGGGCACATCGTCAAAGACGTCACACACCCGCTGACCGATTTCATAGGCAGACCACCACGCCACCTCTTTCACGTCGAGTGTGTAGGGGGCCAGAATGGCGCGGGCCTTGGCGATCAGCATGTCAGAGGTCACCTCGCGGTCCGCTGCGCGTTCATCGCCCTGCAATGCGTCCAGCTCAATGTACATGCGCACCAGATAACCGCCCTCGCGCGGGATGATCAGGATACTGCCGTGTTGCGCGGACTGGATCGCGCATTTCAGTCTGATATCCGGGAAATCGGTTACAGCGAGAACGTCGATCACTCCCCAAAGCTGGCGGGCGGCTTCGCCTTTCAACTCCTGCCCGAGGGCGCGACGCACCCCGCTGCGGGCCCCGTCACATCCCACGACATAGCGGGCACGGACGGTTTCTGTTTTATCGTTTTTATCCAGACATTTAAGCGTCGCAGTAACCGGATATGCGTCGCCGTCAACGGTGTTCAAATCGATCAGTTCGCGATTGTATTGCGGTGCCATCCGGTGTGGAGAGTCGCGCATAACCTCAAGATAAAAATCATGAATCCGCGCCTGGCTTAGAATCACATGGGGCATTTCGGACAGGTCGTCCTCCACATCCTGGATGCGCTCGGCGCGGTGCAGGACGTCGCCGTCCGGTCGGGGGCGCCAGAAAGCGACCTCGTTCACCCAATAGGCTTCCTTCAGCACCTTTTCAGCAAAGCCGAAGGCCTGAAACATCTCGATCGAACGACAGGCGATGCCGTCTGCCTGCCCAACCTCCAGCGGCCCCGATTTACGTTCAACGATGCGGGTGGAAATTTCGGGAAACGCGGCTAGCTGCGCCGCAAGGGTCAATCCCGCAGGACCGCACCCGACAATCAGAACATCGACCGCATCCTGAACGTAACCCTGCGGTTGGACAGAGGGATCGCCCGTGCGAAAGCCGTTAAGATGATATTGCATGGTGTTACCCGATCCTCGGGATGTGGGCGGTTCGTTTCATGATATATCCTCTTCCAATGCTGGACAGGAACATCCGCATTGCTTCAATGACCGTCTCAACTATCGACGGATCCATCACGCTTCGCATTAACTCATTATATCTTATAACTATTTTTTGGCCTTGGCAATTTGGGCTCCCTCTACAATTGATGCCGCTGCCGTGTCGTGCCGTTTTCGAAACATTTCGTCAGGCAGCGATCCTGCCCTCCAGATGGTAGAGCTTTGTTAATATCCGTTTGCTAGGTCGTTGCAGATAAGATGGCAGGCGAAAGGGCGTGTGATGAGTGATGTCTTGGATAGTCTTTTTTCCAACATTGAGGCGTTTGGTTATCGGTGTTTGCATGACAGCGATCACACCCTTCAGGTTATTGAAGGGGGGGTAAAAGAATTGCTGGGCTATGACGCTGCGGATTTGATCGGCAACCGTCTGCATGCTTTCGGCGATCTTGCCCATCCCGAAGACAAGCAGCGCCTGTTCGAAGCGGTTGATCTTGCCGTAGAAAAGCGCGGGCCATGGGACCTTGCATACAGATTGTTGCATGAAGACGGGTCGTATGTGTGGGTGCGCGAACGGGGGGCCGCGGTGTTTGAAAAGGGTACATTGACCCATCTTCAGGGATTGATCGTCAGCGCGACCGAAGAAATGTCACTGCGTACGGAGTTGGAAACCATCCTTCAGCAAAGCCGCGAGTCCAATTCGGAGATCATTGGCCTGACCGGCAAGATCACCGGTTCGATCCGCCAGCTGACCATGTTGTCAATCAACGCCAGAATCGAAGCTGCCCGCAGCGGTGATGCAGGGCGCGGGTTTGCCGTGGTCGCGGAGGAGATGAAAAAGCTGGCAGACCAGAATGCCGAATGGGCTTATGTGATATCTGAAAAGGTGAGCCACGTGCAAAAGCACGGACAATAGCGTGCCGATGGTAGAGCAGGCTGGGCGGGACCAACCCTGTTCTTCCGCCTGGTCACCTTTCCGCAAGCGCGGCTAGGCTTTGTTTCTTCAGGGGCACCTTATCGCGTTCAATATCCCATCGCTGCGCCGTCTTTGCGCGGGTCGGATCCCCCAGCATATCCGCGCGGTCCCAACCGATGAATAAGTTGCGCACCGCCAAAGCCAAAAGCGTTGTCCGGTGCTTCAAGCGAAATTACATGCCCCATGCGGCGCAACACGTCGAGTGTTGTATCCGGTATGGTGGTCTCACAGGCCACGCCCAAGCCTTCGGTCACCCGCCAGCGCGGCGCATCTGCGGCCATCTGGACATCTTGGCCCCACAATTGCGTGCGCAATACCATTTGCACATGCCCTTGTGCCTGCATTGGGCCGCCCATTACGCCAAAGCTCATGAGCGGTTGGTCGCCCTGCATCAAAAAGCCCGGAATGATTGTCTGAAACGGACGTTTGCTCCCGTCGACGATGTTCTGGTGTTTCGGGTCAAGCGAAAACCCCGCGCCGCGATTTTGCAGCGCCACGCCGGTGCCCGGCACCACAACACCGGAACCGAATCCGGCATAGTTGGACTGGATAAAGGACACCATCATGCCGGAAGCATCCGCCGCGCTTAGGTAAACCGTGCCGCCGTTTTTGGGCGCACCGGCACCGAAATCCTGTGCTTTGCTCGGATCAATCAGCCGCGCACGGGCGGCAAGATAGTCGTCGTCAAGCAAATCGTCCGCGCTGACACCCGTCATCGCGGCGGGATCGGCGACATAGGTTTCGGCGTCGCGCAAGGCAAGTTTCATCGCCTCGATCTGTAGGTGCAGGGCGGCGGGGTCATCGGCAGCCAGATCACGAATGTTGGTTTGGCCAAGGATACCAAGCCCCATCAAGGCGGCGATTCCCTGACCGTTCGGCGGAATTTCATGCAAGGTCACACCGTCGAACTGTTTGCTGATGGTGCCGCACCAGTCGGGTTGATGGCGCGCCAAGTCCTCAAGGCTAAGCGCGGCCCCGTGTTTGGCGGCGAAATCTGCGATTTCTTCTGCAATCTCCCCTTCGTAAAAGGCGCGCCCCTTGGTCTGCGCGATCAGGCGCAGGGTGCGGGCATGGCCGGGGCTGGCGAAATACTCACCTGCCTGCGGCGCGCGGCCTTGTGGCATGAAGGTTTCAGCAAAACCGGGTTGATCCCCCAGATCAAGCGCTGCGCGTTGCCACAAGGCGGCAATAATCGGGGTGACGGGAAAGCCATCGGTGGCATAGCGGATCGCGGGGGCGAATAATGTCTCAAAAGGAAGTTTGCCAAACCGGTCTGACAAAGCCACCCAAGAAGATACCGCGCCGGGCACAGTTACCGATTCCCATCCGCGAAACGGCATTTCGTCAAGACCTGCAAACCGTGCGGCATTCCACGCCGCGGGTGCCCGGCCGGAAGCGTTCAGCCCGTGAAGTTCACTCCCGTCCCACAGGATCGCGAAAGCGTCCGATCCGATGCCGTTGCCGGTAGGTTCCAACACCGTCAGCGCGATCGCTGTTGCCAAGGCGGCATCTACCGCATTGCCAGCCTGTGCCAGCATCGACAAACCGGCCTGCGCGGCAAGCGGGTGCGAGGTCACGACCATATTGTCAGCCAATACCGCAGAGCGGCGCGAGGGGTAGTCGTGATTAGAACGCAGATGCATCAGGCGGCTTTCTTGAACAGGACAGATTTGCCCGATCATAGCGCCCGTCGGCAGTACAGCGCCAGCCGGATCCGGATAAAGGGCGCTTTATGACACCCGCGAATACCCCGCATGTGCTGGGTTGGAGGCGTCAAAGAAATGCGCCAGGCGGCGTACCAAAGGGCGCGCTTGCGGGCTCAGGCTCAGGCGGTCCTGTGTTTCCACGATCATCCCGTCACATTCGCGTCGCAACGCGTCAACTGCGGGCTTGATGCGCGCACGGTCTACGTCATTCATGTTCAGTTCTTTGAAATCAATGGCGAAATCACACATTAGCATCTCAATGATGCGCCCCCTTAACCGGTCTTCCGACGTCAGGCGATAGCCACGCACACCCGCCAATTCGCCGGAGTTGATTTGCCGTGTATAATCGCCGGTCTGTGCTGCATTCTGCACAAACCCTTCCTTGAACCTCGAGATCGAGGAGGCCCCAAGCCCCAGCAACGTGTCACAGCCATCCACGGTATACCCCTGAAAATTCCGGCGCAGCGTGCCATCGCGCGCAGCGCGCGCCATGCTGTCGTCGGGGCGGGCGAAATGGTCAATCCCGATGGCCTCCATTCCGTCGGCGCATAGCAATTCAGTCGCTTTGTTAAACAGGGTGAAACGGGCGCGATCACCGGGCAGGGACGCTTCGGGGATCAGGCTTTGGCGTTTTGCCATATGGGGCACATGGGCATAACCGAACAAAGCCACACGGTCCGGCCGCAGGGTGTTAACCTGATGCAATGTCTGGGCAAATCCTTCGGTCGATTGGAACGGCAGGCCATAGACCAGATCAACGTTCAGCGAGGCCACCTGCGCAGCGCGCAGCATTTCGACCGCCTCAAGCGTTTGTTCATAGCTTTGCAGCCGGCCAATACACTTTTGCACAAGCGGGGCAAAATCCTGCACCCCGATACTGGCGCGCGTCATCCCTGCGTCTTTCAAGGCTGCAATCTTGTCAGCGTCCACCAGGGTTGGGTCAATCTCGACGGAAAACGTAGTGTCCGTGTCTAAAACGAAGACCTCGCCCAGCATGTCGGATACCTCGCGGATCAGTGCTGGCGGCAAGATTGTCGGCGTGCCACCGCCCCAATGCATCTGCTTTACGCGCAGTTTGCGCGGTTGGTGGGTCGCGATCAACGCCAGTTCACGTCGCAAGGTTTCCAGATAGGCCTGCACCGGCGTCAAGCTGCGCACGCCCTGGGTGCGACAGGCGCAGAACCAGCACAGACGTTCGCAAAACGGGATATGCAGATACAGCGAGATTGGCGCGTTCGGGTCAAGCGCAGCAAGCGCTTCGGCTTGAAACGCATGGCCGATGTCGGCCGAAAAAGCGGGCGCAGGGGGGTAGCTGGTGTAACGGGGCAGGCGTTCGTCAAACAATCCGCGTGCCTTGAGGGTATCAAAATTCATCATATCACGATCCTGAGGGATGATCGGTTTCCGGTCTTTGATCGACATCAACTGGTGGTGTTTCGTCGTCCAAAAGAATGCGCCATGCAGCCCCGTCCAGATCGTCATATTGATCCGAACGCAGGCTCCATAAGAAGGCAAGCAACCCCAACCCGCCAAGGGTCAGCGACACCGGAATGAGGATCGCGAGAATGTTCATGATTTAGCTCCACGCGTAACCCGCATCGCGTTCAACAAGACGGTGATGGACGAACTCGACATCGCAATCGCGGCCAGCAAAGGTGTCACAAATCCGGCAACTGCCAGCGGAATGACGATCGCGTTATATCCCGCAGCAATGGCGAAGTTTTCGAGGATCCGGCGTTTGGCGCTGCGCGATGTGTGGATCAGATCGGGCAGGGGCGACAGGCTGCGCCCCAGCAGCACCACATCAGACGCCGCGCGCGCCGCATCTGCCGCTGCCGCAGGTGCGACAGAGGCGTAGGCACTGGCCAAGGCACCGGTGTCGTTCAACCCGTCGCCGACCATCAGGACCTTGCGCCCCTGCGCGGCCAGCGCATCAAGGTAAGCGACCTTGTCTGCCGGGCTTTGTTCGCCCTGAAATCGTGTGATCCCTAAGGCGTTTGCGACGGCTTGGGTCGCAGCAGGGGTGTCGCCCGAAATCAGGTGAATGTCAGTGCCTTTCGCTTGCAGCGTTTCAACCACCTCCACCGCGCCGTCCCGTAGGCTGGCGGTAAGGGTCAGGTGGACGGGCGCAGATTGCGCAATACACAGCCATGCGCCGGGGGCTTGGGTCGGCGTTGCTTGTGTGAATGTCGCGGAGCCCAGCAGAACCTCCTGACCTCCAAAGTTTGCGCGTAACCCATTGCCCGCAATTTCAACAATGTCGGTGAGCGGGGCGGGTGTTATGGCGGCTTTGTCCAACCCGATGGCGAGCGCCTGTGCGACCGGATGGGTCGAGTTTTGCGCAAGGGCAAGCGCCACAGATTTTGCCGTGTCATCCAGCGTTTCCAGCGCGGCGACCTCAAGCTGGCCTTCGGTCAGCGTGCCGGTTTTATCAAAGACCACCACGTCGGTTTCGGCAATACGTTCAAGAGCAGTACCGTTTTTCACCAGCAATCCTGCGCGAAACAGCTTGCCCGCCGCCGCGGTCGATACCGCCGGTACAGCCAGACCCAAAGCGCAGGGGCAGGTGATGATCAGTGTTGCAATGGCGATGTTCAGCGAAAACCGTGCATCACCTGTGGCAAAGAACCATCCGGCAAAAGCGGCGAAAGACAACAGATGCACAACAGGCGCATAGACCTGCGCGGCACGATCTGCCAGCGCGGTGTAGCGGTTGCGCGCGGATTCAGCGGCGTCGATCATGGTGACCATACGGCGCAGACTGGTGTCAGCACCTACCGCAGTGGCCCGCAGAACCAATGGGCCGCTCAGGTTTAACTCACCGGCGTTGACCGCACTGCCGGGTGTGGCAGCGACCGGCAGGCTTTCACCGGTCAGGATTGCGCGGTCCAGCGTGCTTTGCCCGTCGATCACCGTACCGTCAACGGGCGCGCGGGCACCGGCCAGGACGACGATGTGATCGCCGATCTGCGCCTCGCTCAATTTCACAGTCTCGCGGCCTTGCGGCGTTTCGCGTATCACCCGCGGGACTTCCAAGGCGGCCAGTTCGCGGGCTGCAGAACGCGCGGTGCTGCGGCATCGGTGATCCAGATAACGGCCGCACAGCAGGAAGAAAGTCAGCGACAAGGCCGCGTCGAAATAGGCCTCATGCCCACCGGCGGCTGTTTCAAAGAGTGACATGCCGGAGGCAAGGATCAAGGCCAGTGAAATCGGCACATCCATGTTCAACCGTCCGACCCGCAGGGCCGTCCACGCGTTGCGGAAAAACGGTTGCGCCGCGAAAAGAACGGCGGGCAGGGAGATCGCCGCGGACAGCCAGTGGAACAAGGTACGCGTCGCGTCGCCCGCGCCGGACCAGATCGCCACAGACATCAACATCACGTTCATCATCGCGAAACCGGCAATCGCGATGCGCAACAACAAGGCACGCCCCTGAACATCGCGCGTATCGCCCAAGGCGTCACGATCCAGCAGCCGCGCCTCGATCCCCAGATCGGTCAGCAGCTCAATCAGCGCTTCCGGTGGCGTCAGCGGGGAATGGGTGATTTCCACTTGCTTGCGGTTAAGATTCACACGGGCAGCGTAAACATCATCGCGCGCAAGCAGCCCGCGCTCGACCGTGGCGATACATCCAGCGCAATGAATCGCGGGCAAGGACAGGTGCAGTGTTTCGCCCGCACGATCGGAACTGGTCGCTCCGCGCGCGGCAGGCAGGGCCACACACCCCGGACAAGCCGCAAAACCGGGGTTTTCGGCAAGGCTCATGACGCGGGCTCATCTACGTGCAACGGAATGCGGCGGCGGAACGGGGTGCCGTCAGCGGCCTCCAGCTCAAGCCAGAGTGTCCAATACCCCTCTTGCACGGGGGCAGGAGCGGTCAGGGCGGTTCCGTTCCATGTGAATTGCGGCACCATATCTTCGGCAACATGTGTGGCACGGCCCAGCGTGGCCTTGATCACTTTGGGGTGCACAGCAACGCCGGCGCGATCCGTGATGGCCAAGGTCAGCGCCCCGTCCCGCAGGCCGGTGTCCAGCGTCCAGCCCAGCCCGTCCTGTGCGGCGCGATCCGCGTCAAAGCTCTGGCTCGCGATATAGGAGTTTTTGGTGACCAAGCCGGGAAAGGTATTCACGGCCTGAAAGGCAAGCGTCAGATTGACGGTGATGATCACGCTGAAACAGCCAACGAATATTGCGAAGACATGCCAGCCGGTGAGGGTACGTTGCATGTTACTCTTCCTTTCCGTTAAAAATGGTCGCCGCGCTGGTGCGGGTCTGGGTGCTCAGGTCTTCGACCCAAAGGCGCAGATCGGTTCGATCCGTTGACGCCGCCGGATCATTGCGCCGCGCAGTAACATAAACGCGTTGCAACAGGGTCTGGTTGGCGGGCACCAGAACGCTAAGTGTTTCAGTGCCTTCCAGCGCGATCCGCAGGGTGTCGTCAGAGGTGAGCGACAGGTGGAACAGCCGGTCATCGCCGGATTTGTTGCGCAGGCGCACGTCATAGATGTTGCGGATCGACCCGTCGCTTTGCATCACATAGGTCGGGTTGCGCACGGGGGATACGGTCAATTCGATATCCGAACGGACGAACAGGGCGAACACTAGACCGGCCCCGATAGCGGACCACAACGCGGTGTAAAGGATCGTACGCGGTTTCAGCACATGACGCCAGATCGGGCGGGGTTTCCATGTGGCGCGTTCAGGTGAGTCCGGCGCCGGTGGCACGTCCTCAAGTGCAAGATAATCAATCAAACCGCGCGGTTTGCCAATTTTATCCATGATATCGTCACAGGCGTCGATGCAAAGGGCGCAGGTGATACACTCCATCTGCTGCCCGTCGCGGATGTCTATGCCCATCGGGCAGACGTTGACGCAGGCCATGCAGTCGATGCAATCGCCGGTGCCCTGGTCCGCTTCTGGCAAGTTGGCGTAATCATAAACGGTCGCGGCCTGTGCGGCGGCGGTGGCTTTGGCCCCTTTGCGGTTCTTGCCGCGTGGTTCGCCGCGCCATTCGCGATAGCCTACGGTCAGCGTGCCTTCGTCCATCATTGCAGCTTGGATGCGCGGCCAAGGGCACATGTAAATGCAAACCTGTTCGCGCATGAAGCCGCCAAATATAAAGGTTGTCGCGGTTAGGATCGCGATGGAGATATAGGCGACAGGCGGGGCTGACAGGTTGACCAGATTAACCGCCAGCGTGGGGGCGTCGGTATAATAAAACACCCATGCGCCGCCGGTGGCGACGGAAATGGCCAGCCAGATCAGCCATTTGGACACCCGAAGGCGCAATTTTTTAAGGTTCCATTTGGATTTGTGCAGCCGCAATTGCGCGTTGCGGTCGCCTTCGACCCAGCGCTCGACCAGCAAAAACAAATCGGTCCATACGGTTTGAGGGCAGGCATAGCCGCACCAGACGCGACCCAGCGCCGAGGTAAACAGAAACAGCCCCAGCCCCGCCATGATCAAAAGGCCTGCGACAAAGTAGAATTCGTGCGGCCAGATTTCGATCCAGAAGAAGAAAAAGCGCCGGTGTTCAAGATCGGCGAGCACCGCCTGGTTCGGCAGATTGGGACCGCGATCCCAGCGCACCCAAGGCAGCAGATAATAGATGCCCAGCGTCAGCCCCATAATCCACCATTTGAAGCTGCGGAAAAAACCGGTGACGCGGCGCGGAAAAATCGGTTCGCGCGCGGCATAAAGGGAGGGGGGAGTATCAGCCATCACAGGCTCCTGTTTGAGGTCGCCCGTCGGATATGCAGGCCGGGGCGGTCAGCGGCTTTGATCTGGGTCAACCAAAAGTGCTTTTTTGGCGAAGGGCACCGCAAAAAGTGCCCTTGCCGTTTTCGTCGGGTATGACCCCTAGTTGCTGGGCGTATCGGCCTCGCCACCACCCAGTTGATAAACATAGGCGGCGACGGCTTGCACCTGTGCCTCCGTCAGGCGGGTGCCCCATGGCGGCATGACGCCAAAGCGCGAATAGGTGATGGTCTGTGTCAGGCTCTCGCGGTCGCCCCCGTATAGCCAGATGGCATCGGTCAGGTTGGGCGCACCCTGTTCGCGGTCCCCCATGCCGGTGTCCCCGTGACAGGCCGAACAATTGTCGGCAAACAGCGGTTCACCTGTACCGGCGAGCGCCGCGTCGTGTTCCTCCCCCGCCAATTGGCGGACATATTCGACAAGTGCCGGAATTTCGCCGTCTTCCAGCAGCTCGCCAAAGGCGGGCATTTCGGAATAGCGTGCATCTTCGTCGGCCTCGTTACGGATGCCGTGGCGCACGGTATAGGCGATGGAGGCATGATCACCGCCCCAAAGCCAGTCATCATCCAAGAGGTTGGGATAGCCTTTCGCACCGGCAGCACCGGAACCGTGGCACTGCGAACAATTGTTGCGAAAGACGGCCGCCCCCGAGGAAACCGCGTAGCGGTTCAACTCGACATTGTCGGCCAATGTGCTCAGGTCGGCGCTGGCCAGCTGCGCATCCCGCGCGGCACTTGCCTCGCGGAAGGTGTCAATGTCGCGGGCCACTTCGCCACGGGTGGAAAAGCCCAGCAATCCCGGCGTCGCTTTGGTCAGCATTGGCCAAGCCGGATAGGCAATCACATAGCCGATGCCCCAGATGATGGTCAGGTACAGGCACCACAGCCACCAGCGCGGCAGCGGGTTGTTCAGTTCTTCGATGCCGTCCCAAACGTGGCCGGTGGTTTCGGTGCCGGTCAGTTCATCGACGGGTTTCTTGTCGGTTGGGTCGCTCATGACGGGTCTCCGTTCTTGAGGCTATCGGGCGATTGTTCGTTGCGAAACGGAATATTGGCCGTATCGGCGTGGGTGGCTTTGCTGCCCGGGCGAAAGGCCCAGAGGATGACCCCTAGAAAGAAGAGGGTCATTGCCAGCAACATCCAGCTGTCGGCGAACTGGCGCATCCATGAATAGGTTTCCATATCCGTGCCTCCTAGCGGCTTGCGTCGGGTGTGAAGGTCGAGAAATCGACCAGCGTACCCAGCATTTGCAGATAAGCGATCATCGCATCCATTTCGGTCAGTTCCGGCTGGCCGTCAAAGTTGCTGACATTCGCCGTTTCGCCATAGCGTTCGATCAACCCGTCATAGTCGCTGTCGGGATCGGCCTGCGCCCTGAAATCGGCGCGGGCGTTTTCGACCATCTCGTCTGTGTAGGGCACACCAACGGCGCGGTGTGTTTTGACCAGATCCTCGATATGTGCGTCCTCGATTCTGGTACGGGCGAGAAAGGCGTATTTCGGCATGATCGATTCCGGCACTACGGATTGCGGATCGGACAGGTGATCCACATGCCATGTGTTGGAATAGCGCCCGCCAACCCGCGCGACGTCGGGACCGGTGCGTTTTGACCCCCACTGATGCGGGTGGTCATACATGCTTTCGGCTGCCAGCGAGTAGTGACCGTAACGGTCAACCTCGTCGCGCATCGGACGGATCATCTGGGAATGGCAGACATAGCAGCCCTCGCGCACATAGATTTCGCGACCCGTCAGTTCCAGCGGGGTGTAGGGGCGCATCCCGTCTACGTCCTCGATCGTGTTTTCGAGGTAGAAGAGGGGCGCGATTTCCACAATCCCGCCAATCGAGACGACGACCAGTGACAGAACCATCAGCAAGGTTGCCGAACGTTCGATCATCGCGTGTTTTGCAAGGAAGCCCTTTTGCGGGGGTGTTTTTTCAGTATCAGACATTTGTTTTTCCTTACTCGGCCGGCACACCGACGGGGGCGACAACGCGCGCTCCGCCACGGATTGTCATCCACAGGTTCCAGACCATGATCAGCGAACCGGACAGATACATGACCCCGCCCAAGCCGCGCACGATGTACATCGGGAATTTGGCGGCCACGGTGTCGGCAAAGGAGTTCACGAGGAAGCCCTGGCTGTCGACTTCACGCCACATCAAACCTTCCATGATGCCGGTGACCCACATGCTTGCGGCATAAAGTACGATGCCGATGGTCGCGAGCCAGAAGTGCCAGTTGATTGCAGACATGGAGTACATTTGCGCACGCCCCCAAAGTTTAGGTGTCAGGAAGTACAAAGCGGCAAAGGTAATCATGCCGTTCCAGCCCAAGACGCCGGAGTGTACGTGGCCGATGGTCCAGTCAGTGTAGTGTGACAGAGAGTTCACCGCGCGGATCGACATCATCGGACCTTCAAAGGTCGACATGCCGTAGAACGCGAGTGAGATCACCATCATGCGGATAATCGGATCGGTACGCAGCTTGTCCCATGCGCCGTTCAGCGTCATCAGACCGTTGATCATACCCCCCCATGAAGGCATCCACAGGATGATGGAGAACACCATGCCAAGGGTCGCCGCCCAATCGGGCAGGGCGGTATAGTGCAAGTGGTGCGGACCCGCCCAGATGTACAGAAAGATCAGCGCCCAGAAGTGGATGATCGACAGTTTGTAGCTGAACACAGGACGCTCGGCTTGCTTTGGCACGAAATAGTACATCATGCCAAGGAAGCCCGCAGTCAGGAAGAAGCCCACGGCGTTGTGACCATACCACCACTGCGTCATGGCGTCTTGCACACCGGAGAACAGCTGGATCGAGTTGGACCCCCAGATCGAGACCGGCAGGGACAGGTTGTTCACCAGATGCAGCATGGCAACGGTGACGATGAACGCCAGAAAGAACCAGTTCGCCACATAGATATGCTTTTCGCGCCGGTTGATCAGCGTGCCCATATAGATCGCAAGATAGGAAACCCAGATGATGGTCAGCCAGATGTCGATATACCATTCGGGTTCGGCATATTCTTTTGACTGGGTCGACCCCAGGACATAGCCGGTTGCGGCCAGCACGATGAAAAGCTGATAGCCCCAGAACACGAACCACCGCAGGTTGCCGCCCCAAAGGCGCGTCCCGCAGGTGCGTTGCACAATATAAAACGACGACATGATCAACGCGTTGCCACCAAAGGCAAAAATCACCGCTGACGTATGAAGGGGACGAAGTCGTCCGAAGTTCGCATAGGGTTGCGCCCACTCAAAATTCAGCGCCGGAAAGGCGAGCTGGAACGCGATGAACGTGCCTGCAAGGAACCCAACAACACCCCAAAAGGCGGTTGCGATCACACCGGCGCGGATCACGTCATCCATATACCCGTTGGTGTCGGTCTGCGGGCGTGGTTCTTCGTCAGTGTTACGCAACACCCAGATGAACATACCCGCAGAAATGACCATAATCAGGAACGCATGCACCTGATAAGCCAGATCGCGGCCCCAACTGGCGGCAATTGCGGCAAAAAGCGTAATCCCCGCCAGCAGGATCAGCTTGAAATAGTCAGACGTCATAGTTGTGCCCCTTCTTTCACCCTTGGCCACATTCACAAGCCAGAGCGTTCATTCCTATGAGGCCTTGTCCCAAAGTCGCGCGGAGCAATCTTTGATCTGAGTCAATCAAGCAGCTTAATTTACTTGGTCGAGGTCAAGGAGGGTGCTGGAAAACCACCGTATTCTGTCGTTAGAGTTGAAACAGGAGGACACCTTATGTCTATTCAGACTGTCACCACGATTCTCACGGAAAGCGATCAGGCTGCATCACAGCTACAGGCCGCAATCGGCACGGCGCGGGCGTTGGATGCGCATTTGCATGTGCTCGCCCTTGCGACAGGGTTTGATCAGATGGCGATGATGGGCGCGGCACTTGATCCAGTGCCGGTCAGGCTTGGGGTAGAGGACAGCATTGCGCGGGCCAAGGCGCTGGGCGATCAGGCCAATGCGCGCCTGAAGGACGAAGACATCCGCTGGAACGTGGAAACCGTTGTCGGCACCGGGGCCAGCGATGCGACGGAAATCATCCGCCATACGCGGTTCAGCGATCTGGTGGTGCAGCACCGAAGCGAGACGCATGGTGGCACCAGCCAGTTGGCTGAAGCCGTTCTGTTCGATGCAGGCGTTCCGTTGCTGTTGTTGCCGCAAGACATGCAAATGGTGGCACCGCCCGATAAAATTCTGTTGTCGTGGGACGAAAGCCCGACCGCGTTGCGTGCCGTGCGACAAGCGCTGCCGTTACTGGCCAAAGCGTCCTATGTGCATGTGGTTATGGTCGATCCGCCCAAAGACGCGCCGGACCGTTCGGACCCCGGCGGGGCCTTCGCGCAATATCTGTCGCGACAGGGGATCAAATGTGAACTTTCCGTTTGCAACCAGATCGGTGGTAGCATTGCGAGCACGTTGGACCGGCGCGCAACCGAATTGGACTGCGGCATGATCGTGATGGGCGCATACGGTCATTCTCGTCTGCGTCAGGCGATTTTTGGCGGCACGACCCGCAGCATCCTTTCAGATGCAACCTTGCCGGTGTTTATGGCGCACTAACCGGTCGGGCAAAGAGTTTTCGAAAGAACGGGAGATCTTTCGAAAAAAGGGGACGGGGCGCTTCGGGGAGGGGCTGCCCCGTCTTATGTGAGACTGTCCTATGCGCCCCCGTCTTGGGCAATGGCGAACGGCACCGCATAGGTCGGCACCGGCACCTTGAAGCGTTCCTATCGGTTCGGTTAGAACCAACTTAGGCAGATCAAAAGGGTGCTTGCGATGGGTTGGCCGGCAGTGTCATTGGTGTGTGTCGTCCTGAACATCGCACCGGTATTGGCCATGGTCCAACAACCGGATGCGCAGACCCTCACATGGCCCGAACGCAAATGTGTGCTATACCAGCGGGCGTGGGACGCGGCTTTGCAATCTGTGGGTCAAAGTGGCGTCAGTCAGACATTCTTGGCACAGAATGATGTTTTCATTGCCAAAGGATGCACCGAACGCACCCCCGTTTGCCCCCGCAGCCCTGCCGAGTTCGAGATGGCCAATTTGCTGACGGTGATGACGATGAACGAAGGCATGGCCAGCACATTCGTCCCGTTTACATGCCCTTAAGACATCTGCAGCGGGTATCATTTGCCTACCCAAAGACCCTGAATTGAGCGAAAAGCAGATTTCAACCGCAGCGTTTCAGTACAAAACACCGCCATCGGTATCATCACCGGTTTCTGCCATTAAAATAGTAAGGTCGGGAATCGCAATGGTGCGGCTGCCGGTCATTTCGATGACGCCGTCCTTGCGCAGGGCGGTCATCTGGCGGCTGACAGTTTCGATGGTCAGGCCCAGATATTCCCCCATCGCTTCACGCGACATGGGCATCTCGAAGGACAGGCCGTCACCCACATGCTGCAAATGCAGCGATGCCGTGCGCCGCCCGATCAGGGACAAAAGGCAACTGATCTTTTCACGCGCGGTCTTGCGCCCCAACAGCATCATCCATTCGCGCGCAACTTCCAGCTCGTCAAGTGACATTACCAGCAGGCGTTGGCCAATATGGGGTGTCACGTCGATCAGCGCCTCGAAAGGTTTGCGCCGGAAACAGCACAGGGTAACGTCCTGAATTGCTTCAACATCATAGGCCACATGTTCGCGCCCCGGTCGCCCGATGAAATCGGATGGCAACAGCAGGCCCAGCATCTGGATACGTCCGTCGGGCAGGGTGCGCGACAACTTGGCAGCACCGGTCACCACGGAGGCCACAAAATGCATCTCGTCGCCCTGAAACATGATCTGCTGGCCGGCATCAAAGGTGCGGTAATACTTGATATCTTCCAGGCGGCTCAGTTCGTCTGAATCACAGGTCGCGCATACGGCGCGGTTTCTGATATTGCAATCCGCACAAGATGCAAAATTGCTGCTGGTTCGGGCCAGATTCATGTGCTGCGTCTTTCAGGTTCGTTCGGTGCTAAGTTTATCATCCAAAATGGAAAACTCAATCAGGTGTTATGACCAATGTTGTGGCTGGCGGAACCCGCGGTTGAGGGCGTAATCACTCGCGAAATCGGCCATTTCAGGGGCTGGTTGATCCGGTTTGGCATGTTACTGGTTGCATTGACCGGCGCAATCGCTTGTTATTGACGCAACGATCAACAAAAAATCTGGGAGTACTTTATGAAACATCTTTTGGCCACCACTGCTGTTGCCCTCGGCTTTGCCACATCATTGTCCGCAGCTGGATGCGACAAGGTGACTTTTTCCGATGTGGGCTGGACCGACATCACCGCGACAACGGCCGCCGCATCCGTCGTGCTTGACGCGCTGGGCTATGAGACAGAGACCAAGATCCTGTCCGTTCCGGTTACCTATACCTCCATGGCGGCGGGCGACATTGACGTTTTCCTTGGCAACTGGATGCCAACAATGGAAGCCGATATCGCGCCTTATCGCGAGGCGGGCACCGTGGATACCGTGCGTGCGAATTTGCAGGGCGCGAAATACACGCTTGCCGTGAACAAAGCCGCGGCTGACATGGGCATCACGTCTTTTGCTGCCATCGCGGCCAAGGCGGATGCGCTGGACGGCAAAATCTATGGCATTGAACCGGGCAATGACGGCAACCGTCTGATCCAGTCGATGATCGACGACAATGCTTTTGACCTTAAGGATTTCGAAGTGGTCGAATCCTCCGAGCAGGGCATGCTGGCTCAGGTGAAACGCCTCAGCCGCAAAGGAGATCCGATTGTCTTCCTCGGGTGGGAACCGCACCCGATGAACGCCAACTTTGAACTGACCTACCTTGAAGGCGGCGATGATTTCTTTGGCCCTGATCTGGGCGGTGCCACGGTGCACACCAACACCCGCGCCGGTTATGTCGATGAATGCCCAAATGTCGGCAAGTTGCTGAACAATATGGAATTCACGCTGGCCATGGAAAACGAAATCATGGGCTCGATCCTTGACGATGGCAACGACCCTGAAGAAGCGGCAGCCATGTGGATCAAAGCGAATTCGGACGTTTTGGGTGGATGGCTTGACGGTGTGACCACCAAAGACGGTGGTGATGCAATGTCTGCGGCCGCAGCACTCAAGTAACCGCGATATATTGTAAAAGATGCCCGCCCTGATCCTTGGGGCGGGCATCGTGTTTTGGGGGACAGGATGAACTGGCTGACAGAAAACAAGATTCCGATTGATGACATCGCCGAGGCGGCGTTCGATTGGCTGCAGATCAAGGGCGAGTGGTTCTTTGACGGTCTTGCATTGGTGATGGAGTGGCTGATCGATGTCATCCTATGGGTGTTGCAAACCCCGCATCCGCTGATTGTCATCGCCGCATTTGCCGCCCTGACATGGGGCATCCAGCGCAATTGGAAAACCGTGGTTTTTATCGTGATCGGCTTCCTGTTCATTCTCAACCAGGATTATTGGGAAGAAACCACTGAAAGCCTGACGCTGGTGCTGTCCGCCTGTGTGGTCTGTATGGGCGTCGGTGTGCCCATCGGCATCGCAGCGGCCCATCGCCCCAAGCTTTACCGCTTTATGCGTCCTGTGCTTGATCTGATGCAGACTTTGCCAACCTTTGTCTATCTCATTCCAGCCATTGTATTTTTCGGCATCGGCATGGTGCCCGGCCTGATCGCCACTGTGATCTTTGTGCTGCCAGCGCCAATCCGCCTGACGCAGCTTGGCATCTCCTCGACGCCCAAATCCCTGCTGGAAGCGGCGCAGGCGTTTGGGGCCACGCCAAGTCAGACCTTGTGGAAAATCGAATTGCCCTATGCGCTGCCCCAGATCATGACGGGGTTGAACCAGACGATCATGCTGTCCCTGTCGATGGTGGTGATTGCAGCCCTTGTCGGTGCGGACGGGTTGGGCGTGCCGGTGGTGCGGGCACTGAATTCGGTCAACACCGGATTGGGTTTTGAAAGCGGTCTGATCATCGTGGTTGTTGCCATCATGCTGGACCGGATGTTGCGGGTGGGTCAAAAATGAACACGGCAGTAAAATTCGATAACGTTTCCATCGTATTTGGCGAGAAACCTCACGCAGCGCTTGAGCTAATGGATCAGGGCCAGAACCGCCCTGAAATCGAGGCGGCGACCGGTCAGGTGCTTGGTGTGCACAATTGCTCGCTAGAGGTGGCCGAAGGCGAAATTCTTGTGCTTATGGGGCTGTCGGGCTCTGGCAAGTCCACCTTGTTGCGCGCTGTGAACGGGCTGAACCCTGTGGTGCGCGGCCATGTCGAGGTCAACGATGGCGCGTGGTCGGCCAATGTTCAGGGATGTTCGCCTGCGGACCTGCGCAAGGTGCGGCGTGAATGTGTGTCGATGGTGTTTCAACAATTCGGCCTGCTGCCGTGGCGCACGGTGCGCGACAATGTGGCGATGGCGCTGGAATTCTCCGACATCGCCAAATCCGAACGCAACGCCCGCGCGGAAAAGCAGCTTGCGCTGGTGGGGTTGTCCGATTGGGCCGACCGCAAGGTGGGTGACCTTTCAGGGGGGATGCAGCAGCGCGTCGGCCTTGCCCGCGCGTTTGTCACCGAAGCGCCGATCTTGTTGATGGACGAACCGTTTTCGGCGCTCGATCCCCTGATCCGTACCCGTTTGCAAGACGAGCTGTTGGAACTGCAACGCGACCTGAAACGCACGATCATTTTCGTGAGCCACGATCTGGACGAAGCGTTCAAACTGGGCGGGCGCATCGCGATCATGGAGGGCGGGCGCATCGTGCAACTGGGCACCCCGCGCGAGATCTTTTCCAACCCTGCGTCCGACTATGTGGCTGATTTCGTGTCCAATATGAACCCCTTGGGCGTCCTGACCGCCCGCGATGTCATGGACCCTGCCAATGGTGAAACCGCTGATGAGGTCGCGGCGGAAACCCCCGTGGCCGACCTGATCCAGCAATTGACCGGCGACACTGAGGCGTTGCAGGTGATGGACGGGGATGCGGTTCTGGGCGTTGTGACCGCCCAAAGCATCGTCGCACGCTTGGGTGAGTAACAGCTACGCACCACAAGAACGAGTGAACGCGGGGGGGCCGCGCAGCCCCCTGCGTTCAAATGATACGTCTTTCTTGCCTAGTCTTCACGATTTCGGATCAAGTTGGCGTTTCAATGCCTCGGCGAGGGCAGAGCCCATGGCCCCGTCGCCAGCCGCGCTAGATTGTGGTGCTGCGCTGGTCATTGTCTTACCGCCACTTTTTGACCGGTGATTTGGTTTCGAACTGGCAGAGCCGCGTGCCGGTTTCGCGGTCTCGGCACTATTGTCCTTGCGCATGGTCAGACCGATCCGTTTGCGCGCCACGTCAACTTCCGTCACGCGCACCCGCACCACATCGCCCGCTTTGACAACCTCATGCGGGTCTTTGACAAAGCGGTCGGCAAGCTGGCTGACGTGGACCAGCCCGTCCTGATGCACCCCGATATCGACGAATGCGCCGAAGGCGGCGACATTCGTTACCGTGCCTTCAAGCGACATGCCAGATTTCAAATCGGTGATGCTGTCGATACCGTCAGAGAATGTTGCGGTCTTGAATTCGGGGCGCGGATCGCGACCGGGTTTTTCAAGTTCCGACAGGATATCGCGCACGGTGGGCAGGCCAAAACTGTCATCCACAAATTCTTCAGCCCGCAACCCGGCCAATGCGGCGCCATCGCCCATAATCGCGCGCACGTCCCGCCCGCAGGCCTGTACAATCTTGCGCGCCACGCCGTAAGCTTCGGGGTGGACGGATGAGGCGTCAAGCGGTTCGGTACCCTCATTGATGCGCAAAAACCCTGCACATTGCTCAAAGGCTTTCGGCCCGAGACCCGCGACTTTCAACAGGGCTTTGCGGCTGGCAAACGCCCCGTTCGCGTCACGGTGCGCGACGATATTTTCCGCCAGCGACGGGCCAAGCCCCGCGATATGGGACAGCAGCGGGGCGGAGGCCATGTTCAAATCGACACCAACAGCGTTCACCGCATCTTCGACAACGGCGGCGAGGGATTGGGCAAGCTGGCGTTGATCAACGTCATGCTGATATTGCCCGACGCCGATGGCCTGGGGTTCGATCTTAACCAGTTCTGCCAGCGGATCCTGCAACCGCCGCGCGATAGAGACCGCGCCGCGGATCGACACGTCGATGTCGGGGAATTCCTGTGCTGCCAGTTCGGACGCTGAGTAAACCGATGCGCCAGCTTCGGAGACAATCACAGGGGTCGGGCGCGCAACGCCGCTGGGCAAGCGCTTGAGCGTGTCCTTAACCAGACGTTCGGATTCGCGGCTGGCCGTACCATTACCCACCGCGATCAAACCGACCTGATGTTTGCGGATCAGATGCAGCAGGGTTTCTTCGGCCCCGCGCAGATCGTTGCGCGGCTGGAACGGATAGATCGTGGCGGTATCAAGCAGTTTGCCGGTCTCGTCCACGACCGCAATCTTGCACCCCGTTCTGATCCCCGGATCAAGTCCCAGCGTCGTGCGCGCACCGGCCGGTGCCGCAAGCAACAGGTCGCGCAGGTTGCGGGCAAACACCTCGATTGCGGTGGCATGGGCGCGGCGGCGCAGATCGGTCAGCAAATCCATGAACATCGTCAGGCTCAGCTTGATGCGCCATGTCCAACCGGCGGCATCGCGCAGCCATTTATCGCCCGCACCGTTTCCGGTAATGCCGATTTCGGATTCAATAATATGGGTGATGCGCGCCGCTGCGTCCTCGTCTGCGGGGCCGATATCAACCGCGACGATTTCCTCTTTCGAGGCCCGCAGGATCGCAAGCGCACGATGAGAGGGGATGGTGGCCCATTTTTCGCTATGGTCGAAATAGTCAGAAAACTTGGCCCCGACCTCTTCCTTGCCCTTGTTCACGCGGGCGATCACATGGGCTTCTTGTTGCATCATCTGTCGCAAGCGGCCCAGCAATGCAGCATTCTCGCCAAGTTCTTCGGCCAGAATATCGCGCGCGCCGTTCAGCGCGTCTTTGGTCGTTTCAACCGTTTCAGACAGATAGGCGCGGGCCAGTTCCGCCGGATCGGCATTGCGCTGTTGCAAAATGGCGCGCAGCAGGGGCTCCAACCCGTTTTCGCGGGCAATCATCGCCTTGGTGCGCCGTTTGGGTTTGAACGGTTTGTAAAGGTCCTCAAGCACCGCTTTGGTGTCCGCCTTGCCAATCGCATCGGCAAGGGCGTCGGTCATTTTGCCTTGCTGGGTGATTTCGCCCAGAATACTGGCGCGGCGCTTTTCCAGTTCGCGCAGATAACCCAGACGTTCGGCAAGATGGCGCAGTTGCGTGTCGTCCAGACCACCGGTGACTTCCTTGCGATAACGGGCGACAAACGGCACGGTGTCCCCGCCATCCAGCAACGCGACTGTCGCGCTTACCTGTTCGGGGCGGGCGTCAATGTCGGTGGCGATTTGACGGGCAATGCGGTTTGCGACGGCGTCCATGGGGGCTCTCCAATAGTCTGCGGATCGTTGTGATAACGCCGGAACCCAGGCAGGCCAAGCCCAGAATTTATCTAGGTAATCCCGCCCGTCGCAATCTGTTGAACGGTTTCGCCGCCGTGCGTTTCACCGGCGGCGAAAACCGCTCAGGCCTTGGCCGCTTTCCATTCAACCGGCGTGACATAAATCATGCTGTCATCGGCACTTACCATGACTTCACCGTCCTGAATGTTCACTTGCAACTTCATCGACCGACTGGCCAGTTCGGCCAAGGCGTTGGTATCTTTTTCGGGCAAGTTGATCACTTGAAGATTGTCGAACCGCGTCGTGCTGTTCTTGACCTTGTCCCACCAGGTTTCAGCGGTGCGCCCGCCATAGCAGTAGACAATGACCTTGCCGGATTTGCCGCTGGACTGGCGCATGATCTTTTCACTTGGCAGACCCAAAGCCACCCAAAGCTCCAGCTCGTCACTCAGGCTTTTCTGCCAGATGTCAGGTTCGTCATCCGTCGACAGGCCTTTGGTCATTTCCAACTGTTCGTTGGCATTCAGCGCAAAAGCAAGCAGGCGCACCATCATCCGCTCGTCGGTTTCCGAGGGATGTTTGGCCACGGTCAGTTTGTGGGTTTCGTAATAGTGACGGTCCATGTCTGAAACGGACAGTTCAACTTTGTAGATCGTGGCTTTCTGCGCCATGGTTTTTCCCGTGCTTGCAAGGTGAACGACGCCTAGTGCCTTTGGGGGTCATGTGAAAGCGGATAAGCGGGCGAAGCCGTTTTAAACTGCGCGGATGCCAGCGCAGGGCCGTATGCCCTGCGGCGCCCGCGGCTTAGCTTGCGGCGGGATTGGCCAGCCCGCCGATGTCCAGAATATGCGACAGGACGTCTTGGGTGCCCGCGTCCTCGCGCAGCGCGCAAAACACGTAAGGCCGCCCGCCGCGCATCTTTTCGCAATCGGCATTCATGACGTCCAGCGACGCGCCCACATGGGGGGCCAGATCGCGTTTGTTGATGACCAGAACATCCGATTTCGTCAGGGCAGGGCCGCCTTTGCGAGGAATATCCTCGCCCGCGGCCACATCAATCACATAGATCGTCACATCGGCCAGTTCGGGACTGAAGGTCGCGGACAGGTTGTCGCCGCCGCTTTCGATCAAAACGATATCAAGATCGCTATGACGGTCTCGCATATGGGCGATGGCCGCCAGGTTGATGGAGGCATCCTCGCGGATCGCGGTATGCGGGCAACCGCCTGTTTCGACGCCGATAATGCGGTCCTGCGGCAGGATCTGCATGCGCATCAGCGCTTCGGCATCTTCTTGGGTGTAAATGTCGTTGGTGATCACCCCGATCGAAAAATCGGGGCTTAACGCGCGGGCAAGACAGGCGGTAAGGGTGGTTTTACCCGCGCCCACAGGGCCACCGATCCCGATGCGCAAAGGGCCGTTAAGGTCAGTCATGAGCGGAAGATCCTTGGTTGAAGCGTTTCATGGTGCATCGCGGCGATGTCGGAAAGAAAGGCGGTGCTGGAAAGATCGTCCAGCGTATCGTGTCGGGTATCGCGGGCAATGCGGTCGCACAAAGGGGTCAACGCGGCGAGCACTTTTTGCCCTTCTGTCTGGCCCAACGGCACCGCGCGTACCGCCGCAGACACCAGATTGCTGGCGAAAGCATGAAGATAAAGTGCCGCCGTCAGATCAAGGTCCAGCCGCGCCTGCGCGGCGGCAGACCCGACCGCAACAGGATAGCACAGGGCTTTGTCGCTGCTGCCGGTGATCGCAGCGGTTGTTCGTGCAAAGGCATCACCCTGAAGCTGCGTTTCAAGGATCCGTTCGCCGCACGCGCAGACCGCGACAGCGGTTTCGTTGAGCATGGCCAAAGCCGCATCATCCGCGCAGGCATGGGCCGCACGCAGCAGGATGCAGTCGTTGCGCCCGCTGCCATGTGCCAGCACATCCGCCAGCCAGCCTTGCAGGTCATCCGCCGTCGCAATCGTTTCGTTCGTGATGGCCGTTTCCACCCCGTGTGAATAGGCGAAAGCGCCCACCGGAAAAGATGGCGACAGCCATTGCGCAAGGGTCAGCACATCGGCGTTAGTGCTCATGCGCGGTGGCCACATGTTCGTGGGAATGGGTGCGTCCATGCCCGTATGCGCCGCCCTCGGGTGTGAAGGGGGCGGTCACCGGCGTGACCTCCGCGCCGAGATGTTCAAGCATATGTCCGATAACGGGATCGGCCTGTATCAACAAATGATCGGCGTTGATCTGACAGGGGGTATGACGGTTGCCCACATGCCACGCCAGTCGCACAAGGTCGGGGCCGGAAATCCTGTACAGCGCTTCGTTCGCGGCGGTGATCGTGACAATTGCACCTGTGTCGAGTTCCACCGCGTCGCCGTGATCCAGCGACGTGGTCTGGGGCAGATCAAGAATGAAACTCTGGCCCGAGGTGGTGGTCAGCTTTTTGCGCCGCAAGAACCGTTCGGTGTAATCCAGTTCGCACGGGTCGGCAGGCCCGGACCAATGCCCCTTGCGGTGCAGGGTCTGGGCGATGGGAAGATCAGTCATAACAGTCCCTTAAAACATGAAATAGCGTTGCGCCATCGGGAGTATCTCAGCGGGTTGGCAGGTCAGCAGAACGCCGTCCGCGCGCACCTCGTAGGTTTCGGGATGCACGTCGATGTGGGGCAGGGCGTCATTCAGCACCATGTCGGTCTTGCCGATGGTGCGGGTGTTCTTGACAGCAATGGTCTGTTTGCTGAGGCCAAGCGTGTCGCCAATGCCAGCGGCCTGCGCTGCGCCCGATACAAAGCTGACGGAGGTGTGGCGCAAGGCCGACCCAAACGCGCCGAACATCGGACGGGTGTAAACCGGTTGCGGTGTCGGGATTGATGCGTTGGGATCACCCATTTGCGCCACCACGATTGTGCCCGCCATCAATACCATTTCCGGTTTCACGCCAAAAAACGCAGGGTTCCAAAGCACAAGATCAGCGCGTTTGCCGACCGAAATGTCGCCAATGACATGGCTCACCCCTTGGGCAATCGCGGGGTTTATGGTATATTTCGCGATATAGCGGCGCACGCGCATGTTGTCGTTGTCACCGGTTTCCTCCGGCAATGCGCCACGCTGCTTCTTCATCTTATCCGCCGTCTGCCATGTACGGATCAAAACTTCTCCGACGCGGCCCATGGCTTGAGAATCCGATGCAATGATCGAAAAGGCCCCCATGTCATGCAGGATATCCTCGGCGGCAATGGTTTCGCGCCGGATGCGGCTTTCGGCAAAGGCGATGTCTTCGGGGATGGATTTATCAAGGTGGTGGCAGACCATGAGCATGTCCAGATGCTCTTCCAATGTGTTCACCGTGAAGGGGCGTGTGGGGTTGGTAGAGGACGGCAAAACGTTCGCATCGCCGCAAATCTTGATGATGTCCGGTGCGTGCCCGCCGCCTGCGCCTTCGGTGTGGAAGGCGTGGATCGTGCGCCCCTTCATCGCGCCGACGGTATGTTCGACAAAACCGCTCTCGTTCAGGGTATCGGTGTGGATCATCACCTGCACATCCATGTCATCGGCCACGGACAAACAGCAATCAATTGCCGCCGGCGTGGTGCCCCAATCCTCATGCAGTTTCAACGCGCAAGCGCCGCCATTCACCATTTCAACCAAGGCGTCCGGCTGGCTCGCGTTGCCCTTGCCCGACAGGCCGATGTTCATCGGGATGCCATCGAAAGATTGCAACATCCGCCCGATATGCCAGGGCCCCGGCGTACAGGTTGTGGCCAGCGTGCCATGTGCAGGACCGGTGCCGCCGCCGAAACAGGTGGTGACGCCGGAGTGCAAGGAATCCTCCATCTGTTGCGGGCAGATAAAGTGAATGTGGCTGTCCATGCCGCCCGCGGTAAGGATACGTCCTTCGCCAGCAATGACTTCGGTGCCCGGCCCGACAATGATATCTACACCCGTCTGCGTATCCGGGTTGCCCGCTTTGCCGATGGCGTGGATCAACCCGTCTTTCAGCGCAACATCCGCTTTGTAGATGCCGGCGTGATCAACGATCAGCGCATTGGTGATCACGGTATCCACCGCACCGCCTGCGCGGGTGACTTGGGATTGTCCCATACCGTCACGTATGGTTTTGCCGCCCCCGAATTTCACTTCTTCGCCGTAGGTGGTTAAATCGCGTTCGACCTCGATCACCAGATCGGTATCGGCAAGGCGCAAGCGGTCGCCCGTTGTGGGACCGTACATTGCTGCATATTGGGCGCGGGGAATTTCTACAGGCATCTAAAGGTCTCCCATCACGTGGCTGTTGAAACCAAAGACACGCCGCGCACCGCCAATCGGGATCAGCTGCACTTCGCGACGTTGGCCGGGTTCAAAACGCACCGCCGTGCCAGAGGCGATATCTAGCCGTAAACCGCGCGCGGCATCGCGGTCAAAATCCAGCGCCGGGTTGGTTTCGGCAAAATGGTAATGACTGCCGACCTGCACGGGGCGGTCACCCGTATTGGCCACCATCAGCGTGACGGCCTGCGCATCGGCGTTCAGGATCAACACGCCGTCGGCGGGGATGACTTCGCCGGGGATCATCGGCGGCTCCATGCGATGAGCGCGGCAAGGCTGATCACCAATAAGCCACCGATCAACGGCATCCAGTTGGGATCTGTCACATGTTGGTGTAGATGTCCGGCCTCATGCGCACCGGATGCGGTGGCCAGAACGATCAAAGGCAGGCTGCGCAGAATATAAGTCATTTCAGGATCTCCTTGCGGTGTTCAACGAATGGGGTTGTGGACGGTGACCAGTTTGGTGCCGTCGGGAAACGTGGCTTCGACCTGCACTTCGGGGATCATTTCGGCGATGCCCTGCATGCATTGATCGCGGGTGACGACATGGCCGCCGGCTTCCATCATATCGGCGACGGACCGGCCATCACGCGCGCCTTCGACGACCGTATCGGTGATCAGCGCGATGGCCTCGGGGTGGTTCAGTTTCACGCCACGCGCCAGACGCTTGCGCGCGACTTCGGCGGCCATGGCAATCAACAGTTTGTCTTTTTCGCGGGGGGTCAGTTGCATGGGTTACAGCCTCCAGGCGGTGGGTAAAGTGTTCTGTGTCAGGTGGTTAAGAACCGGGATCAAGCTGCGGCGCAGTTCGAAACTGTCGCGGGCAAGCTGGCGGATCACCAAGATATCGTCGCCCATCATACTGGCACCGGCGGTGGGCGGCAGCAGGGCCCGTATCGCGTTAAGGTGGCGTTGTGCGGCAGGGTCGACCAAGACAACGCTGGCCATGGCCCCCGCACCATTCGCGATCGTCGGGCGGGCCAGATGCGCGGTGGCATCGCCGCACAGGTCCATCCCGTCGATGTAAAGCGGGCGGTCGTCGCGGGTGATGCTGATGCGGTCCTGAAAGGTCACATTGCTTAGAACCTCGGGCATGGCAGCGCGGCCAAAAACGACGGGTTCGACCATCAAAAATCGCGCACGGGCAGCAAGCCGGATGTCAAGGCGGCGCTTCAACGCGCAGTGATCAAACAGGATCAACTCCTGTGGCAGCCAGTGCAGGGTGGCGTCGTTCTGCACGGTCAGTCGCGTCGTCACCTTCCCGATCTCACCGGTTTGCGCACGATACGCGCGTTCCGCGGCTTGGGTGGTCATCGCAAGCGCTGCGCCGGTCTGCACGTCGACATCAAGCGCAAAGCGATCCCCGCCCGTGATGCCACCGGCCGTGTTCACAAAAACCGCTTCGGCTTGTTTCCTGTGGGTCTGCGGGAACACCAGCTTAAGCGATCCCGACTGGCGTAGATCGCGCAGGCGCGTGACACCCGTAGTATCGCCATAAACCGACAGGACCGCCGCCCCCTTGGCGCGCGGTTGAGCAGCGGTTTCGCCGCGCAAATTTATGGGGGCAGGGTGGTTGATCGGCTTTCTCCAAATGCGTCAGTGCTTTATTTGAAGATCATATTCAGGGCGCTTATGGCAGATGTTGGCCACAAATTGCATCACACCGTGGTTCGATTGGCTAAAAATTGTGCGCAGCTGTGCTGATTTGCCTGAATTTTAAACAAATCAAATGTTTTGTCTGAAATGCGGCCGCAGGGAATTGCCCTGCCGATGCGGTGCGGCAACGATCCCTCATCCCGATTGTCTTGCCTAGACGATTTAAGATCGGGTGTGTGACGACCGGATGAATTGGACCTCAGACCAGCCGCCACACGGATTGCAACAATTAAGTTGCAGGGGGTAGCTAATGCGCATGTCTTGTAAGAACAAGATGCCGCTGGCCTCCCTGCAGGGAGATATCACGTGAAAACGACAACTGCTCTTGCCACCGCCCTTGCGGCCTTCACCGCCTTGCCTGCTTTTGCTGCCGATTGCCCGATCAAGGTGGGTGTGCTGCATTCGCTTTCCGGTACGATGGCGATTTCCGAAACCACATTGAAAGACACGATGCTGACGCTGATCGACCAGCAAAACGCCAAAGGCGGCGTCCTGGGCTGTGAGTTGGAAGCCGTGGTGGTTGATCCGGCCTCTGACTGGCCGCTGTTTGCTGAAAAAGCGCGCGAATTGCTGACTGTGCAAGAGGTCGATGTGATCTTTGGCAACTGGACGTCTGTATCGCGCAAATCCGTATTGCCTGTGATCGAAGAGTTGAACGGTTTGTTGTTCTACCCAGTGCAATACGAGGGCGAAGAAAGCTCTAAAAACGTGTTCTACACCGGTGCCGCCCCCAACCAGCAGGCGATCCCTGCGACGGATTACTTCCTTGACGAGCTGGGCATCGAAAAATTTGCGCTGCTGGGCACGGATTATGTCTATCCGCGTACCACAAACAACATTCTCGAAGCCTATCTGAAATCCAAAGACATCGCCGACGATGATATCTTTGTGAACTACACGCCGTTCGGCCATTCCGACTGGTCCAAGATTGTCGCCGATGTGGTGGCATTGGGTGCAGACGGCAAAAAGGTCGGCGTGATCTCGACCATCAACGGCGATGCGAACATCGGGTTCTACAAAGAACTGTCCGCGGCAGGTATTTCGGCGGATGATATCCCGGTTGTGGCGTTTTCTGTCGGTGAGGAAGAACTGTCCGGTCTGGATACAAGCAACCTTGTCGGGCACCTTGCCGCGTGGAACTATTTCCAGTCAGCCGATACGCCAGCCAACACCGAATGGATCGCCGCGTGGAAAGAGCGCATGGGTGAAGAACGCGTAACGAACGACCCGATGGAAGCGCATTACATCGGCTTTAACATGTGGGTGAACGCAGTCGAAGCGGCGGGCAGCGCCGAAGTCGACGCGGTACGTACGGCGATGTACGGGCAGGAATTCCCGAACCTGACCGGCGGTACAGCCGTCATGTTGCCCAACCACCACCTGTCCAAGCCTGTGCTGATCGGTGAAATCACCGAAGACGGCCAGTTCGACATCATCAGCCAGACCGCCGAGGTGCCTGGTGACGCATGGACCGATTTCCTGCCGGAATCCGCCAAGCTGACGTCGGATTGGAAGGATCTCGATTGCGGCATGTACAACACAGAAACCAAAACCTGTGTTCAGACCTTGTCCAACTACTAACCCATCCGCGAGGGCAGGTTTCGACCTGCCCTCCACCCCTGATTTCCCGGAATTTTTGACATGAAAACCTTGCTGCTGGCGGTGTGCTTTGCCTTGTCGCTTTCCCATTGGGTTGTTGCACAGACCCCAAGCGTTCAGGATGTCCTGCAAAGCCAGCGGGCGCTTATTGAAAAAAGTTCCCGTCGCACCATCGGCCCCGCGATTGACGTGCTGGTGGCCAGCGGTTTACCGCAGATGCAGAACGTGCTTGAGGTTTGGCAAGCCAAAGAGATGTGGCAGCGCCGCGCGGATGGCTTGTTTTTCGCTGCGACCAAAAATGCCGACGGCAGCTATACGTTGCTCGATTTCCAAGAGGGCGCAGAGGTAGGCACCGCTGCTTCTAGCGATCTTAAACAGCTCAAACCCAACAGCGGTGTGCGCGCGATGATTGCGACCGCACTGGTGCAATTCCAGCTTTCCGATCCCGACAAGACCAAGCGCGCAGGGGCGCTGGATTCGATTGCGAGGGATCCCGAGGCATCTTTGCTTGCGCCGCTGCGCGCATCGATCGACGGGGAGACGGATGCAGATATCCTAGCCCGTAAGATCCGGCTCGAACGGTTGATGAGCATGGCCTATGACAGCGATGTGCCGACACGTGTTGGCGCGATTAATGATATGTCGGGTGATTTAAGCGTCGATTTCCGTGCAACACTGAACCCCATCCTCAGCACCGAGCGGGTGGTGATGCCAGCGGGCGAAATGCCGGATGGAAATGTTGCGCAAGAGCTGACCCCCGGCAGCGCGAAATTGACCCGCGCGGCGGCCTATGAGTTGTTGGTCGCAGCAGGGGACGCACCTGCGAAAGTTTCCCAAGACGCTCGTGATGCCGCACTGGAAGCCAATGTGGAAGGGGGCCGCGTGGCGGGCGTGCCGGTGGCACAATTGTCGAGTGAAACAGCGCGGGATGAAACCTATGACCGGCTGGTGACGCAAGGCTTGGCAACGCCGCGGGTGAGCGTCGATGATGTGGATGCGCGCCTTGAAGCCTACCGTTTCTACGATGTCTATGCGGAGCCTTCTGCCGATGTCACGCAGGCGGCGGAGGCCGCATTGGCCGCGTCACAAACCCGTGTTGCGGTCAGTCAGGCGGCGGATCTTGGGCTCGACGCCTTGTCGCTTGCGTCGATCTATTTCCTTGCGGCAATTGGCCTTGCCATCACTTTTGGCGTAATGGGCGTGATCAACATGGCGCATGGCGAATTTATCATGATGGGTGCCTATACGGGCTATGTCGTGCAGCAGTTTGTCCCCAATCACACCGCGTCGATCCTGATCGCGGTGCCGCTGGCCTTTGCCGTGACCTTTGCCGCCGGCGTTGCGTTGGAACGGCTTGTCGTGCGCTGGCTTTATCACCGCCCGCTTGAAACACTGCTGGCAACCTTCGGTGTGTCGATTGCCCTGCAACAACTGGCCAAGAACATTTTTGGCACGCAGGCGCGCCCGTTGACTGCGCCGGCATGGCTGGACGGGGCGTGGGTCATCAATGATGTGGTTTCGATCAGCTTTATTCGCATTGCCATCTTTATCCTTGCCTTGCTGTTTCTGGGCCTGTTCCTGTTCATCATGAAACGTACGCGGTTGGGTCTGGAGACCCGCGCGGTCACGCAGAACCCTGCGATGGCGGCCAGTATGGGCATCAACCCCGATCGTGTGAACATGCTGACCTTCGGGCTTGGCTCAGGCATCGCGGGCATCGCAGGTGTCGCCATCGGGCTGTTCGCCAAGGTGACGTCCGAAATGGGCAGCGATTACATCGTGCAAAGCTTTATGACCGTGGTTGTCGGTGGCGTTGGCAACATCTGGGGCACGCTGGCAGGGGCGGCGATGATCGGCGGTTTCCAGAAAGGTGTCGAATTCCTGAACCCGTCCAACACTTTGGCGGCGCAGACCTATATGATCATCTTTATCATCATCTTTATTCAATTCCGGCCAAGGGGCATCATCGCCCTCAAAGGCCGCGCGGCGGGGGATTGAGACCATGAACCGTTCATTTATTGCACGCAATCCATCGGTCCTGATCTTCCTGTCGATCCTCGCCCTGTTTACGCTGGTGGTCACGGTCTTGTCGGAAGGTTTTGGCGTCGGCCTGATTTCAACCAGCTTTGTCAAAGTTTTGGGCAAGACGCTGTGCCTGTGCCTGATCGCCATCGCGATGGATCTGATCTGGGGGTACACGGGAATCCTGTCGCTGGGCCACTTCGCATTTTTCGGGCTGGGGGGATATATGATCGGCATGTGGCTGATGTATGAACGCACCCGCCAGATTGTCGTCAACTCCCTGTCCGAAGGGGTGCTGCCGCCAACCCCCGAAGAAATTAGCGCCGGTATCGGCAACCAGATTTTCGGCGTTGTGGGCAGCAGTGATTTTCCGCTGATCTGGGCCTTTGCGGACAGTCTGGTTCTGCAACTGGCCTTTGTGGTCCTGATCCCCGGCATCCTTGCGCTGGTCTTTGGCTGGCTGGCCTTTCGCAGCCGCGTGACCGGTGTTTACCTGTCGATCCTGACCCAGGCCATGACGCTGGGCCTGTCGCTGTACCTGTTCCAGAATGCCAGCGGGTTGCGTGGCAATAACGGGCTGTCAGGGTTGCAGAACCTGCCGGGCGTCACGGCCCCGCAATCGGTTGTGTCGCTGTGGTTCTTTTGGGCCTCGGCATTGGCGCTGGCGCTTGGGTATCTGCTGGTTGCTTGGGTCGTTTCCGGCAAATTCGGTTCGGTCATTCGCGGCATCCGTGACAACGAAGCGCGGGTGCGGTTTCTGGGCTATTCTGTAGAAACCTACAAACTGGCGGTTTTTACGCTGACGGCCTGCATTTCCGGCATCGCGGGCGCGCTGTATTACCCGCAGGCCGGCATCATCAACCCTGCCGAAGTGGCACCGATTGCGTCGATCTATCTGGCGGTCTGGGTGGCGATTGGCGGGCGCGGCAGACTATACGGCGCGGTGATCGGCACGGCCTTTGTCAGCCTTGTGTCCAGCTGGTTCACCGGTGGTCAGGCCCCCGATGTGCCGGTTGGGTTTTACACCGTGAAATGGGTCGATTGGTGGCTGGTTTTGCTGGGGCTCAGCTTTGTGATGGTCACGCTTTATGCGCCAAACGGCATCGGCGGTCTGGTTGATTTGTTGAAACGCAAGCGCATGGAGGCAGATCAATGAACACGCTACTCGAGGTTTCGGGCGTCACGGTCAGCTTTGACGGGTTTCGCGCCATCAACAATCTGTCGTTCCAGATCGCGCAGGCGGAATTGCGGGCGGTGATCGGGCCGAATGGCGCCGGCAAGACGACGTTTATGGACATCGTGACGGGCAAGACACGGCCGGATACGGGCCACATTCTGTGGGGGGACAAAAGCCTGTCGTTGATCGGCATGTCAGAGGCTAAGATTGCCCAGGCCGGCATCGGGCGTAAATTCCAGAAACCGACGGTTTTCGAGGAACAAACCGTGCAGGAGAACCTGATGATGGCCCTGCGCAAGGACCGCGCGCCGCTTGCGGTGCTGTTCTTTAACCCGTCAAAATCCGATTTCGCCCGTGTCGAAGAACTGGCTGAACAGATTAGCCTTAGTGATGCGCTGTTGCGGGTGTCCGGCGAGTTAAGCCACGGCCAAAAGCAATGGCTGGAGATCGGCATGTTGCTGGCGCAAGAACCGCAATTGCTGCTGGTTGACGAACCTGCGGCGGGCATGACGCCTGCGGAGCGGGAAAAAACCACGGCGATCCTTGTCGAAGCGGCCAAGACCCGCGCGGTGGTGGTGGTGGAGCACGATATGGAGTTTGTGCGCCGTCTGAATTGTAAGGTCACGGTGCTGCACGAGGGGGCAGTTCTGGCCGAAGGCAGTCTGGATCATGTGACCAAAAACCAAGACGTCATCGACGTCTATCTGGGGCGTTAAGATATGTTGGATGTTCAAGACCTGACCCTGCATTACGGCAACTCACAAATCCTTTATGACATCTCGATGCAGGCCAAACTGGGCGAGGTGACATGTGTGATGGGCACCAATGGCGTTGGCAAAACCAGCCTGCTGCGGGCGATTTCCGGCACCCATGCGCGCTCGGGCGGCGCGATAAAATTTGATGGCAAGGATGTGGAACGTGCGGGCGCGCATAAGATGGCGCAGCTTGGCGTGGCCTATGTGCCCCAAGGGCGCGATATCTTCCCGTTGCTTACGGTGCGCGAAAATCTGCAAACCGGTTTTTCCTGTCTGCCCAAATCCGAGCATTTCATCCCTGACGATATATTCGAACTCTTTCCGGTGCTGCACGAGATGGCCCACCGGCGCGGCGGGGATCTTTCCGGCGGACAACAACAACAGCTGGCGATTGCGCGCGCGCTGATCACCAAGCCGAAGCTTCTGTTGTTAGATGAACCGACGGAGGGCATCCAGCCCAATATCATCCAACATATCGGCAAGGTCATCAGCCTGCTGCGCGATCGTGGCGATATGGCGATTGTGCTGGTTGAACAGTACTTTGATTTCGCCTTTGAACTGGCGGATCAGATCGTGGTTTTGCGCCGTGGCAAGGTGATCGAGAATGCGCGCAAGGGCGATGTCACCCGCGAGGGCGTCCTGTCCATCGTGTCGGTCTGACGGGGTAGAGAGAGCAGGGCGCTTTATGCCCTTGCACTACAAATCTGTCTGCATTGTCGATGCAGGCTTGCCACCAATCTCATAGAAACGAGAAACCGCGCAGCACCTTTTCACGGATGCTGCGCGGTTGAGTTTGTTCAGGGTCTCACCAAGGCCGTGCGATGGCCCTGCGCTGACCCGCTAGCCATAGAAATACTGCGGCAGGAACAAAGCGATGGCAGGGAACAGGATGATCAGAATAACACCGATCAACGTCACCACCACATAAGGGAAAACTGACGCATAGATGTCGCCCATGGTGACATCAGGTGGTGCCACCCCTTTGAGGTAGAACAGGTTGAACCCGAACGGCGGTGTCATATAGCCGACCTCCATCATGATGATGAACAGGATGCCGAACCAGATCGGATCAAACCCTGCATCGCGCACCACCGGCAAGAAGACCGGCAAGGTGATCAGCATGATGCCAACCGGATCAAGCACCATCCCCAGAAAGAACAGCACCATCAACATAAAGAACAGCGCGCCCCAGCGTCCGCCGGGAATGACCGTCATTACGTTGGAGATCAGGCTTTGCGCCCCGAGCGCTGTGTAAGCGGTTGAAAACGCGTGCGCAGCGAACAGGATCCACATGACAAGCGCCGTCAGTTTCAACGTGTCGATGGCGGCGCTGTGGATGACTGTGCGGCTAAGCTGACCGTTGATACCGGTTGCCACCATGGCACCGAACACGCCGATGGCGGCGGCCTCGGTCGGGGTGGCAAAGCCGCCAAAGATCGCGCCCAGCACGATGGTTACGATCATGATCGGCAGGATTACTGCCTTGAGCGAGCGAAATTTATCCCCCCAGCTGGCGCGTTCTTCAATTGGCAGGGCAGGGCCCAGTTCGGGTTGCAACCAGCAGCGCCCGCCGATGTAGATCGACACCAGCACAAACAGGGTCAGACCCGGACCAACACCCGCCGCAAACAGACGGCCAACGGATACTTCGGTCAGCAGCGCATAAAGCACCATTAAAATGGACGGCGGGATCAGGATGCCCCAGCCACCACCGGCATTGATCGCGCCAAGCGCCAGCTTTTTGTCATAGCCACGTTCCAGCATCTTTGGCAGGGCGATGGTGCCCATCGTGACCACAGCGGCACCGGAAATCCCCGACATCGCTGCAAAGATCACGCAGATCAGCACCGTGCCAATGGCAAGCCCGCCGCGCAAGCCGCCCCACCACTGGTGCATCATGTCGTAAAGGTCGTTCGCAACCCCCGATTTCTCCAGCAGGATCGCCATATACACAAACAAGGGGATCGCCATAAGCGTGGGCGATTGCATCGTTTCCCACATTTTCGAGGCCAGCAGATAGAACCCGATGGGGCCCATTTCGAAGTACAAGAACACGACCGAAACGCCACCCAATACAAAGGCGAGCGGCGTGCCCAGCATCAGGAAAACCAGAAGGCTGCCGAAAAACAGAACCGTTAAAATTTCGACACTCATCGGGGCATCTCCTCTGCGTCATCTTCATTGGGGGAAAGGGCACTGGGTTTGCCGAATACGTCATCGGGCACCGGCAATCCGCGCAACACGCGAATGTCGGCCCAAAGCCGCACAAAACCCTGCAACAAAAGCAAAATCGCGGCGACGGGGATCAACAGTTTGGTCGGCCAAAGAGGCGCTTTCCACACGGAGTTGGAGCGCTCGAAATCGGCAATGGCATCGGACGCGATATCCCAGCCCTGCCACAGCAGAACGCCCACGAACAACAAGAACAGCGGCCATGTCACCACATCCAGCAGAGACCGCTGTTTGCGGCGCATCCGGCCATAAAAGATGTCAACGTTCACATGGCCCCGCTCGGCCAGCAGATAGCCGCCCCCGATGACGGCATAGCCGCCAAAGATCAGGGTCGCCAGTTCAGCGGTCCAGATCGTCGGCGTGCCCACCAGATAGCGCATCACCACATCGGCCAGCAAAAGAGCAAAGATCACCAGAACAGCGAGAGACACCCACCGGCCGATAAAACGATTAATGCGTGTGATCACGCGGGCCAACTGCCACATGTCGCAGAACTCCTTTCACGAATGAAAATTCGGGTCACGAATAAAAAGACGGGCGACCGGGTACCGGCCGCCCGTCATTAAAGGCGGGGATCAAGCGTACCCCATATCCTTCATCAACGTGCGGTAAACATCCGCGGCTTTCGCAGCGTGCTCGCCTTTCTGCCCCTCGGTCTCGAGGATTTTTGCAGATGCAGCGGCCAGCATTTCCAGCACGTCGTCAGGCAATTGCATGACTTCGATGCCATCTTTGGCCACACCTTCGGTGATCGCGATCGCTTCTTTGTGCTGATACTCTGCCGAACGCAGGAAGAAACGTGTCGTGATGATTTCTTCCAGTGCGCCGCGCAGATCATCGGGCAGTGCTTCGACAGCGTCGATGTTCATGATGAAGGCATCGGTGGTCTGGGCCAGCACGGGCTTGTAGTGATATTTGCACACTTCCCACAGCGACATGGATTGCGCGCCGATGGCTGCACCCCAATGTGCACCGTCCACCACGCCAGAGCTCAGCGACTGATACAATTCCGAACCCGGAATATACTGTGGGGCGGCACCGGCAGCGGCCAGATAGTCAAGCATCGCACCCGATGAGCGGATTTTCAGCCCTTGGAAATCAGCCGCAGATTCGATCTTTTTCGATACGGTCATTTCGGTGGGAAGAACCTTTTCGCACATCAGATGCACGCCGTCTTCGTTCAACTCTTTGTTCACCAGATCCTCGACACCGAGGTTCTTCATCGCGTGTTCCATTTCCCAAGCCTGACGCAGCGTGCCGGGGATGCCGTAGACAAATGTCGCGGCCTGCGCGTTATCGCTGATGTAGGACGGGCTGATCGTACCCATCGGTACAACGCCCTTGCGCACGATGTTATAAATGTCAGGGCCCTTGGCGAATTCGCCCGCGCCCAGAAGTTCCAGTTTAAACGCGCCTTCGGTTTTTTCCTCCAGCAGGGTTGCGATCACCTGAAGGCTGTCGGTGAAAGAGCTGGACGCTTTTGGCCAGTGGGCCTGAACGCGCCAGGTGACTTCGCCCGCTGCCAGAGCCTTGCCAACAAGCGCAGGTGACGCGACCGCAGCGACAGCGGCACCGCGCAGTACGGAGCGACGGTTAATGTGCGAATTACTCATGTATTCCTCCCATTTGAAAATCATGCGGCGCAGCAGTTTCGTGATGCGCCAACGGCTCGCAGGTTCCCCTCCCGAAACCGTTTCTCGTGCCACCACACTGCCGTGACTTCACAGGGAGCTCAACAAAATATATCGTCCAAACAGGTCAGTAGTTTCGCATAGCGGAACAATGGTCCACAAAAATTGCATTACGTTGCTTCAGGCCGGATTTAGCGGGCTGCAACGTCGCCGCCACGCGCAGCAGCGGCGCTTCGCGCGCGCGTCAATTTACGGCGGTTCGAGACGAATCCTCGGATCAGACCGGACAGGCACGATACTGCTAAGAGGCGAGGCGCTGAACGTCTTACCGGACAAAAGCAACCGCGGCCGCCAGATCCAGTCGCAGCAGGTTTTGCGCAGTTGAGCGGGCCTCGGGATCTGTTTGGCGCAGCACATAAGACGGATGCAGGGTAATCAATACAGGCGGGCCGGCAGGGCTGGTCTCGACTGTGCCGCGCCGCGCCATGATTGCGGTGCCTTTACCTGTCAAAACGTGCGCAGCGGTGGCACCCATCGCAAGGATCAGTTTGGGTTTCACCTGCGCAAGCTCGGCATCTAGCCACCATTTACATTGTTCGATCTCCGAAATATCGGGCCGTTGGTGAATGCGGCGTTTGCCCTTCGGGCGGAACTTGAAATGCTTCACGGCGTTGGTGACATATGCGCTTTGACGGTCCAGCGCTGCATCGATTGCCAGCTTGTCAAATAACTGCCCTGCCGGTCCGACAAAAGGTCGCCCTTGCAGGTCTTCGTGATCCCCCGGTTGTTCGCCCACGATCATCAAGTCAGCGTTCAGCGGCCCCTCGCCAAGAACCGCCTGCGTCGCATTGCAGTGCAGCGGGCATCGGGTACAGGCGGTGATCGCGGCGGGCAGCGCAGCCTCCGACCCCTCCCATGCAGAGGCGTGACCGGCCAGTTGGGCCTGCGCTTTCGCCATATGGCGTGGCGGCAATGACGGCGCAGCAAGTGCCATTGCCCGCGCGCGGGCAGGGGCGTTGGCAATCAAGTCGGGGATCGCTGCGGCCTCCGGCATGTTTTTCCAATATTTTTTGGGCATCTCCGATTGCATGGCCTGCACCTTTAGACGCGCAGGGTTAAAGATGTTGCGAAAATAGGTGACCCATAATTCTTCGCTGGCATCCGCGGGCAGGTCGGGTTTGGCTTGCCCGCCTTCGATCGCAAGCTGGCCGTCTTTGAACATGGCGCTGGTTTTGGGTGTTAGGATGCGCCAATCCATATCGGCAAAACGGCGCACAAAGAAATCGGCGGTGGGTTCCACCGTGTTATGTGTAGGTTCAAACCAAGCGGCGAACGACCGCCGGTTCGCGCCAGCCGCCGTGATTTCGCGAAAACGGACAAAGGCTTTCATCTTGTGCTGACAGCGGCGCACGTTCTTTTCCATTTGCCGCAACCGCGTCAGATCGCCATCACCGCGATCCTCCATCAGATGGGGGGCATCGCGCAACCGCCACAAGAAAGCGTAGAGGCGGGCAAAACGTTCAGGGTCGCTGTGCCAGACCACCGTGTTTGCCATCGCGATAAAACTGCGCGGAACGGTAATTGTCCCTTTTTGCGAGGCCGCATCATCGGTTGCGAACAGATCCGCTTCGCGGGTTGTATCGCCCCAGATGATCCGGCTGGGCGGAACGCCAGATGCCAGAAACCCGCGTGCCTTGTCGCGCCAGTGCATTGCGGCATTGATATCGGGCACCACGACATGGTGCATCAGAACAGGGCAAGCTGTTGGGGCGGGGGCGTGAAACGGGCGCGCAGGTCCGCGCTGTCGGTGAGGACCCCCGGTGACCATCCGCCCGCCACGATAAAGGCGCGCGCCTTTTTCATGGACCCGCCCATCCGCGCAAGATCTTCGTAGCGCAATGCGCGGTGACGACGCGTCGATAGAATACGGTTCACGGTTTTCACCCCGAAACCGGGCACGCGCAACAACAGTTCTTTGCTGGCGCGGTTAACATCAAGCGGGAACAGGCCGCGGTTCGCAAGCGCCCATGCCAGCTTGGGATCAACTTCAAGGTCAAGGTTCCCGTCAGTGGTGACGGATGTGATTTCATCAAGCTGAAAGTCATAAAACCGCAATAACCAGTCCGCTTGATACAAACGGTGTTCGCGTTCCAGCGGCGGGCGGATTAGGGGCAGTTTGGAGGAACTGTCGGGGATCGGCGAGAAGGCCGAATAATACACCCGCTTGAGTTTATAGCTGGAATAAAGCCGCGTCGATTGCCCCAACACCGCAGCATCGTTCGACCCGTCCGCCCCGATGATCATCTGCGTGGACTGGCCGGCGGGGGCAAACCGTGGGGGCCGTTTGCCGCTGAATGATGTGTCCTTCGCCGCCTCCTTGCGCAGCCGCACGTCCGCCATTGCCCGACGGATCTGTTCCGGCTTCTTTTCAGGGGCATATTGCTGGACAGCGGCATCTGTGGGCAGTTCCACATTGATCGACAACCGGTCCGCCAACAGTCCTGCCTGTTCGATCAGTTCAGGGGCGGCATCGGGGATGGTTTTAAGGTGGATATAGCCGCGAAAATGTTCCTGTTCGCGCAGCTTTCTGGCGATCTGGACCATATCCGACATGGTGTCATCGGGCGAACGGATCACGCCGGACGACAGGAACAGCCCCTCAATGTAGTTGCGCCGGTAGAATTCGATGGTCAGCTTGACCACCTCGTCCACACTGAACCGTGCACGGCTGACATTCGAAGACACCCGATTGATGCAATAGCTGCAATCGTAAATGCAGAAATTGGTCATCAGGATTTTCAGCAGGCTGATGCACCGCCCGTCGGGGGCATAGGCGTGGCATATCCCCGATCCGTCGTTGGACCCCAACCCTTTGCCATCACGTGAGTCCCGTTTGCTGGACCCCGAAGAGGCGCAGGAAGCGTCATATTTTGCAGCGTCACTGAGAATCGCAAGTTTTTGATTTAAAGTTTTCTGAACCATACGTTCACTATATGTTCTCACCCAGAAACTTCCAAGGACTAGCCGGAACAGATTGGCGGTTTTCTGCGCGCACCGCTTGCGAAACCATCGGGGCGCCCGGTCGCCGGGCAGGGGCGGGCGGTGCTACTGGCTGCGCGGTGCGCTGCGAAAACATCTGTCTGCCACACCAGCGGCCCATCTGTTGGTGGAGGCACCGAAACAATCGTGCAGAGAATCCGCTGCAATCACACTGCCCAAGGCAAGCCGGCCCAACATTGAAAAACCGCCCTGCGGGGCATGGTCACGATCAAGCAATTGCCCTTCCGGCAGGGTATGTGCACCCAGACCCTCGGCGATGGGGTGGATCATTCCCGCCTCAACGCAGCCACGCACCAAGGGGTCACTGACCTGAGCAAGGTCGGGACTTGGAAGAACCGCGTCCACCATCACGGATGCCAGCATGCCGTCATCGCCTTCAATCAGGTGCCAGCCTTTTGAGGTCAGCAGGACGGCAGGGTCCGCGACCGTGCACAGGCTGACCATGCCCATGTCGATCAGGATCAACAATTCCTGCGCCGCCGACACAGGGGGGCCATAGCTGTAGCGTTTTAACCCTTCGTCAAAGCCCACCAGCGCTGCAGCCGTGGGCGTTTTGTGACGTACCGCGTTAACACCCCTGCGCAGTTCGTTTTGCCATTTGCGCCAGAGTTGTCCGATTGCATAGCCAATCGACGGTGGGACGCGGGCCTGCGCCATTTCTACACTAGACCTGAGCGCATCAAGCGCCACGGATGTTTCCTGAGCACCGGGTGTGTCGCATTCGACCTCCAGCCAATCCTCGACATCGCGTTGTGTTGCCGAGCTGTCGAGTGATCCCAAAATGCGCGTCGCGGGCGCGATGAGCGCCTGACAGAGCCGGGCAAGTGCGTCACGTGGTTCAAGATCAAGCGTATCTTTCAACGCTGTGGTGAACGCGCGGGTTTCTTCGGGGGTCGGATCGTATTGTGCATCCACTTTTGCTGTCGCAGGCTTGGCCGCGGGCGGGAAGCCGTCCAACGAAAAGGGCAGGATCCTGTGCGGTTCTTTACCGGATGCAATATAACTGCCGTTTTCGAACCGACCGCCAAGCCCCCAAGTCAACATGCGCAAGACATCAAGCGTCGAAAGCCCCAGCCCGCGGATGGCCACGGTTTGTCCCGCCCAGTCAGCGGCGCGTTCGATCAGCCGGTTTGCCGGATAGGCCGAGGTTAACGCGACCCCCTGCGCAGTGGCAAAATCGGTCCAACGCGCAAGTTGCGGGTCTGGTTCGGTTTGCGGCTGCCCTTGCGTAAGCAACACCTCGTCATAGGGACCATGTCGTTTGTCACCCGCTTGTAGCCACCACCCTGTCGCGCTCTGCGCTGCGCCGGTGATCAAGGTATCTGTGGTGGTGATAGTAAATTTTCCCTTACCGGCCTCGCACAGCGCTTTGAAGCGGGCATTCAGATAGGCCCCAAGGTCTGAGCGCGGTGGGTAGTCTTCGGGCTGGTAGGACGTCGACGACCATTCATCAAAGGGTTTGATCCGATCCGAAAGGATGCCCGGCGGGTCGATATCCAATGCGCGGATGGGGATGTTCAATATGCAATGGGGCGATTGGTCTGGATCGAAATTCGGGCCGGCCGCAGGCCATTCGAAGGGATCAAAAATGTCGATTGTGACGTCTGCGTTCTTTCGTTGGGCTTCGATCAGCAGCGCCTCAAGTGCACCAAGGCCACGTGGACCGAACCCGATCACGGCCAAACGACACTGCGGGATAGAAGGTGACGGCATTGTGTGATCCTAAATATCAAAGCGCGTGCACGGATACGCCCGACCCGCACGCCAAGGAGCGGGGGCGGCCCGTTCAAAAAGGCATGAGAAACCCAAAAGTAACGGTTCAACCCGCAAAGGCGCGAAATGTTCCGACTGCTTTGCGTTAAAGCGGGAAATGTGCGCGGGCGATAAGCCCTGCCGCGTTCCATTCCAGTGTCAGCGCACCGCCTACCGCTTCGATCAGGTCATTGATGATCCTTGATCCGCTTTGCCGTTCCGGTTCCACGACAGGGGGGCCGTCATTTTCCTGCCACGTCAGGCGCAGCATCTGATCCTCATCGTCAAGTGCGACGTCCCACGTCAGTTGGACCGTGCCTGTCGCAACGCCCAAAGCACCGTGTTTGATCGAGTTTGTCGCCAGCTCGTGTAGGCCAAGCGCAATGCAGGACAGCAATTGCGAGGGCAACACAACCTGCTCCCCTTCAAGACTGAATTGCGCTTTTCCCTTCGGCGCATAAGCGGCCAGAATAGTGGTGCCCAACTCGGCCATCTCGACATTCGCCATCTCGTCAAGCTGGCCCACGGTTTGCAGATGCGCATCGCTTAGGGCGCGCAGCCGTTCAACCACAACTCCGCTTAAAGTTCTCGTGTCATCCTCTTCACGCGCCGTCATTTCGATTACCACGGCCATGACATTCACAATATTGCGCAGCCGGTGGATCAGCTCTGCATCGGCCAGCGCCCGCGCGCGCTTTTCAGCTTCGCGTTTCTCGCTGACATCCAGTTGCGAGCCGAAAAAGTACATAACCTTGCCGTCATCATCCATGATCGGGCCAATTTGCAGGGCGTTCAGAAAACTGGATCCGTCCTTGCGGTAGTTCACGATCTCGACGGTTTCGACCTGTTGCGCATCGATGGCGCGGCGCACGGCGTTGACGCTTTCTGCTGTGGTGCCGGTTCCTTGTAGAAAACGACAGTTCTTGCCGATGACCTCGTCTTTGGAATAACCGGTCAGGGCCATGAATGCGTCATTCGCAAATACGATCGGATTGTCAGCGACGTTCGGATCGGAAATGCAAAGTGGAATGCGGGCATGGCGCACTGCCTGCGCAATTGCCCTGTCGTTTTTCAGATCCCAACGGGGTTTGCTTTTCAAGATTTCCAAATCAGTACCATCTTCTTTTGACCTTACCCATCGTGAGTGCCGTTTATGAGTAGTCAATCATTAAGACGCAGCGCTATGAGGTCTGGGAAGAATACACTGGATTTGTGAGGGCTGGCAACAGGTGCTCTGCGGCCAACCGCGCGGGGTCAGGCGGTCAGGTTGACCGTTACCTTTCCAAGGCCTGACATTTCGACCACGATTTCGCCTGCACCTTGCTTGAACAGGATTGGGCTGTGCGTACCGCAAAGCACCACCTGACCAGCCGCAAGCGTCAGACCACGCGCAGCAAGATGGTTCGCGATCCACGTGACCGCAGCCAGCGGATCTTGCGGCGCACCGCCGGTTACATCGTGGCGCACCTCACCGTCGATCGTGACAACCGTGTGCACTGTGCTGGCATCAAGCTGGTCCGGCGCAACGCCGTCAGTGCCGCAGACGGCGCCAACATTTGAAATATTCTGTGCGATGGCGTCCGGGATATGGGTGTTGGGCATGTCGGTTTTGCGCATGTCCAAAAGTTCGATCCCCGCAACGAAGCCGTCAATCGCGCTTGCCACCACTTCAGCCGAAAAGGGGGCATCTGCCGGATCAAGTGTGGTCTTGATCAGCGCTGCGATTTCGGGTTCGAAGGCAAATTCGATATAATCATCAGCGCGCAGGGAGGCCGTGTCGCTGTGGCGCTGGGCACTGAAAACGCGGCCGGTGGCGGGTTCATCCAACTTGAACCGCTCCATCAAGGCGGCAGAGTTTGCCGCGATCTTCCAGCCCCCGACCGCGCCTAAGTTGCCCGCGTAGAGCAAGCCGGATGTTACGATGTCCTGTATTTCATAGGCTTGTTCAACGCTGCGCGCAGGCGTGGTGCCATAGCCGTTGAACGGTGCGCCGGTTTTCAAGTCCTGTACGATCCTTTTGGCAACTTCCGCAGCATTCGTCATGTCAGCATCCTTTTGAAATCTTTGATCCAGCCCAAGCCTTCGGCTGTCGTTTTGAGGGGGATATATTCCGCGGAAACCGCACCGTCATACCCTGTGTCGCGCAGTGCTTCGAAAGCAGCGGCAAAGTTGATTGTCCCGGTGCCGGGTTCATGGCGCCCGCGCGTGTCGGCGAATTGAACATGGCCGATGCGCGCGCCCGCACGCCGGATCGCGGCCGGCAAATCGGGTTCGGTCAGAGCCATGTGATATAGGTCGAATTGCAAGGCGAGGTTGGGATGATCCACGGCATGCAAGACGGCCAAACCCTCATCCAGTCCCGATACGAAAAATCCAGGAACGTCGACGCGGTTGACGGGTTCCAGCATCACCTGAACGTCGATGTCGGCCATGACTTCTGCGGTGTAGATCAAGTTGCGTTCCAGCGTCGCAAGACTGTCCGCGTGCGGCGTGCCCTTGGCAGGGCGCCCCGACAGGACGTTGATCTTTTGTACGCCCAAAGCCCGCGCATTGGCGCGGCAGATTGCTACGGCAGCGTGGTAAGCGTCTTCCTGATCGGGCAGGCAGGCCAAGCCGACCGCATCGCCGGTACCGCGCGGTACGTTAATCAGCGTGACGGGCATATCGCATCGCAGAGACGCGGCCTTGATCTCTTCAAGTGCGCCGGTTTCGGGGAATTGAATTTCCACACCCGCAAAACCGGCATCCCGTGCGGCCTGCACACGCTGCGGCATGGGGACTTCTTGAAACATCATCGACAGGTTGGCGATCAAGTGCATCTGCGGCCCCTCAAATTCATCGTTGACAGAAAACGGCATAAAGTGATTTGGTTCAAGCAGAAACATTCTACTAAGAAACTTTCTTTGGGGGTGCCTTTATGGCCGAAACGACCAAAATGCCGTTGCGTTCGCGTATTACAACCGATGGGATCGACCGCAGCCCGCACCGCGCGTTCATGCATGCGATGGGGCTGGATGATGCTGCCATCGCCAAGCCGATGGTGGGCGTGGTCAGCCAGAAAGGGGAAACGACCCCTTGTAACATGACCCACTACGCGCAGGTCGAATACGCCAAGGACGGGATCAGCATGGCGGGCGGGACACCGCGCGAATTCACCACCATTTCGGTGTCTGACGGGGTCGGAATGAACCACGAAGGCATGAAGTTCAGCCTTGTCAGTCGCGAGATCATCGCCGACAGCATCGAAGCGGTGATCCACGGCCACGCCTATGACGGAATCGTTGGGTATGGCGGCTGTGACAAAACATTGCCCGGTGTGATCATGGGCATGGTGCGCTGTAACGTGCCGTCGGTTTTTGTTTATGGCGGTTCTGCCTTGCCGGGTCGCTTTCAGGGACGTGACGTCAGCGTTCTGGACACTTACGAGGCCGTCGGCGCCGTGCAAGCGGGCACCATGAGCCATGACGAACTGACCCAGCTGGAAGAAGCCTGCAAGCCGACCATTGGGGCCTGCGCGGGTCAGTTTACCGCAAACACGATGGCGATGGTGTCAGAGGCTTTGGGGCTGACGGTGCCCAATTCTTCCATGATCCCCGGGGTATATTCAGAACGCAAAGGGGTGGGGCAGCGCGCCGGCGCATTGGTGATGGATTTGATCGAAAACGGTGGTCCCTTGCCGCGCGATATCGTGACCCGCAAGGCGTTGGAAAACGCCTGTGCCATTGTCGCCGCGACAGGTGGCTCGACAAATACAGCGCTGCATATTCCGGCCATCGCCCATGAGGCGGGTATCAAGTTCACCGCGGATGACGTCGCCGAGGTGCTTCAGCGCACCCCGTTCATCGGCAATCTGCGCCCCGGTGGCAAATACCACGCCAAAGATGTTTACGAAATCGGTGGCGCGCATGTCGTGATCAAGGAGTTGATCGCCAACGGCTTTATGCATGGTGACACGTTGACGGTGACAGGACGCACGCTGGCCGAAGAAGTGGCTGATGCCCCCGCGCCGGATGGCGAAATCATCCGGCCGGTGTCCGATGCGATCATGGCGTCGGGCGGTGTTGTGGTGTTGAAGGGCAACCTTTGCCCCGACGGCGCTTTGTTAAAGGTGGCGGGGCTACAATCCCTGACCTTCACCGGCACAGCGCGGGTTTTCGAAAGCGAGGATGACGCCGTCGAGGCGGTACATACACGTGATTACAAGGAAGGCGAGGTTCTGATTGTGCGCAACGAAGGCCCGGTCGGCGGCCCGGGCATGCGCGAAATGTTGGGACTTACGGCGTTGATCTACGGGCAGGGCATGGGCGAAAAAGTGGCCCTGCTGACGGATGGCCGCTTTTCCGGTGCGACGCGGGGCATGTGCATCGGCCACGCGGCTCCCGAGGCCGCGACCGGCGGGCCGATGGGATTGGTGCAAAACGGCGATGTGATCACGATCGACGGCAAGGCGGCGACCATTACACTGGACGTCCCGGATGAAGAACTGGCCAAGCGCCGCACAAACTGGACCGCGCCCGAAACGCGCCACCGGGCCGGGTTGTTGTCGAAATACGCAGCAACCGTGGGGCAGGCGCATGAGGGCGCAGTCACCCATGCCGGCAACGCGCAATGGCCCGAACCCCGCACAAGAGGAACAGATAAATGACCGATACCCCAACGCTAGGCTACATCGGTACCGGCCTGATGGGTGCGCCCATGTCGGCACGCCTGTTGGATGCAGGTTTTGCTCTGACTGTGTGGAACCGCACGGCGGCCAAGGCAGAGCCGCTGGTCGAAAAGGGGGCTGCCCTTGGCGACAATCCGTCTGATGTGGCGGCAAAATCCGACATTGTGTTCATGTGCCTGACCGACACCAAAGCCGTGCAAGAAGCCGTGTTTGGTGAAAACGGGGTGGCACAGGGTGCGCGCAAGGGGGCGGTGCTGGTCGATTTCTCGTCGATCCAGCCCGAAGCGACGCGCGAAATGTCTGCGCGGCTACTCGCCGAAACCGGCATGGCGTGGATCGACGCGCCGGTGTCCGGTGGCGTGCCCGGTGCCGAAGCGGGCACGCTTGCCATCATGGCGGGCGGTGATGCTGCGGCCTTTGCAAAAGTCGAAACCGTGGTTTTGAAAATGGCAGCAAAGTTCACGCTTATGGGGGCGTCTGGTGCGGGGCAGACAACGAAGCTGTGCAATCAGGTGATCGTCGGCTGCACGATGGCGGTGCTGGCGGAAGCGGCGCGTCTTGCCACCAATGCGGGCGTTGACGCCACAAGGTTGCCCGAAGCGCTGGAGGGCGGGTTTGCGGACAGCAAGCCCTTGCAAATCTTCCTGCCCCGTATGGTCAACGCGCAGCACGAACCGCCATTGGGCCACGTTTATACCATGTTGAAGGATCTGGATTCTGTCACCGATCTTGCGCGGTCCTGCACCTCAGCGGTGCCCTTTACCGCCATGGCAGCAGAGCAGTTCAGGCTGTTGAGCGCACGCGGCGGAAACGAGGCGGATGCTTTGGAGATTTTCAAGTTGAGTGGTGCCAGTGCGCTTTAAGCGTCACCGCGCCGAGCAGGATAACGAACAGGCTGTTTTACCGATGAACCAGAGGGAGATAACGAAATGAAGATATTTACGACGTTGGCCATGGCTGCCGCACTTGGGGCCACAGCATTTTCGGCTGCTGCACAAGAGGTAAAGACGCTGAGAGTGGGATCTTGGTTGCCCCCACATCATCTGATTGTATCCGGTATTCTCGAACCTTGGGCCGCTGCGATTGAAAACGAGACCGGTAGCTCGCTGAAATTCGAAATCATGACTTCTTCACTGGGGCCGCCCCCTGCGCAATTCGATCTGTTGTTGGATCAGGCTTTCGACGTTGGGTACGGCGTTTCGGGTCACAATGCGGGGCGTTTCACTATGACGCAGGTGATGGATTTGCCCTTTATGTCGCCCGATCCATGGGCCGGTTCTGCCGCATCATGGCTGACCTATCAAAAGTTCGGGGCAGAGTATGGCGAACATGATGGCGCGCATGTTGTCGGCTTGTTTACCCACTCCAACCCCAACATCAACATGGCCAAAGGGCGCATCGAAACGCTTGCCGATCTTGAGGGCAAGACGATCCGCGTTGGCGGCAACGTTACCGGTCGGATGATGTCGGAACTGGGCGCATCGCCGGTGCAACTGCCCCCGACAGAGGCGCAAACAGCCATGTCGCGCGGCGTGGCTGACGGGATTACCTTTCCGTCGGAATCCATCGACTTTTTCGGCATTACGCCGGTGATTTCCTCGATCACGCGCATTCCAGGTGGTCTCTATACCGATACCTTCTGGGTCGCGTTCAATCAGGACAGCTGGGACGGGCTGTCGGACGGCGAACGCGCCGCGGTCGAGAAACATTCCGGTATGGCCATCGCGATGCTTTCCGGTTTCGCCTGGACCAATGGCGACACATATGGCGAGGAAAAGCTGAACGCGCAGGGCGTCGAGTTCATCACCTTGCCGGAAGCGGACGTGGCCGCAGCGCGTGAAAAGCTGAAACCGCTTGAAACCGAGTGGTTGGCGCAAGCCGGCGATCGGGGATACGATGGCGAGGCAATCCTGCAATACGCCCGCGACATGGTCGAAAACTACCGCGCCGATAAATCGGTGAACGTGGTCAAGTAACTGCGGCGGCGGCACCGGTTGACGGTGCCGCCATTCCCCTTGATATGCGTCAAAACGCCAGCGAGGCCCCCATGACATCCGCTATTTCCATTCTCGACAGGATTTCCCTGCTGCTGGCATGGCTGTCCGGCCTGATCGCGTTTTTCGTGATGGCCGTCACCTTTACCGGTGTCGTCATGCGATACGGGTTGCGCAAACCGCTGATGGGCGGGTTTGAAATGATCGAGATCGGCATGGGGCTGATTGTCTTTACGGCCTTGCCGCTGATGATCCGCCATCGTGGCAATATCTCTGTGACGATCCTTACCGATAGGTTTCCGGTGAAACTGCGCCAGATTACCGGTTTGATGTCTGATCTTGTGGGCGGTACCCTGATGGGGTTCATCGCATGGCGGGTGTGGCTTCAGGGTGAACGCCTGCTGACCTATAACGAGGTGACGATGGAATTGCGTGTGCCCAAAGGGCTGATCGCGCAAAGCATGGCCGTGTTGCTGGTATTTGCCGCGCTGGCGTTCTTTTTATGTGCGCTTGAAGCCTTCAGGCGCGATCCGGCGGATAAGACCACAGCGGCAGGGGACATCTGATGGGCGTTTGGGAAATCTCTGCCATCGCTTTTGGCGGTGTCTTTGTCATGATGATGGGCGGCATGCCGATTGCGATCGCGATGTTGTTGGTTGGCCTGTCCGGCATCTGGATCAACATATCCGAGCGCAAGGCGATGGGCATGATCGGCCAACTGCCAATCAATGCCACGATGTCATATGAACTGTCTGTGCTGCCGATGTTTATCCTGATGGGCGTCTTCGTGACGCGCGCGCGTATGTCCGAAGACCTGTACCGGCTGTGTCATGGTTTCGTGGGCCATATGCGCGGTGGGCTCGCGGCGGCGACGATCCTTGCGTGCGGCGGTTTTTCGGCGCTCAGCGGGTCATCACTGGCCACGGCGGCAACGATGGCAAAGGTCGCCGTGCCCGAAATGCGCCGCTATGGCTATGCCGACGGTTTTGCCGCCTCTGCGGTTGCGGCGGGTGGTACCTTGGGTATCCTCATCCCGCCTTCCGTTATTCTGGTGCTCTATGGCATTGCCACGGGCACTGACATTGGTTCGCTGTTCATCGCCGGCATTTTGCCGGGCGGTTTGGCAATCCTTCTTTATCTGGTTGCCATCCGCATCACCGCCCAGATCGACCCAAGCTGCGCGCCCGCTGCACCGCGTGCGGACTGGCATGAACGGGCGCGGTATCTGCGCAGTGTTGGGCCCATCCTGCTGTTGTTCATCGGCATCATCGGCGGGCTTTATAAAGGCGTGTTCACCCCCACCGAAGCGGGGGGTGTCGGGGCCACCGGCGCATTGGCCTTTGCGCTGTGGCGGCGCGCCTTGTCGTGGGAAGGGCTGGTAGGATCATTGGTTGAAACGGTCCTGACAACGGCCAGCCTGTTTCTGGTCTTGATCGGGGCTTTGGTCTTTTCCAACTTCATGAACCTGATCGGCCTTCCCTCAGCTTTGTCCGAGCTGATCCTTGCGCAGGGGCTTGGGCCAACAGCCGTGATCCTGATGATCCTCGTGATCTATCTGTTTCTCGGCATGTTTATGGAAAGCCTGTCGATGATCCTGCTGACCGTTCCGATTTTCTTTCCCATTGTGACGCAGCTCGGGTTTGACCCGGTCTGGTTTGGCATCTTTGCCGTTATGGTGACGGAACTTTCCCTGATTACCCCGCCTGTCGGATTGAACCTGTTCGTGATCAAATCAGTAATCAAGGATCTGTCAGTGGGGGACATGTATCGTGGTATTTTACCTTTCGTTCTTGCCGATATCGTCCGGATCGTTATCATCATAGCCTTCCCTTGGATCGTCATGGTCCTGCCATTGATGGCGCGCTGATAATGGCTGATGAAAACCTTCCCGACCCCAAGGACGAAACACCCGGCACTGCTTTGTCTTTCGAAACCGCCCAAGCGCCGGACAGTGCGACACTGGATCACGGCATCCTGCACGAATTTATCGGCATGTACCTGCGGCGCGCCTATGAGGTGGCCTATGAGGATTTCCGCGCGCGGTTGGGGGGGGATGCCCTGCATCCGGGGTATTTCACGATCCTGACCCTGATTGTGCGCAATCCGCGCATCAGTCAGACCCAGATCGGTGCCGCCTCTGCGCGGGACAAATCCAGCGTCACCAAAGCGTTGCGCTGGATGGAGGACGAAGGGTTCATCACGCGGCTACGTTCGGACGCGGACCGGCGTATTTATCTCAGCACCGCAACCCAAGCCGGGATCGAGCTGCAAGCGCAGATGGAAGCCAAAGCGGTCGGCCACTTGCAAGCGCTCTATGATGCCATCGGCGACGACCGATACACGGCCTTTGTCGATACGATGAAGGACCTGATCAGCAGTCTGGAAACACAGGCCGCAAACCGGGAAGAGTAAGCACGGCGACCGTCGCGCTGAAGGGGCGGCACGGCGGCCTCTTAGGCGGCGTTCTGGTGTTCATGGACCAGCGGATCCTGTTTTTCTGGCAGGGGCGCATCCATCGCCCTTGGGCACGTAAACCAGAACACGGTTTCGTCATTCTCACCGCTTTCAAATCCGATGGTGCCGCCCATCGCTTCGACCAGATGCCGCGATATGTTCAGCCCCAGACCCGTGCCACCACGTTCGCGGGTGTTGGAGTTGTCGGCCTGCGAAAACGGCTGGAAGATCTTGTCGCGGAAATCTTCGGGGATGCTCGGCCCGACATTACGCACAGAAATCTTTGTGCAATCGGACATGTGTTCCGCGCTAAGACAGACTGTCGTGCCGCTATAGGCGAACTTGCAGGCGTTGGACAAAAGGTTGGTTAAAACCTGCATAACGCGCTTTTTGTCGGTGCGGATGCATTGCGCGAAAGCGGGGGCGTTCACTTCGACATTCACATTCCATTGCGACGCATAGGTTTCCAACTGTTCGGTGGCGAGACGTAAAATATCGGCAACATCTTCGGGTTGGGTGTCATGGCGCATGTTGCCGGTGTTGATTTTTTCCATGTCCAGAATGTCGTTTACAAGGCTCAGAAGGCGGTCACAGTTCTTGATCCCGATTTCGATCAACCGCGCAGAGCCGTCGGGCTCCTTACCTTGTTGTTGGGCTTGCATCAGGGCCAGCGCCCCGTTGACTGATGTCAGCGGCGTGCGCAATTCATGGCTGACTGTCGCGACGAAATCACGTTTCATTTGCTCAAGCTTGTAGCTTTCGGTGATGTCCGTCTGGATACCGAGCATACGTAAGGCTGTGCCGTCTTTGGCGCGTTCGGCAATCACCGCTTCGGATTTGATCCAGCGCCATTCGCCGTTTTCCCCCCGGATGCGGAAGCGGGCTTCGGCGCGGTCGGACAGGCCGGCGATGCAGGTGGCTTCCGCTTTTTGCAGCACCGCAAGATCATCCGGGTGCATGCGGCTGAATTGTTCCACATAAGGGTTCCGGCGCGCGGGTTCCGCGGCAATGTGCAGGCTTTTGCACCACGTTTCGGAAACAACCGACGTGTTTTGCTTAAGGTTTACATCGAATACGCCGATTTCCGCCCCGATCAGGGCAAGGTTCAGACGTTGTTCGGTTTCAGCAACTTCCTGCGCAAGCCTTTCGTTGGCAGTAATGTCGCGCAACAGCAGCGTGATCCGTGTTTCGCCATCTGCCGTTTGCCATGTCTTTTTCTCAACCTCGAGGATCAGCGGGCCAGCATTGGCATGCGGGGCAGGGACGGTAAGTTTTGTCCAGCCATCCGCAGATGTGATGTCAAACCCCGGTAAAAGCTCGGCAAGATTTGTTCCATTCCAATCGGCGTCCGGCGCAGTCAAGGACAGAAATTTTCTGGAAGCCTCGTTGGCATGAATGATCCGCCCCGATTGCGTGACCGATACGATTGCCAGCATCGCGTTACCAAGGATGGCACGTTTCTCCATGGTGCGCGTTGCAATCTCGCGCGATTTACGTCGTACCAGTTCTGAAACGGTACGATTTCGTTTAATCAGGATGCTGGAGTTTACCCCGACCAATGCTGTGACCAGGAACCCCAGACCCAAGACAAACCACCTTGCGCGGAAGGGTTGCTCGGCTTCGAACTCCGGTCTGCTGTCCCACCGTAATGAAATGGATTTGCCGAACCGGTGGGCGGACCGAAGAACGCTGTACTCCGGCGAAGTGGCACCGGGCGCGCTTTGTTGATCCGCTTCCAGTACTTCGGTTTCATTGCCGTCGAAGACAATGCTTAAGTCCAGCAGTTTTCCCTGCGAAACTGTAAGGTCTTGGAAAACCTGCGGGACATTGACCACCACAAAAGCGAACCCAAGGAATTCGCCCTGTTGCGCATCGGTTCGTGTCGGGTTCTGTGAGGGTTTGAAAACAGGTTTAAGCAAAAACGCCTGAGGATGCGCAGCACTGGAGAAAGCGGGCGGCAGCACGCCGGTTGACTGCGTTTCACGCGTTTCAAAGGCCGTTTTTGCCGCAGCCAGAATTTGCGGGTTGCTGCCAAAGTCTGCATCTAAGAACCGCATGTTGGGCGCGCTTGGCTCCATCACGCGAATGGAAAGATGATCGCTGGTCGGGTCGCTCTCGGTAACGGTGATCGTGGCGTTATGGTCGTCGATGGTCCAACCGCTATTTTTGGCGGTGCCGAGGCGCGGAACAGACTTGTCAAACGTGGCAAAGCCGATCGCATCAAGGGTCGGCACATTTTCAACGACTTTCAATGCCTGCGCATATCGCGCCATTTCGGCGGCAGATACCGAGTAGGAGGCAAGAATAAGTCCGGCGACCCCGTCCAACGTGCGATTTAGGTCTTCGCCCCGTCTGTTTAGCGCCGCGCTGCCTTGATCTACAAGGACGTTAAAGCTTTCGTTGGAACGGCGTTCGGCAATGTTGTGAACAATTTGAAAACACAGGAAAGACAAGCCCAGGCAAAAGACCAGAACGATCTTTTGGATCCATTTAGCTTTAACATCATAGGTCATACTGAACTTGCCACTTACTTGCCCGCCATCGAAAGGCGCTTCACGCGTCAGGCCGATTGCGTCGCCTGTCATTGGCGTGTTCATGATCTGCTAATTAGGTCAAATTGTGGCACAATATTAGACAACTAATGGCATTGTTGCCATGTGACGCCAGTGTTCGCCTGCGCTTTTGCGATCCGGTTCGTGGATTTGGGCGGTGTGCGTGGCGTCAGACCCGCAGGAAGATTGCACAGGGGCATGTTACAAATGTCTTACAAAACTTTCATTTGGTTGCATCAAATCTGGCCTACTGCCACGCTAGTATGAAATGCGCGCATGGAGCCGGAACAATGACCAACGATACCTCACATCTGTCTTGGGACGAATGGGACGAACTGCAAAGCCCCCGTCCCGACGTCACCGATTTCGATGGCATTGTAGATAACGCCATGAGCCGTCGCGGGTTTTTGGGCCGTGCGGTGGCGTTTGGTTCAGGGGCCTCCGTAATGGGCACCGGTTTGCTGAACTCAAGCGCCGCCGTGGCACAAACCACCAGCCGTATCGGTTTCACACCTGTTCCAATCGCCACCGATGCCACCATCCATGTGCCCGACGGGTACAGCTGGCATCCGGTTGCAAAGTGGGGCCAGCCGTTGTTTTCCGACGCGCCCGAGCTTGATCACCAGACGGGCGGGGATCTGGCGTCCTCCGACCGCGTTTTTGGCGAGAATACAGACGGCATGGAGATCTTTTCGGTGGGACATCGTCAAGTCATCGCCGTAAACCACGAATACGTGAACCCGAAACTGAACCTGCCCCAAAATGACGGCGGCACACCCGCCAGCGCGCAGGATGTCGAAAAATTGCAAAACCTTCAGGGCGTTACGGTGATGGAAGTGGCCGAAGGCGAAGACGGCTGGGATATCGTCGTTGACAGCACGCTCAACCGGCGCATCACGCAGAACACACCGATGGAGCTGACCGGACCGGCAGCGGGTCATGCCCTGTTGATGACCGAAGCCGATCCGACAGGGCGCACCGTATTGGGCACGATGAACAACTGCGGGGCCGGCAAGACGCCTTGGGGGACGTATCTGACCTGTGAAGAAAACTTTAACGGCTATTTCGGCTCACCCGATCAAAGCTTTGAAACGCCAGCAGAATACGCGCGTTACGGGATCGGGTTGAAAGGGCGGTACGCTTACGAAAACTTTGATGCGCGTTTTGATGTTGCGAAAAACCCCAATGAGCCGAACCGTTTCGGATATATCGTAGAAATTGATCCGTCCGATCCGACGTCGACACCGGTCAAACGCACAGCGCTGGGGCGTTTCAAACACGAAAACGCGGCGGCAACGCTTGCCCCGAACGGTCAGGTGGTCGTCTATATGGGAGACGATGAGCGCGGTGAGTTCATGTATAAATATGTCTCGAACGGGGTTTACACACCGGGCGGCGATACAAGCACCCTGCTGGATGACGGCCAGCTTTATGTCGCTAAATTCAATGATGATCTGACCGGTTCCTGGGTCGCCTTGACGCCGGAAGCCACAGGCATGACGGCTGCGGAAATCGCTATCTATACCCGTCAAGCAGGTTCAAAGGTCGGCGCGACAACGATGGATCGTCCCGAATGGGTTGCGGTAAATCCGGTTGCGGTCGAATGCTACTGTGCGCTTACCAACAACAAAAATCGCGGGATCAAGACGAACGCCGGCGGGGATGAAACGCCGGTCGGTGGCCCGAACCCGCGCGAGGCCAACAAATACGGCCAGATCGTGCGCTGGCGTCCGGCGGACGATGATCATGCAGCCACCGAATTCACATGGGATCTTTATGTGATGGCGGGCAATCCTGACGTGCATGAAGGTGCCAAGGCAGGATCCGAAAACATCAATTCCGGCAACCTGTTCAATTCACCCGACGGGATGATGTTTGACAGCACGGGCCTGCTGTGGATCCAGACAGATGGCGATTTCAAAAACGAAGGTGACTTTGCCGGCATGGGCAACAACCAGATGCTTGCAGGCGATCCGGTGACGGGGCGCATCGAACGCTTCATGACCGGCCCATATGGTTCCGAAGTGACGGGGCTGACGTGGTCCGCCGATCGCCGCACGATGTTTGTCGGCATCCAGCACCCCAAGGCCCCGTTCCCCGATGGCGAGGGCAAGCTGGCGCGTTCAAGCATCATCGCGATCAAACGTGATGACAACGCGCCGGTTGGATAAATTCCAACTCATCAAGATTGATGTGGGGCCCTGACGATCCCGTCAGGGCCCTTTCACCTTTTAAAATGCGCCCTTGTTTAAGGCGATTTTACGCAGGGGCAGCGCAATGCTGTGCTGTCGCCCACTATCACAAACTTTTAATGTGCAATTTCGTCTCATCCGCTAGATGGTAGCCCAATCCGCAAACAGCACAAAGTCCGCCCCATGAAAGCTTTACGCCAACTCGTCCTGTCACTCGCGGTCCTTGCTGGCGGCCTTTATATCTGGATCACCTATGTGCCTGCGGCGCGCCCGCTTTTGGAACGCGCCGGCCTTCTTGATCTTTTGGGCGTGGAAGCCGCACAGAACGACGCGGCGGGGCAGGGCAGATCGGGCCGCCCGTCGCGGGGGGCGGCGGTTGTGATCACCGAAACCGTGGGTGAAATGGTCCGTGAGGATCGCATTACAGCCATCGGTGACGGGCGCGCGCGCCGGTCTGTGACAGTGCGGTCGAACGCTGTCGGGGTGATCACGGATCTCTCCTTGGCCGCCGGTGGCTATGTCGAAAGCGGCGCGGTGATCGTTAAGCTGCAAAACGAGGAAGAAACCATCGCGCTGGAACAGGCCCGCATCCAGCTAGAGGATGCCCGCGCGGAAGAGGTCCGTATCAAACGCTTGCAGGCTTCGGGGGCAACCACAGAAGTCCGCCTGCGTGAAACGGAACTGGCCTTGCGCAGCGCGGAACTGGCCGTGCGCCAAGCAGAGTTCGACCTGTCCCAACGCCAGATCGCGGCACCAATTTCCGGTTGGGTCGGGATCATTGATCTGGAGGAAGGCGACCGCGTCAACGCGCAGGATGTCATTGTGACCCTTACCGATCGTTCCGAAATCCTGATAGATTTTCGCGTGCCGGAACGGGCGGTGCGCAACATCAAGGTGGGGCAGGTGTTCGAGGTAACACCCCTCGGCGTCAGCGAGGAACGTCTGACGGGTGAAATCAGCGCCATTGACTCCGTTGTTGATCGTGCCAGCCGCACGTTGCTGGTGCAGGGGCGCGTTGCCAATGATGCCGATATGCTGCGCGCTGGCATGGCGTTTTCGGTCAATTTGACCTTTCCCGGGGACACGTTGCTTTCGATCGCGCCTTTGGCGGTGCAGTGGTCTAGCGACGGCCCCTTTGTCTGGGTCGTGCGGGACAATAAGGTGGTGCGCGTGACGGTCGACATCGTGCAGCGCAACAGTGGCGAGGTTCTGGTGGCGGCTGAGGGCTTGAGCGCGGGCGATCAGGTCGTCACCGAAGGCGTGCAAACATTGCGCGAAGGGGCCGAAGTGAAAATCGCGCCGCCCGTTCGATCCGCGTCTGTTGCGCGAGACAGCCAGTGAGCGCCCCCGCGGCACCGGGCACAGCCGTATTTGTGCGCCGCCCGATCCTTGCGTTTGTCTTGAATGCGCTGATCGTTCTTGCGGGCATCGCCGCCCTGTTTGGCGCTGAAATCCGCGAACTGCCGAATGTGGACCGGCCGGTTGTGACCATCACCACCCCGTTTGCCGGTGCCTCGCCTGAATCTGTAGATCAGGAGCTGACCGGCCGGATCGAAGGGGCGGTGGGGCGCGTTTCTGGCGTGCGGGGCATTTCGTCGAATTCACGCTTCGGGCGCAGCCGTGTCACCGTCGAATTCAACGACAACGTTGATATTGATGTTGCGGCAACCGATATCCGCGACGCTGTTGCGCGCATCGTCAACCAATTGCCCGAAGACGCCGATCAACCCGAAATCGTCAAGGCCGACGCCAATGCGCAACCGGTCATGCGGATCGCTGTGACCTCAAACAGCCGATCCCCGCAAGAGCTGACACAGATCGTGCAGGACCGTGTCGAGGACCGGTTGATTTCGGTCGAGGGGGTGGCGGATCTGCAAATTTACGGTGATCGCGAACCGATTTTCCGTGTGGATATCAACCAGCTTGAACTTGCCAGCCGGGGCTTGTCCTTGGGGGACATGCAACGCGCCTTGTCCAGCGTGGCCTTTGATGCGCCGGCCGGTGACCTGGCTGGCAACCGCCAGTCGATCAATGTGCGCACCACCGCCAGCGTCGCGACCGCCGCCGCGTTTGAGGCGCTTGAGATCAAGCCGGACGTATTGGTCGGCGATGTGGCGCGCGTCACGCTTGGGCCGGCCAACGGCGAAACGGCGCTGCGGGCGAACGGGCGGCAGGGGCTGGGCATTGGCATCATCCGGCAAGCCACATCGAATACGCTGGAAATCTCCACCAACGTGCGTGCCGTCGTTGCGCAGCTGAGCGAGACCTTGCCCGAGGACATTAACATCTTCGTCACCTCCGATGATGCGACGTTCATTTCCGGCTCTATCGAAGAGGTGATCAAGTCGCTGGGGTTTGCCATCGCCATCGTTGTCGCCGTGATCTTTCTGTTCCTGCGCAACATACGTGCGACCCTGATCCCCACGCTAACCTTGCCGGTGGCCCTGATCGGCACGCTGGCGGCGATTTACATGGCGGGGTTTTCCATCAATATCCTGACCTTGCTGGCGCTGGTTCTGGCGACGGGCATGGTGGTGGATGATGCAATCGTGGTGCTTGAAAACATCGTGCGCCAACGCGCCGCCGGCATGGGGCCGCGCGCCGCTGCCGTGAATGGAACCGCACAGGTGTTTTTCGCCGTGGTGACCACAACCGCCACGCTGGCGGCTGTGTTTGTGCCGCTGTCGTTTTTACCGGGGCAGGCGGGCGGCTTGTTTCGGGAATTCGGTTTTACCTTGGCGATGGCGGTTTTGCTGTCCTCGGTTGTCGCCCTTAGCTTATGCCCCGTGCTGGCCAGCCGTTTGCTAACGGCACCTGTCAAAGAGAACCCGCGCGGCCCAATGATCTGGCTCGGCAACAAGATGCAGGAATTCTACGCCATGACCCTGCGCGCGGCCCTGGCCGTTCCTTTTGTGATCGTTCTTGCATCGGGGTTTGTTTTGGTGACGGCGATCCTGATGGCAAGCACCATTCGCCAAGAACTGACCCCACCGGAGGACCGCGCCCTTGCGCTGCTTAGCATCACCGCGCCGCAGGGTGTTTCGCTGGAATATACACAAGGTAAAATGCGCCAGATCGAGGATCTTGTTGAGCCGTTGCAAGACGCGGGGGAGGTGACCAACATCTTCTCGATCAGTGGTTTCGGGGCTGATAACCGCGGCTTTATGGTCTTTACCTTGGCGAAATGGCAGGACCGCGCGCGCAGCCAGCAAGAAATCGTCGGCGAAATCAACGGCAAGCTGCGCGGCGTGATCGGCGTGCGGGCCTTTGCGATCCAGCCCAATTCGCTGGGCATTCGCGGGGCAGGGCGCGGGCTGGCCTTTGGCATCACTGGTGACAGCTATGACCAGCTGGCCGAAGTGGCCGAAACCATGGTCGATCGGCTGAACGAGACCCCCGGCATGGGGCAGGTCCGGCTGGAATACGAACGCACCCAACCGCAGCTGTTTGTGCAGATCGACCGCGCTTTGGCCGCAGATCTTCAGATCGACATCACGGGCCTTGGTCAGGCGCTTCAGGCATTGCTGGACGGGCGCAAGGTGGCGTCGGTGTTCATCAAGGACAAAAGCTTTGATGTGCAAATGTTGTCGACTTCGAACCCCATTAACGACCCCGGCGACCTTGAGAACATCTTCGTGCAATCCGCGAACGGACAGATGGTGCCCATGTCGAGCTTCGTCACACTCGAAGAGCGCGCCGTTGCACCGGAGCTTGACCGCGAAGGGCAGAACCGGTCGGTCGAATTGTCCGCGGGGTTGACGCCGCAGCTTTCGCTGGGGGATGCGTTTGCGCAGGTGCAGGCCATCGGCGACGAGATCCTTGCCGATGAAAACCGCATCGTGCCACTGGCCGAAGCTGCGACGCTGGATCAGACCAACTCGGGCATCTTGCTGACCTTCGGCTTTGCCATCCTGATCGTGTTTCTGGTGCTGTCGGCGCAATTCGAAAGCTTTGTGTCGGCGGTTGTTGTCATGGCAACGGTGCCGCTGGGCTTGGCCTGTGCGGTGTTTGCGCTGCTCTTGTCGGGGCAAAGCCTGAACGTGTACAGCCAGATCGGACTGGTGATCCTGATCGGCATCATGGCCAAGAATGGCATTCTGATCGTCGAATTTGCCAACCAGCTGCGCGACAAAGGACAGGATGTGCAGGCTGCGATCATCGACGCATCCACCATCCGCCTGCGGCCCGTGATGATGACGATGACATCAACGGTTCTGGGTGGTGTGCCCCTAGTCCTGTCCTCCGGTGCAGGTGCCGAAGCGCGCGAGGCCTTGGGTTGGGTGATTGTCGGCGGTCTGGGCTTGGCGACCTTGTTCACCCTCTACCTGACGCCGGTTGCATATGCCTTGCTCGCACGGTTTTCGACACCTCAGGCGCAGAACGAAGCACGGCTTCAGCAAGAGTTGGCCGAAGCACAAGGGCGTGACATTACGATCTGATCTGCGTGGATTTGCGGCTTTCCGATGACCTTGAACGTTGCGTTGATATGCGCCTGATCATGCTTGCCTTGCGCTATCCGCGCTTCGTGCGGCGGCGCTTTCAGCGCGCTTGCGTTCTAGGGGGCAGGTGAGCAGTGCCATACCCCGTTGTGAATTCACGCGGTCCGATTGGTCAGCTAGGGTGCTGGCGTGTCTCATACCTTCGTCTGGGAATACGCTAAGCGAACAGAAAAAGACCAAAACCCGCACCGTGCGCACCTAGAGTAGGGGACACAATGGGGAGCAGGTCACTGTGACTGTCCGAGCAAAGCGCGACGGGTCGAACATACTTATGTGCATTGCCTAAAGGTGTCGCTATTCGCTATTTACCTAGAAGATGAAATCGGTGATCCCCCTCGGGGATATTACCTTGGTTCAGTATCATCGGGGACAAACATGACAGAAATAGCAAGCAGGCAGGCAGTCATCCAAGACCATTCGGCTTTCCTACTTGGAAAGCACGATTTTCAGTCTGATATCCAAATGATTGCGGGCAGTGCCCTGATCACGACAATTCTCGAAACGGTGATGCTTGCCACGAATATGCGTTTTGCGGCGGTTGCCAGGGTTACGGAGGATCGCTGGGTTGCCTGCCGAACCGTCGACGAAGTCAACTTCGGCCTGGCCGAAGGCGACGAGATTGAAATTCAGTCAACGTTCTGCCAATCGGTTCGCCTGTCTTCGCAAAAGGTCCTATTCAACGACGTCGCTACCGATGAAGTATATGGGAACCACCCTATCGCGGCAAAATTCGGAATTGTCAGCTATGCTTCAATACCGATCCATCGCAGCGATGGCAGTTTCTTTGGCACGCTTTGTGCCATCGACACAGAGCCGCGCGATGTGAAGCATCCACGCGCAGTGGCGATGTTAGAGATGTTTGCGGATCTCATCGGGCAGGGCCTTGAAACCGAGGAAAAACTGGAAGCGCAAGAACAACTTGTCGCCAAGGAGCGCGAGATGGCCCGCGCTCAGGAAGAGTTTATCGCCGTTCTTGGGCATGATCTACGCAATCCGGTGGCGGCGCTCAATTCCGGTGTCCAGTTACTGGCCAGCGAGCAGTTAACCGGCTCGGCTGCTGAGATCGTGCCGATGATGCGATCCACCGTATATCGTATGAATGAACTCGTTGATAATATGATGATGCACGCCAAGGCCAGACTGGGCGGAGGTATTCGCATTTCAAGGACAGCCGACGCACCCTTAGCAGAGGCGATTACCCAAATTGTTGAAGAGGTACGTGCGGGGGCACCTGATACTGACGTTCATCTCGATCTGTCCTTCGAACAACCCATTTACTGCGACGCACCGCGCGTCGCACAGGCTGTATCAAATTTATTGTCTAACGCAGTGCGCCATGCGGCGGAAAGCACGCCCATAAGGGTTAAAGGCGTAATTGGCGGTAAAGGTGTCGAGATAACTGTGATAAATCAGGGCGATCCGGTGCCCGACGATTTGCGCGAAAACTTGTACCATCCGTTCAAACGTGGCGCTGATACGCGAGGCGAGGGCTTGGGGCTTGGTCTCTACATTGCTTCGTCGATCGCCCTGGCGCACGGTGGTCAGATCGACGTGAGTTGCAGCAATGGAACGACAGCCTTCACCTTTTATACGCCACTCCAAGAGGTCGCGTTGTAATACGCGGTGGTTGCTATGCGGCAGAGTTTTAATACCCGTTCGCATTTCGAAAGCTCCGAAAGAACGGTCAGCTAACCAAAACGGTAGCTGATCGATACCCGTTAACGGTCGGCCAACTGCAATTGTTCAGGAGCATGAAGCAAGAACAGCTGGAGGTTCGGGATCGGAATACGACCGCCCATAAGTCATGTTTTGGATTGGTCTGGTTTGAGGCCAAACTTGGACGGTGTAGCGAGTGCTACGTTGACGAGATCAGGACCTTCGGCAACTTCACCCGTTCTGAAGCTATGCCATAGTGCATCTTGTTCCGTAGCCTTCTTATGGGCCAACCCTGCAGCTTTACCTTCGTCTGTGGTCTGAAGTGAGAAGACCAAATCCTTAGCCTGTTTGCTTGGATAGTGTCCCAGCACATCTTCTGGAATTCGTCTACGAAAGTACCAGACCTTACTGTTCTTCTTCTTGAAGATGTACTTTGCCAAAACGATTAACGCCCCTGCCTCAAGCAATACAACGGACATGTGTGTTACCTTGAGGGAAGCACAAAGGTACTAACCGACTGATAATTATCAATAATTTAGGATTTAATGGTGCCCCCACACGGTGTGTGGTTACGGTTTATGGACTCACATTACCCTTGTTTTTAGAGCGGTTTCAAGCTGTCGATTTATTCGTGTGTGACCGTTTGTGTTACCTCGGTTTCGTTTCCAACTGACGACCAAGGGGAATTTTAACTAAAGCAAGCGAATTGAGGTCCCACGATACCCTGCTATCAAAGTGGCGGAACCTCCAAGAAATGCTCATGCGTTTGCAAGCACCCGATACACAGACCTCTCAGACAAATCCAGTTCTTCAGCTACGGCTCTTTTGGACAGCCCTTGGGCCACCAAAGTTCGGATCTGGTCTGCCTGAAGCTGTGCCTTGGGTTTCCTTCCCTTGTACTTGCCCAGCGCCTTGGCTTTGGCGATGCCTTCAAGCTGTCTTTCCAACATCATCTCACGTTCAAACTGGGCCACCGACCCAAGGACGTTCAGCATAAGCTTACCTGTTGCATTTGACGTATCAAGGCCAAGGTCGAGAACCCTAAGGCCAACTCCCTTCTTTTCTAGGTCTTCTACGATCTGGCCTAGGTGCCTAACGGATCTGGCCAATCTATCCAGCTTGGTCACGACAAGTGTGTCGCCATCTCTGGCATAGCTTAAAGCAGCCTTAAGGGCCTCTCTGGGCGCAACAGAGCTGATTTGCTCCTCGTACAACCTGTCACACCCCATGGCCTTCAGTGACTCGCTCTGGGCCTCTAGGGATGCCTTCTGTTCAAGTGTCGATGTTCTTGCGTATCCAATCATCATTGTCATGTACTCCTTGTCTGACATTAGGGTCTAAGGAGTGGTGGCAAACTGTCTGCCAAAAGCTGATACCCACTCCAAAGGCAGCACAAAGCGCCACCATTGTGGGCTGACATAAGACCATGGCCTAATGGCAGAGACTGAAGTCGAGAGGAGGCAAGGAGGATTTGCAGCTTTTCCTAGAAGGGGTAGGGGGTCTGAGGAGGTGACTTCAAAAAACAGGGGTTATTGCTGCTATTGTTATTGGCATAATTTGGACCGGATCAAACAGGTCTGTGTATGGCTGAAGAAGCGAACGGCCCATACCTGCCGTTGACCGACATTCAGGACGCTGCGATGCAGCTTTTCGTAAGCTGATTTTCAGTCGATTGCGATCAGCATAAGAAACTCCGTTTCTCCCAAAATTCTAATTTCATGACCCTCACGCTGCAGTTCTTCCGCACGTCGATGCTTACTGCTTTTATCATGTCCTGCTAACGTCGAGATATCTTGGTCACCGACGATCAGCAGCGTTACCTTCTTAGAAACGCCTGTTTTGATTGTGATCCCAGCTCCGGCAGCAAAAGTAGCTGCTTCCACACGCGACATTGCCAGTTGCCCCGTAAAACACGCAACATGACCGTAAAGCGGACCATTTTGATTGCCTGAAACAGCTACTGAAGTTTGGTATTTCTGCTTTCTAGGCTTTGCCAGTTCTGAGAAGTCTTCACCTGTTACTGTTTCCGCCAAAAGAACAACTTCGGCAGCAGCACGAGCATCCTCTTCAGCGTCGTGATGCTCAAACTTAAGATCTAGGTGAGTCTTCAAGCTAGCCAAGCCGTGACCGCCATTGCCTTTCAGTTCTGGCCAGGCCTTACGTGCTATTTGAACGCTATCTACCCAAGTCGCTCGCAGCTCTGGAACGCCATAATATTTACCGGCAGCGTTGAACGCCTGCTTGTCAAAATTACTGTGTTGTACAAGTACGTGTCGCTCCAAAAACGGCCGCAAGAGTTGAAGGACTTCCTCGAATGAAGGAGCGCCCTTTACTGTTGTTTCGTCAATGCCGTGCAGATTGACATTAAAACTCTCAAAGCCTTGCTCAGGGTCAACAAGGATGCTGATGGTTTCGATGTCACCATTGGTGGCAACCATTGCCAATCCGACTTGGCATATGCTGCTATGTTGCCGATTTGCTGTTTCGACGTCTAGGGCCACAAATCGATACGTTTGGTTCAAAAACCTCTGCAAATCGGGTGAGGTATCTCTTTTAGGAAGTGCGGGACTCGGCGAAGGCGCACCCTGTTCGATAAGGTCAGTTTCGACCGAATTTGATGGAAATTCGGCCATGCTTAACGCATATGTCTTTCCGCTTTGCACTCTAGATATCTCTCCAGCTTTTACCAGCCAGGAGATCAGGTTCCCTATATGACGACCATCTTGCTCGTCGAGTTCCGCCTTGACCTTGTTTTGCAGCACACCAGGTTTTGACATGACGAGTTGTCGAATACGCTCAAAAAGCTCAACAGACTTTATATGCTTCTCAGCATCAGACCTATATGGCTCTAGGTGATCGAATTTTCGTGTAAGATCGATCACCTTTGAAAGCCCTTCAGTGTCACCAGTCAGCGCCATCATTGTACCGCCTTGTTGCAGCGCCGGAATACGGAGGTGTAGGCGCTCCCCATGCCCTCTTGGGTCACTCAACCAATCTCGGAGCGGAGTGATACTCAAGTGGGCAGCTTCTGCGGCGTCGGAGTACCTTTTCTCTGAGATTGCGCTTTGCAACTTTTCAAGCAAAGAGAAGTAGTCGCCTCCAGGCATCTGGACGGACATGGCTTCTAGTCTGCTTCTGCTCTCTTGCTCGATATCTTCTAGGTTGAAACCCTCAGCGAAAGGCTCGCGTTCAACGCTAACGTTCACGGACGGCGTGTCGCTTTTCACTGCTCCAATAGCTTTGTGACCACCTAAAATTTTTTTGAAAAATGCAAACACTATGTCCCTCCGAAATAGCACAAAAACTCAACCAAAAACTTAAATTCCGTTCCTCGACGCTCCAACTTTAGCTAGGGACCTTTTGATTTCGCCAAGTCGTCAACACCCCCGCAACATCTAGCTCTGCAGGTTCTTCACTCCACAGGGCGGTGAATGATGCATCAGCGCTGTCAGGAGTGGGGTTAGGTTTGTCAACTTTGATGCGTGTGGGCATAATCATAGAGTCGCCAATGAGGATCGCTTCACCACGTCTCAAGGAAGAGAACATCGATGTAATTCCTCGCACCGAGTCTGGTAGCAGATTGCGAACATACGATTGGTCATCTGGGTTGGAAATCCTTAAGCACAGAAAGCTTCCACACTGCGACAAGATCGTAGACGACATCTCTCTGGGCCGCTGGCTAATCACCGTCAGGCTAATGCCGTATTTTCGCCCCTCCTTAGCAATCCTTTCAGCGGATTCTCTAGGTGCTTGATTTGATGCAGAGTCGCTCAAGTAGATATGAGCCTCATCTGCAAAAATCGAGATCGGAAAGCGCGAACCTTTGAGGCGACTATGCCAGTAAGAGAAATCGAACAAGCACCTCAATGTTAATGAAATCAAAGAGCCTCTAACGTCGAAAGGCACTGGGCTGAGATCAAGAACGACAATCTTCTTACGATTTGAACTTTCTTCACCAAGCAGCTTGCGGAATAGGTCATCCATTGAGGCGCTGGTGTTATATGTCTGAGGTTTGAAAATAAGGTCGTAACGTCGGTCGTTTAAGCGTGAATCTAGCCGCATAAGAAGGCGAGTAAACTGCCCGTGAAGCGGGCCTTTAACTTTTTTAGTAGAACCTTGAACCATCTCGATATCAAGACGTGTGAATTCGTCGATAATTTCCGTGAGGTCGAAGTACACTGGTGTGTCGATGGTCACCTTTTCCAATCCAAGAGCGGCATTCTCCGGATGATTTTCCTTTGCCGCCTGCAATAGTTCCTTAAACTTTGCGTTCTGGTTTGGAGCGCTGGACTCAGCCCGATCTATCATTAGAGAAAGGATTTCTTCAGCGTTCATCAACCAATATGGCATTTCAATATCAGCGGCCGAAATGACTTCGGCTTCATCACCAAACGCCTGAGCATACTCACCATGTAGATCTAGGAGTAGGACTGTGGATTGAGGAAAAGCTGCGATCTTTTGCAGTACCGACGCAACCGTCCAAGATTTTCCGCCACCGGTTTGACCAAGTATTGCTGCATGACGGCTAAGGAATGAGTCAAGGTTCATTTTTGCATCTTGCTCTGGAAGGAGGGAGAGCTTTCCCAATGAGAAATCGCCCTCTGCAAAACTGGTATAGATGTTGTTGATTGTTGATGGCAGCACCGCGAAAACTGGCGCGTTTACCGTTGGTAATACATTGGTTCCTCGTTCAAATGCTCCAGTGGTATCCACAGTTCCAATCGGGATTGTTACGAGTTGCCTCAAGACCTGATCCACCACAAAATCTCCTGCCGCAATTGTTGCTTTCACTTCAACCGCTCCAACATTGGCCTCCCTCATTCGAGTTTCGGTAACCAAGCAAAGCAAAGTACCGTTGGGCAAAGACAATTCTACAAACGAGCCAGGTTGGCCTATTAAGATATTAACTGGACCGTCAGGTGTTGCGACATCAACGGCCATTTCTTCGGGTACACCAACGTTATTATCACCATCGAAATCCATTAGTGCGACGGCAATAGTATCGCCTTTGACCTCAATCACTTTTCCGATCTGATGTTTCAAATTCTATCCCCTAAAAAAGTTCAACAAACTTACTGAATTTCCACGCATCACTGCTCTCGGCATGCTCACGCCCACCAATCACTTTTTTGTCCTTGCAAACGTGGAGTACATTAGGCCTAGCGCGTAATTCACTAAGGCCTTGCGGTTCGACTTCGCAGAAGTTGGAGAGTGATATGCCTCCAGATGAAATATGGGGAGTCATCAAGCTGTCATTGATATGGCTGTCGCCAAAGCTAAAACCCGATGAGATAAGGTACTTACAGCGGCTACTTAAGATCGAGCTTGATACATGAAAGAGGCGATCATATGGGCGCGACAAGGTCTCTATCACTTTGGTGCGCCTCGGAAGAACCATGCATCTGGCATCTTGGTCGACGATAGCGCTTGGAGCTGCTTCGAAAATTCTTTCTCCTCGTTTGTACCAAGACACCGATCCATGAAGCTTTATCAGACGAATCGTTAAGCTGTTTTCAGGCTTGAAGGTTGAGCCCGATGTCTCGCCGGATACCATTGAGAACTCTTGTTCCGAAAAATGCCGTGTTGTCGCTCCGACAAAACCATTCACCAACTTCAAGCCAACTTCAGAACAGGCATCCTCTATCAACAGGTCGTAGTTCGTCGTAAAGAACCATACGTTAGTTGGGCGCTCAAAAGCCCTCGATTTCAGCCGTTGCAGGAGCGCTACTTGATTGGAAATGTCAGGCTTCGTTACGCCCAGAATTACTTCTCGGACTAACTCTCGTATTTTCTCTTTAAGCAGCTGATATTTTTGGAGAGGGTTGTTCGCATGATAGGCAATCACCAGATCTGAAATTTCTTCGATGTTGGGTAGTCCGTTTACGCCATCATAGGTCAAGTCAGAGGCATAAAGTACTTCATCCATCGCGGCGCGATCCTTGCCAGTTAGCGCGCTAACTACAGATTTTGTGAGTCCTGTGACTAGCGGATACCCTGACTCAAATGACGTACCCGCGCCAAACAGAAAACCAAGGTTGTCGATGCTTGTTCCCGTCTTTGGGACGAATTCTTCAATATTCAAATCTGTATTTCTCAAAATTAGACTGGGTAATTGCGTTCAATCCACAGTTGCACACCTTGCAGGATATCACCAGCCTCAGCA